>VGER01000082.1 GCA_016869235.1 Alphaproteobacteria bacterium | reverse complement strand
GGCCGCGGCGCCCTGACGCGCGTCGCCGAGACGCTGGTGGCGCGCGCGCGCGCCGATCGTCCGGTCGCCAGCCTGCCGCCGCTCGAGCCGCTGCCCCGCTACGCGACGGCGGTGTTCATCGGCGACTTCCTGTCGCCTCCGGAGCAGATGGAGCAGATCATCCGCGGCTACGCCGCGCGCGGCATCGGCGGCCACCTGCTGCAGGTGCTCGATCCGGTCGAGGAGGACCTGCCGTACGAGGGACGCACCGAATTCGAGGGGGTCGAAGGCGAGGGCCGCCTAGTAGTCGGCCGGGTCGAGGGACTGCGCGACCAATACCTGGGCAAGCTCGCGGCCCAGCGCGAAGCCCTTCGGCACCTGACCCGCGCCGCCGGCTGGACCTTCACCCAGCACCGCACCGACCGCCCCGCACAGATGCCGCTGTTGACCCTGTACGAGACCCTCTCGGCCGGAAACGCCTAGCCGATGCAGCATGGGGCCACCCTTTGGCCGATTTTCTGGTGTAATCGCCCGGATCATCCATGCTGATCCTCGGCAACCTCGCCTTCGCCGCACCCTGGGTGCTGGCGGCGCTCGCCGCCCTGCCGGTGCTGCTGTGGCTGATGCGCATCACGCCGCCATCGCCACGGCGCGTCGACTTCCCCGCCATCCGCCTGCTGTTCGGGCTGAAGTCCGCCGAGGAGCAGCCGGCCAAGACGCCGTGGTGGCTGCTGCTGCTGCGCGCGTTCGTCGCGACTCTGGTCATCCTGGCGCTCGCCAATCCGATCCTGAACCCGGGCGCGCGCCTCGAGGGCTCGGGCACGGTGGTGCTGGTGGTGGACGACGGCTGGGCCGCCGCCGACCGCTGGCAGGCGCGCCGCGACACGCTCCTGAATCTGCTGGCGCGCGCCGAGCGCGAGAACCGTCCCATTGTCCTGCTGACGACGGCGCCGCTTGCCGACGGCAGCCCGGCGCGCATCAGCGGCCTGATGACCGCCGGCGAGGCGCGGGAGGAAGTCCAGGCGCTGGAGCCCAAGCCTTGGCCGGTGGACCGCGCCGCCGCGGCGCTGGCGCTGCGCGCCGCCGCCATCGAGCGGCCGGCGGAGGTCTATTGGCTGACCGACGGACTCACCACGCCGGCGGCCGGTGCGCCGGAAGACAATTCGGCGCGGGCGCTGGCGGCGGCGCTGGAAGACGTCGGCACGCTGCACGTCTTGGCCGACGGCACCACCGACCTGGCGATGGTGCTGTCGCCTCCGGCCATCGCCGGCGCCGACCTCGCCTTCACCGTGCGGCGTGCGCCCGGTGCGGCGGGCGGCTCGGTGTGGGTGCGGGCCAGCGCCGAGCGCGGACAGCTCTTGTCTCGCCAGGAAGTGCGCTTCGACGCGGGCGCCCCTGAGACGACCTTCACCCTCGACCTGCCGGCTGAGCTGCGCAACCGGGTGATGCGCGTGGAGGTCGAGAGCGAGCGTTCGGCTGCCGCCGTCGCCCTGCTCGACGAGCGCTGGCGCCGCCGCCCGGTCGGACTCGTCTCGGGCGAAGCGCTGGAAGCCGGGCAGCCGCTGCTGTCGGGACTGTTCTATGTCGAGCGCGCACTGTCGCCCTACGCCGACGTGCGCCAGGGAACCGTCGCCTTGCTCCTGGAGCGCGAGATGTCGGTGATGGTGCTGGCCGACGTCGGCCGTCTCGTCGGCACGGATCGCACGCGCCTGGAGCGCTGGGTCGCCGACGGCGGCGTGCTCATCCGCTTCGCCGGCCCGCGCACCGCCCAGGAGACCGACGACCTGATGCCTACCCGGCTGCGCCGCGGCGAGCGCAACCTCGGCGGCGCCATGACGTGGTCGGAGCCCGCCAAGCTGGCTCCGTTCCCCGAGACGAGTCCGTTTGCAACGCTGCGCGTGCCGCCTGAGGTGCGGGTCGGCCGCCAGGTGCTGGCGGAGCCGACCATCGACATCGGCGAAAAGACCTGGGCACGGCTCGAGGACGGTACGCCACTGGTAACCGGAGCGCGGCGCGGCGACGGCTGGGTGGTCCTGTTCCACACCACGGCCAACGCCGACTGGTCCAACCTGCCGCTGTCGGGCCTGTTCGTGGACATGCTGCGCACGTTGGTGCGCCTCTCGCAGGGCGTCGCAGGCCAGACGAGCATTGTGACGCTGCCGCCGCTCGCGCTGCTGGACGGTTTCGGCCGCCTCACCGAGCCCTCCCCGGCGGCGCAGCCGATCGGCGCCGACGCGCTGGAGACGACGCGGCCCGGCCCCCGGCATCCGCCCGGCTATTACGGCGTCGATGAGGCACGCCAGGCGTTCAACCTCGGCGCGGCGCTGCCGCGGCTCGTGCCCATCAGCGGCTTGCCTTCGACGGTGAGCCTGGACGCCTTCAACGAGAGCCGCGAGCGCAATCTGATGCCGTGGCTGCTCGCCGCCGCGCTCCTGCTCGGGCTGGTCGAGCTGCTTGCCAGCTTCACGCTGCGCGGGTTCTTCCGCCGTGGCGCGGTGTTCGCCACCGCCAGCGCGCTGGCGCTGGCGGTGGTCGTCTCGGGATCGCCGCGCGACGTCGTCGCCCAGGCGCAACAGCAAGTCCCGGCACGGCCGGGTGCGCCGGTGCCGGTCCCACCGCTGCCGGCACCAACCGCGGACCAGTTCGCACTTAACGCCGCGCTCGTCACGCGCCTCGCATACGTCGTAACCGGCAACGGCGAGATCGATCGCCTCAGCGACGCGGGGCTGCTTGGCCTCACCCGCGTGCTGGCGGCGCGCACGTCGGTCGAAGGCGGCAACCCGGTCGGCGTCAACATCGAGCGCGACGAGATCGCCTTCTTCCCGCTGCTGTACTGGCCGGTCACCGGCAGCGAGCAGCGCCTTTCCGACGCCGCGCTCGCCAAGGTCGACAACTACATGAAGACCGGCGGCACCATCCTGTTTGACACGCGCGACGCGCCGGAAGGCGGCTTCGGCGGCACCGGCCGCGGCACGCTGGCCTTGCGCACGCTGCTGTCGCAGCTCGACATACCGCCGCTCATTCCGGTGCCGGAGGGTCACGTACTGACTCAGGCCTTCTACCTGCTGCAGGATTTCCCGGGCCGCTATTCCACCGGCCGCGTGTGGGTCGTGCAGCACTCGGGGGGCGTCAACGACGGCGTCTCGTCGATTATCATCGGCCCCAACGATTGGGCGGCGGCGTGGGCGCTCGACGCTGACGGCTGGCCCCTGGCGACGGTGGACACCGGCGACGAGCGCCAGCGCGAGATCGCCTTCCGCTTCGGCATCAACCTCGTCATGTACGTGCTGACCGGCAACTACAAGGCCGACCAGGTGCACCTGCCGGCGATCATGGAACGGCTGGGGCAGTAGCGCGCCATGGACGCCGGCATCCTCACCGTCGCGTATTCGCCGCTGATGCCGTGGTGGGTGATCGTCGCCATCGGCGCGATCGCCCTTGCCATCCTGGTGTTCGGCGCGGTCCGCCGCGCGCGCGGCCTGATCCTGCGCGGCCTGGCGTTCGCCGTCGGCCTGGCCGCTCTCGCCAACCCCTCCCTGATCGAGGAACAGCGCGAAACGCTGACCGACGTCGCCGTCATCGTCGCCGACAACTCGCTGTCGCAGAACATCGGCGACCGCAAGGCGCGCACGGAGGCTGCGCTCGCCGACCTGACCCGGCGCCTGGAAGCGCTCGGCAATCTCGAGGTCCGCGTCGTCCACGCCGGCAACGAGGCGAACGCCGAGGGCACCAAGCTGTTCGCCGCGATCGAGCGCGCCCTGTCCGACGTGCCGCCCGAGCGCGTCGCCGGCGCCATCCTGATCACCGACGGGCAGGTCCACGACGCGCCGACCGCCGACGCCATCCGCAACGGCGCGTGGCGCGGCACCGGCGATGGGCCGGTGCACACGTTGCTCACCGGCCATCGCAACGAAGGCGACCGCCGCGTCGTCGTGGTGCGTGCGCCGGCATACGGCGTGGTCGGCACCGACCTTGCCGTCACCGTCCGCATCGAAGATGCGACGGCGGCGCCGGGAACGATGACCGTGCTGAGCGTGGTCACCGACGGCGTCGGTGAGCGCCGCATTCGCCTGCCGGTCGGCATCGACGCAGACATTCCTGTCACCATCGAGCACGGCGGTCCGACGGTGCTGGAGCTGGTGGCCGAGCCGGGCCGCGCCGAGCTTACCCTGCTGAACAACCGCGCCGCGGTCGTCGTCAACGGCGTGCGCGACCGGTTGCGCGTGCTGCTCGTCTCCGGCGAGCCGCACAATGGCGAGCGCACCTGGCGCAACCTCCTGAAGGCCGATCCGTCGGTGGATCTGGTGCACTTCACCATCCTGCGCCCGCCCGAAAAGCAGGACGCGACGCCGATCCGCGAGCTTTCGCTGATTGCCTTCCCGGTGCGACAGCTGTTCGAGGACAAGCTCGACGACTTCGACCTGATCATCTTCGACCGTTACGCGCAACGCGGCGTCATTCCGCGCATCTATCTGCAGAACATCGCCGACTACGTCGGCTACGGCGGCGCGGTGCTGGTGGCGGCGGGGCCGGAGGACGCATCGCCGTCGCTTTCGCTGTTCACCACGCCGATCGCCGAAGTGCTGCCCACCATACCCACCGGGCGAATCCTTACCGTTGGCTTCCGGCCGCAGATTTCCGACGTAGGCAGGCGTCATCCGGTGACATCGGACCTGCTGCCGCCGGGCGTCACGTCGCCCACGTGGGGGCGCTGGTTCCGCCTCATCGGCGCGCAGACCACCGGCGGCACCACGGTCATGGAAGGCGAGAACGGGCAGCCTCTCCTGGTGCTGGACCGCGTCGGCGAGGGCCGCGTCGCGCAGCTGCTGTCGGACCAGGCGTGGCTGTGGACGCGCGGCATCGAAGGCGGCGGCCCGCAGGCGGAGCTCCTGCGCCGGCTCGCCCACTGGCTGATGAAGGAGCCCGATCTCGAAGAGGAGGCGTTGCGCGCCGTCGGCCTCGGCAATCGCCTCGAGATCTCGCGGCGCACGTTGGCGCCGGCGCCGGTGCCGTCCGTGACGGTCACCGGCCCAGACGGCACGGAGCAGACGGTGGCGCTGGAACCGGGAACCGGCGGCCGTTCGCAAGGCGCCGCGCAGGTCGAGCTGTCCGGGCTGTATCGGGTGACCGACGGGGCCCTGACGGCGATTGCCGCGGTGGGAACCTTGAACCCGAAGGAGAACGAGGACCTGCGCACCACGGACGCGGTCTTGGGCCCCGTCGCCGAGGCGACCGGCGGCGCCGTGGTCTGGCTGGCCGAGCGGGCCGTGCCGGACGTGCGCCGGGTGGCAGACGACCGCGAGGCCACCGGTCGCACCTGGATCGGGCTGCGCGACAACGAGTCCTACTTCGTCACCGGAGTGCGCGAGACGCCGTTGATCCCGGCCTTGCTGGCTCTGGCTCTCCTGATAGGCAGCCTCGTCGGCGCGTGGTACCGTGAGGGGCGATGATCGACTTCCACGCCATAGCCAAGGCGCTCGCCGACCCCCAGCGTTTCGAGATCCTCGAGATGGTGGCGGCCGAGGTCGAGATGTCCTGCGGCGATATCGCTGCCGGCTGCCCCGTCAGCCAGGCCACCGTGTCGCACCATCTCAAGGTGCTGCAGGACGTCGGTCTGCTGCGCGTGCGCCGCCAGGGCCAGCGGCGCAACATCTCCGCCGACCACGAGGTGCTGGAGTCCTACCTGCGCGAGCTGTCGCGCCGCACCAGCGTCGGCGCACGCCCTGCCAAGGAGCCCGCTGCCTAGCAGTACTTCCTTTGCGGCACTCGCTGCCGACGCCGCGATTCAAGAAGCTGCGACGCTCGTTCAGGCGGAGTACCAACTTCGCCGCTGCAAATCTGCACTCGACTTCCAGTTGAGACGATCCGATTGCGACCGCGGCGCCACACCTTCGCGCAAGCGGACCTGTGCAACCAGAGGCTATTCTCGGATTCAAGACGCGCCGGCACTCGCAGCCGTCGCAGCAGCAACAAAGCACTACCTCGGATGCGCAATGCGTAGCTACGTGTCACGTCGCGTTGGCCTGGCCATCTGGTCGGCCTCCCAAGCCTGACGCAGCGCGGCGTAGGTCAAGCTGGGCGCTGTCAGGGGATGCCTGTGTGGCGCGGGCATCCCCGAGCGCCGCTCTCTCTTCCGGCGGGGGTCCACGCGAATCGAATTCGAGATACTAACAGCAACTAATCTCGGAGGTTTCGAGTGCGCACCGATGTGCTGAATACCGCCCTCGTCCTGACCTCGGCCATTGGCCTGGCCGGCACCGCCAGCGCCCTCACGGTTGTCCCGGCCCAGTACGTCGCCGGCATCGTCCAGGCCGTCGATCATCGGGCGGGCACCCTCACGGTGGCCAACGGCACCTATCAGGTCCGCAACCACGGCGAACTCGATGAGGTCAACCCCGGCGACAAGGTCGACGTCGCCTTCGTGACCGAAAACGGCCAGCGCATCGCCATCGCCGTCACCCTCGACTAGGACGCCGCAAGACGCAGCAGCCTCGGTGGCATGTGTTGCCGCCGAGGCGATGCGACACCCCAGCCTAAAGCAGTTCCCCGAAGGAGCATCCCATGAACGCACGCAAGCGTGCGGCCGGCGCATTGCTGCTGGCGACCGCAGTCGGAGCCGCCGCGGCAGCCAACGCCCTTCCCGCGCAGTACGTCGAAGGCGGGGTCTCGGCCATCGACTACGACACGCGCACCCTCACTGTCGGCGCCGGCACCTTCAAGGTCCGCACGCCCGGCGAGCTCAAGGAAGTGAACCCCGGCGACAAGGTGGATATCGCGTATGTCACCGAAGCCGGGCAGCGCATCGCCATCGCCGTCGCGCTCCGCTAGGAGCCGGATGGTGACAAAGCCCCGACGGCGCGTGACCCAAGCGTGAGCTGCCGGGGCACCACACCCAGCCAAACGACCCAGGGAGAAACGACCATGCAGATCGCCATCGCCCACAGCACCCTTGCCGCTCCGCGCACCCCGCTCGCCGCTGGCCGCCTGCTCGCGGTCACCCTGGTGCTGGGTGTCGCCCTGCTCCTCGTCGGCATCGGCGCCTAAAGGTCGAACTCGGCCATCACCGGCGCGTGGAACAAACCCGGCAGCGCCCGATCGGCGTCGCGGATCTCGTTCTGGTTCTTCGTTGTCGGCCCTGTGGATCGGCTGCGATTTCCCGTGTGAACCTGAACGATCGCATCCCGCCCTCGACCTGTGGCACGCTCGCGTTGATGCGCTCGCTGGCCGCCTGCGCCGCGCGCGCCGTGTCGCCTGCCAGCCGGCGCTTGCCAGCTTCCAAAAACTCCTTCGACCAGCTGTAATAAAGCCCCTCCGCTATCCCCTCCCGCCGGCACAGCTCGGCAATACTCGACTCGCCC
>VGER01000081.1 GCA_016869235.1 Alphaproteobacteria bacterium | reverse complement strand
ATACCAGTCAATGTTCGGGGCACCACGTCATGCGCCGCTCGCCACGATAAAAACGGCCGAGTCCTTGATACACAAGCAGCGCCCCGAGATCGGTATGGCCATCGACGGCAGGCGTTACCAAGACCGTCGCCAGTACCCGGTTAAACTTGTCGTATCGGCCAAGCGAAATCGCAACCACCTCGTGCGACCTGATGAGCTGAGCCACGTAGCTCGTGGCGCGCTTTCCGGCTTCCAATTCCTCTGGGCACTTCGCCGCGTTCACCGTACCGGGATTGCCGGTTTCGGGCGTGTCAGCATTGGACAGTCTGGTCTTGATTCGCCGTCCGTCGGGGTAGGTCGCATCGAACGTGTCCCCGTCATGAACGAACAAGAGACGCCCCTTGGTGCCGACAGGCGGGGCGGGGTCCGCGGCCTGTGCGGCCAACGGTGAGACTAGAGCAAGTCCCACTAAGAAGGGTCGTGACAGGGCTCGGATTATCAAAGGTTGCGCCTCTCCGCCTTTAGCAATCTAAGTTAATTGGTCGCGGCCTCCTATTGGATCGGTCGCCAATCATTCAAGAGTCTATGAGCGTTCTCTAGCTCCGCTGTCGACATCGCGCCTTCGAGCGCCGAAAGCTCCCGTAGCAAGTGGGCTTGCTGTGGAATGTCTAAGCTGAGTGCATCAGACATCGCGAGGGTCAGCCACATATATGCATGAACAAGGTCCGGTGGTGTATAGACACGGGGCTGGACGTGAATGCCAGCCGCGGCGGCTGACCGAGCAAAGGCGAGACTCTGCTCGTGCCGCTTTTTATCGGAGCCTTCTCTTAAGAGTATACCGAGGGCAAACTGAGCGCGGGCCAACCCGCAGTTAGCAAGAGGCTGAAGTAAGCGGACTGAAGTGCCGTAATCACCCGTGTTTACGAAATGCATCGCCTGATCCATAGCTGCCAAATGCTGGGCTCTCTGTCGCTCTTGATGCTCGGCGATGAAGCGAGCACTGAGGGCCTTTTGCTCAGTACTCATGCTGTGGTATCCGGCTGGGAGCGCCCGCTCTGGTTGTCTAGTAGGCGTGCCCGCAAAGTGGGCGCCTGCTCGACTTAGCTCCTCTAGATCCTTCTCAAATTGACGTGCAAGCTTGGCGTCCTCGGTTGCTAATGCGACGACCCACCCCTTGAACAATATTACGCCAAGCGCATCGTGTGGCTTCCTCTCCATTGTAAGCAGTGCCAACTTTTTCAACTGCTTTTCGTATGAGGCCTTCTCTGCGTGTGGTAGTTGCGAAAAAGCAGCCGCGCTTCCAAAGCGAAAGCGGAAGGCGCTATGCACCAAATTGATTGCATGACCTGTGGCTGCGCGCTCCGGCGGTGAGGCTGCGTAGGCGCGCAGGGTGAGCTGTGTGAACTCTTGCCGAAACTCTCGACGCTTCGGGCTTTCCCACCAACTGAATAGATGATTGAGCACTGAATTCGCCCTCCGGCTACCTGCGGCAGAGCCGCCGCCACTTGCCACCCAGCAGGCAATTGCCGAAGCGCAAGGGCTTTCCGTAGATAGCCTTCCAGCGGCCCGTGTCGGCAGGTACAATGGCGATCGGCCGGGTGATCGGCCCCCATGAGGTGGTCCGGCGGTAAAGTTAGTAGAAGTTCTGGCTTGAAGCCAGCGGGAGCATGGCTGGGCATCAGGGCCGCTTTACGGTTTCGAGTTCTCGTGCCTGCTTCTTCAGTGCGTTTCGAAGCTGATGAAGCCGCTGCCGCCATCCCGCGCCAGGTAGTCTGGGGCCGCGATGACCGGATCATCCCGGCCGCGCACGCCGAAGGCCGGCGTGCCTGCGTCGCGGTCCATCGGCTTGACGGTGTCGGCCTCCTGCCGCCCATGGAGAAAAGCGGCGAGGTCGACCGGTTGATCGGCGAGCTGCCGTGCTCGGCGTGACCGGCTTTACGGCGCGACCATCGCCTCGATTTCCGCCGCGACCGACAGCAGCAGCGAGTCCCGGCCCGGGGCCGCCATGAGCTGCAGGCCAACCGGCCGGCCTCCGGGCGGCGACGGCAACGGCAGGCTGATGGCGGGGCAGCCGGCGAAGTTGGCAATGGCGGTGAAATCCGCCTGGCTCGCCGGTACCGGGATGCCGTGCGGAAACGCGCACTGCGGCGTGGTGAGGGTGAGCACGATGTCGACACGCCGCAGGACATCATTCAACGCGGCGCCTGCCTGTTCGATCACGCCGCGCTCCATCCGGTACCGCTCGGGCGGAACCTTTCGGCCATAGTCGAGCATGGCGCGAAACGCCGGCGAAAACGCCTGCGGACGGGTGGCCAGCAGTTCGCCATGGACGACGGCGGCGTCGGCCTCCGACACGATGAAGCCGGCGCGGCGGGCAAGGTCGGGGTTGTATCCGCCCACGTGCACACTCTCGACCCGGACGCCGGCGGCGGCCAGATCGCAGAGCGCGGCGTCGAACGCGGTCTGGCATTCCGGCTCGGTCTCCACCTGCGCGGCATTGGCCAGCCGGGCGAAGCGCAGCCCTGCCGGCGCCAACCGGTTCGATGGTTCGTCCAGCAACAGAGCGATGTCGGCGACCGAGCGCGCCAGCGGCCCGATGGTGTCCAGGCCGAAAGCCAGCGGCATCACGCCCGTCTCCGGCCAGTATCCCCTCGACGGCTTGAAACCGACCACGCCGCAATAGGCCGCCGGCAGGCGCACCGAGCCCATGGTATCGGTGCCGAGCGCGACCGGGCAAAGACGGGCGGCGACCGCGGCCGCCGAGCCACCGCTGCTGCCGCCCGCGGTGAATCCGGGCAGGCTTGGATGCATGCAGCGGCCATGGTGCGGATTGTCGGTCGTCGCGCCGAGCGCGCCTTCGTGCATGTTCAGCTTGCCGAGGATCGTCATGCCGGCGTCGCGCAGCCGACCGACCACCGGCGCATCCGCCACCGGAATCCAGCTCGTGCCAAGGCCGTTGGTGCTCGGCAATCCGAGCACGTCGATGTTGTCCTTGATCGCGATCGGCACGCCATCGAGGCCGGACCGGGGCGTGCCCGATATGCGGCGCCGGTCGCTGGCGCGCGCTTGCTCGCGAGCGAATTCATCCGCGACATGGATGAAGGCGTTGAGTGTCCGGCCGCGCGCGCTGCCCATTCGCGTCAGACAGGACTCGGCGAGCGCGAGCGCCGACACCTCGCCGCTGGCGAGTGCCGCCGCCATCTCGCGCACTCCCAGATCGGCTGGCGCGCTCATCGCTCGTCGATCAAGCGGATCGGCTTCTGCCGTGACTCGAGCTGGCTCAGCCGCGCCGTTCCGCCCGGCGGCGTCAGCTCGACCTCCACCCCGACCCCGAGCCGCTGGCGCAGCACCTCGCTCGTTCGCCGCAGGAGTGGCGCCGAGTCCTCCAGGCCGGAAGTCCGCGTTTCGGCCATGACGATCAATGCCTCCTGCCCGTGGCGGCGAATCCACCGGCAGACATACTCGCCGTTGAGCTCGTCGATGTCGCCGAGGATGGCGCCGATCCCGGTCGGGTAGACATTGACGCCGCGCAACTTGACCATGTTGTCGCTGCGCCCCTGGAATCCCGCCAGCCGGCGAAAATTGATGCCGATACCGCCGCGGCCGGGGACGATCGACGAGACGTCGTTGGTGTTGAAGCGGATCACCGGATAGATCGTGTTCTTGAACAGCACGGTCACGCAGATGTTGCCGCGTTCGCCCTCGCCGAGCGGCACCAGACGGTCGGGATCCAGGATCTCGACCAGATGCGCATCCTCCCAGATGTACATGCCGTCATGGTCGGGCCCCTCGGCGGCGATGATTCCGGTGTCGCCGACCCCGTACCAGTCGAACACCTCGGCTCCGGGCCAGGCGCGGGCCATCGCCTCGTGGCCGTCGGTGGACAGGTGCCCGGAGATCATGCGCACGGGGATGTCGCGCCCGGGTTCCAGGCCCTGCTCGCGCGCCACGGCGGCGAGCTTGAGGATGTAGTCGGCGAAGCCGACGATCGCGGTGACGCCGAAGCGGCGCATCAGCGCGACCTGCTGCTCGGATCGTGTTTCCAACCCGGTGCCCGCCGGCAGCAGCAGGGCGCCGACAAAATGCAGGATTGCCTCGCGGACATAGTGTCCGCCATTGACCATGCCGAAGCCGTAGACCGAATGGACGATGTCCTGCTCGCTCATGCCCTGCAATCGGTAGGCGCGGGCGAGCAGCGCGTTCTGCGCCTCGCGGTCCCAGGCGCCGAAGAACAGCGGCTGCGGCGCGCCGGTGGTGCCGCTGGTCGTGTGCATCACCACGCTGCGCCGGTCCGCGCCGCCATCCATGCCGTGGAAGTCGCCCAGCGGTGGATGCGCTTCGACGCTCGCCATCAGGTCGGCCTTGGAGAACGTCGGCAGCCTGGCCAGATCGTCGAGGGTTCTGATGTCGTCGGGCGCGATGCCGGCATTGCGCCAAAGCCGGCGATAGAAAGGAATCTGCCAGCCGCGCCGCATCACGGCGGAGAAGCGCCGCTCCTGGAGCGCGCGCAACCGCGCCGCGTCGAGCCGCGCCGGACCCGCCAGGAATGCCTCGCCGATCGGATACTCCACCAGGAGCCGCGCCGGATCCGCCTCGTCGAAATATCCGTTCGTCACGCGCCCGGGCTCGCTCTGGACGCCGGCACCAGGAGGTCGCCGATGCGCCGCGCATCGTCGAGGTGTTCGATGCGGTCCAGCATCTCGATCAGGCGGTCGGCGTTGCTTGCCGGCAGCGGGTCAAGCGTCGACTGGAAATTCCGCCGGAACTTGTCCAGGTGCGCCTCCCGGCTCATCGGCTTCGCCGGGTTGCCGTACACGGCATGGATGGTGCGGACCAGGCGCCGGCCGTCCTTCAGGCGCACGCTCACCGTGACCGGCGTCAGGGCGTTGGGATCGGGATTGTCGTCGACCACGATCGAGATCCGCCGACCGAGCGACAGCGTCTCCGGGTCGCGGCGGTGGGCCGCGCTGAAATCGTCGATGGACAACGCGCCGCGCCGCAGGGCGCAGGCGCAGACATAGGCGCCGCACAGCCGGGCATAGTTCACCGCCATGTCGTCGGTCACCGGGCGACCAACCAGATGGTGGGTGAGCGGCGGAATGCGCGCCTCGGCGCTGTCCACGTCGGCGGCGCTGAACCCGTGCTCGGCCCGCAGTTCCATGAAGCCGTCGAGCATGCCATGCGTCGCGCGTCCGCTGGGGAACGGCTTGTGCGCCACCTCGGCGATGCGCCAGACCTTGCCGATGTCGTCGCGGACGCGGTCGAGGTTGCCCTCGGCCTCGATCATGCCGAAATAGCCGAACGGCCCCTGCAGGATATTCTCGATGCTGGGAATGCCGCGGTGCGCCAGATCGGCGGCGATCACCGCGTTGCGGGCGTTGAAACCTATCTGCAGGCCGAGCAGCATCGAGCCCTCGGTGTGCGGCTGCATGGTGCCGCACAGTTGGCCATAAACGTGGCCGAACAGGGCGGTCTGCCGGTCGCCGTCGAAACCCATCACGCTGCCGAGAGCGGCGGCGGCGGCAAAGATGCCGGCGGTCGCCGGGCGGAAGAAGCGCAGGCCGGTGGTGGTGGCGACGCCGAGATGACAGGCGACATCCACGCCCAGCACGATCGCGGTGACGAGGTCGCGTCCGCTGACGCCGCCGACGCGGTCCGCATGGGCCATGACGGCCGCGAGGCAGACCGTGACCGGGTGGATCACGGCGGCTTCATGCACGCAGTCGAATTCCGAATTGTGGATCTGGTAGCCGTTGACCATGGCCGCGCCGGGCGCCGACAAGGTCCGGCGATGCCCCCAGCAACGCGCCGGCCCGACGCCCATCATCGCCGCCGACGCCTCGACCAGCTCGGCCACGCGCGGGCCGTTGGTGCCGGCTAGGCCGACGCCGATGGTGTCGAGGATGAAGATGCGCGCGGCGCGCACGGCGGCCTCGGGCAGTGCGTCGAAACGGGTGCGGCTGACGTGCTCGGCGAACAGCCGGATCGCGTCGCTCATCGCTTCTGTCCATCCGGCTCGGAACGGTACGGCCGCCACTCGGCCCAGTGCCGGGCGATCTGCAGCCGCGTGGTGATCCAGACATCCTCGTGGCGCAGCACGTGATCGAGGAACCTCTCGAAATAGCCGATGCGGCCCGGCCGTCCGATGATCCGCAGATGCACGCCCAACGACATCATGCGCGCCGCTTCCGCCCCTTCGCGCCGCAGCCAGTCGAAGCTGTCGGTCGCGTATCGCAGCCAGGCGTCCGGCGTGAAGCTTGGCGCGGTCCACATCTTCATGTCGTTGCTGTCGATCGCGTAGGGCAGGATCAGGATCGGCTTGCCGTCGACACTGTCCCAGAACGGCGTGTCGTCCGAATAGTCGTCCATGTGATAGGTGAACCCCTCCTCGACCAGCAGTCGGCGGGTGTTGCCGGTCAGCAGGTAGCGCGACAGCCAGCCGTGCGGCCGTTCGCCGGTGGTGCGCGCGATCGATGCCACCGCCTTGCGGATGAAGGCGCGCTCGGCCGTCTCGTCCATGTGGAACTGGTGCACCCAGCGCCAGCCGTGTGCGCAGACCTCATGGCCGTCGGCGACGATCCGCCGGGCGAGCTCCGGCGCGCGTTCCAGACTCAGCGCCGCGGCGGTGAACGTCGCCCGGATGCCGCGCTCGCCGAGCAGCTTCATCACGCGCGGCGCGCCGGCCTTGAGCCCATACTGGTAGTTGCTTTCGTTGCCATAGTTGCGCAGCGCCTTCTTGAGCGTGACGCCCAGCTCGTCCACCGGTTCCGGACCGCGGTCACCGTCGGCGATCGAAGCCTCGGAGCCCTCCTCCACGTTGACGACAATCGACAGCGCCAGCCGCGCGCCGTTCGGCCAGGTGACGATGCTCATGACCTCCTCGGGATCGGGGCTAGCTTCGAACAGTAGCGCAATTTCGACGGAAGGTTTGGGCCGAATCTGATCCGTTCGACGCAAAAACTTGCGGCGGCCAGGATGCGCCGTCAAGGCGTGCGCCGCATGGCCGTCCCGCGCGCGGACAAAGAAGACGTGGCATGGAGTTCGGACCGCACCTGGGCAGCCCGCTCCGCGCCCAGGAACGCGACGGAATCCTCCACACACTATCCGGCCGACGCGGTTCGGCCCGGCTCCGGTCGAGACAGACGAGACAATTCCCCTCGCCCCGCGCAATGTCCACGAGACAGTCGCCCGTTACCTTGCCCTCATCGACGACGTGCACGGCGTGCCCGTCGCATGAGCCAAGGAGCGCTCCCGATGTTGAACGGTTGGGTTCTGTCGCTGATCATCTGCTCGGCGACGCCGTTGCCCGGCGGTGGCTATTGCGAGTCGCGGGCGGTGGAGTACGCGCTCAGCCGCGAGCAGTGCAGAGCGGCGCTGGCCGCCGAGAAGCCGCGAATCAAGGCGCCGATGCGCCTGGAGTGTATCGAAGACCCCGCGCTGTCCGCCGCGCTCGAGGAGATGGATGGCCCAAGCGACGCCGCACGCCCCCTATCGCGGGCGAATGTCCGCCGCTCGCGGTAGAGCTTCGGTCCGA
>VGER01000080.1 GCA_016869235.1 Alphaproteobacteria bacterium | reverse complement strand
CCGCGGCCACGGCCTAGCCGCCGTACTTGTCCCAGCGCACGTCCCACAACTGCACCGCGGCGCCAAGGACGGCGCGCTTCAGGGTTTCGCGCGCCGCCAGCGCGGCCGCGCGCTCGGCGGCACACGCGCCGCGCAACTCGGGCGCGTCGATGCCAAGCAGGCGCACGCGGATGGAAACTTCCTGCCCGAGCCAAACGCGGGCGCGCGCGTCGAAGGTATCGCCATCGACGACGGTGACGGCCGTGGCCTGCACCGGCCCGGGCAGAGCATCGTCGGCGGGCGTCGCCGGGCCGGCGACCACGGCGAGTCCGGCGGTTGCCAAGCTGGCCCGCAGGGTTGGCCTCACGGCCTAAACCTCACGGGAATATTAAGAGAACAATCAACGAATATTGCCGGCATCTGCTAAACGGCCGCCCATGGATGCCCGTGGCGGCGCCTTGCGCGCCTTCCTCACCGTGCTGGGCGGCGAAACGCTCGATGCCGCGTTCGCCGTCCTTGACGAGAAGGCTGAGCTCGAGCCGCGCGACCGCGCCTTCGCCCGCCTCTTGGTGCTGACGGCGCTGCGCCGGCTGGGCCAGATCGACGACGCCATCGCGCACTGCGTCGAGCGTCCGGACGACCTGCCGCCGCGCGAGCGCGCCATCCTGCGCCTCGGCGCGGCGCAACTGCTGTTCCTGGGCACGCCCGCCTTTGCGGCGGTCAACGGCGCCGTGCAGGCGACACGGTCGAGCGCCCTCAAGGGCCTCGTCAACGCGGTGCTGCGCCGGCTGTCGCGCGAGGGCCCCGCCATCTTCGCGCAGCAGGATGCGCCGCAGCTGAACACGCCGCAGTGGCTGTGGCAGCAGTGGGCAGACGACTTCGGCGCGCCGGCGGCACGCGCCATCGCAATGGCACATCTGGACGAGCCGCCGCTCGACCTGAGCGTGGCGCGCGACGCCATGGCTTGGGCGGAGCGACTGGGCGCGACGATGCTGCCCACCGGCAGCTTGCGCCTGCGCGATGCGGGCCCCGTTGCCGACCTGCCCGGGTACCACGATGGAGCGTGGTGGGTGCAGGACGCCGCCGCCGCCTTGCCGGCCCATGTGCTGATGAATGCGTTGCCCGAGGTGGAAGGCGCGGAGATCGCCGACCTGTGCGCCGCGCCCGGGGGCAAGACTGCGCAGCTGGCGGCGGCTGGAGCAAGGGTCACCGCCGTCGACCGCGACCCGCGGCGGCTTGAGCGCGTGGCGGAGAACCTGCGCCGCCTGCGCCTCTCGGCGACACTGCTGGCGGCCGACGCCGCTGCGTGGGCGCCGGGGCATGCGTTCGACGCGGTACTGCTCGATGCCCCGTGCACCGCCACCGGGACGATGCGCCGCAACCCGGACATCGCTTTGCACAAGGGCCCAGACTCGGCCGCCGCTCTCGACGCCCTGCAGGACGCGCTGCTCGCGCAGGCCGCAACCCTCGTCGCGCCCGGAGGCGTGCTGGTCTATTGCGTCTGCTCGCTCGACCGGCGCGAGGGCGCCGGCCGGGTGGAGGCGTTCCTTGGGCGCCATCCTGACTTCGAGCGCATTCCGACTCAGGCGGTCGAGGTCGGCGGCCTCACCGAGCTGCTCACCCGTGCGGGCGACCTGCGCACCCTGCCCTGCCACTTGGCCGAGCAGGGCGGCATGGATGGCTTCTTTGCTGCACGCATGCGGCGCGACGCGCGGCTGCGCACCTTGAAGCCCCTACCCTAAGCTGATACAGACACCGGCCATGAAGCAGCGAGTGCGCATTGCGCCCTCCATCCTGTCGTCGGACTTCGCCCAGCTCGGCGAGGAAGTGAAGCGGGTCGACGCGGCGGGTGCCGACTACATCCATGTCGACGTCATGGACGGCCACTTCGTGCCCAACATCACGATCGGGCCGGGCGTGGTCAAGGCGCTGCGTCCGCACACCAAGAAGACGTTCGACGTGCACCTGATGATCTCGCCCGTCGACCCCTACATCGAGGACTTCGCCAAGGCCGGCGCCGACATCATCTCGGCGCACCCCGAGGCCGGGCCGCACCTGCACCGCACCGTCCAGGAGATCAAGCGCCACGGCAAGAAGGCCGGCGTGGTGCTGAACCCGGCGACGCCGCCGCAGGCGGTGGACCACGTTCTGGGCGACGTCGACCTCATCCTGGTGATGAGCGTGAACCCCGGTTTCGGCGGCCAGGCGTTCATCAAGAGCCAGCTTGAGAAGCTGCGCATCCTGCGCAAGAAGATCGACGAGATCGGCAAGCCAATCGACCTCGAAGTGGACGGCGGCATCAACTTCGAGACCGCGTCGCTGGCGATCGAAGCGGGCGCCGACGTGCTCGTCGCCGGCACCGCGACCTTCAGCGGCGGGCCCGGCCAGTACGCCGCCAACATCCGGAAGCTGCGCGGCGACGCTTGAACGCGCTGGGGCATCCCCGCGACACCGGGGCTTCGCCCATACCAGTCGGCATGCCTGCGCATGGCCCAGTGCCCGCCAAGACGCCGCGCGCCCGCCCGAGCATCCTGACCCAGCTGCAGAACAAGCTGCGCGAGCGCATCTTCGCCGCGTCGTTCTACCACCGCACCCTGCGCGCCAAGGCGCGCGACGGACTCACGGCGCAGCCCGCCGACCCATGGCGCGGCGACGCGGCGCTCGCCAACGCCCTGTTCCAGGGCCGCTACCGCTTAGCGGGCTCCGAGGTGCAGCTGTTTAACCGGCCACCGTGGACCGCGGAGGCGCCGTCGCTCGCGTGGCAGCTGGAGGCCTCGGCCTTCGCCTGGCTGCGCGACTTCCGCGCCGAGGGCGGCGAAGCGGCGCGCGGCGCGGCGCGCGAGCTGATCGCGACCTGGATCGAGACGTTCGGCGAGTGGCACCCGACGATCTGGCGCGCCGACGTGCTCGGCCGGCGCCTGATGGCGTGGGCCTCCCACGCCGACTACCTGCTCGCCGGCGCCGACGCGATCTTCCGCCGCGGCTTCCTGATCTCGCTCGAGCGCCAGGCGCGGCACCTCCTGCGCGCGGTGTCGCTGGCGCCCGAAGGCGCCGGCCGCATCGCCGCCCTGTGCGGAGCCATGCTGGCCGATGCGGCGCTCGGCGGCCTGGGGCGGCGGGCGCGCGGCGCGGTTGCCGACCTCGAGGCCGAGCTGCGCGAGCAGATCCTCCCCGACGGCTGCCACATCACGCGCAATCCGTCGCAGCAGATGCTCGTGCTGCGCGACCTGGTGTGGCTGCGCGCCGGCTTGACCGCGGCGCGCGCGCCGGTGCCGCTGGCGCTGCACGGCACCATCGAGCGCATGGCGACGATGCTCACCTTCCTGCGCCACGGCGACGGTGCGCTGGCACTATTCCACGGCGGCGTCGAGGAGGATCGCGCGATCGTCGCCGAGACGATCGCCCTGGCCACGCCGGCGTCGCGCGCCGAGCGCACCATGCCGCGCATCGTCGGCCCTTCGCCGGACGTGGCGCAATATGCCGGCTACGAGCGCCTGACCGCGGGCACGACGCTGGTACTGGTAGACACGGGCGCGCCGCCCCCCGAGCCGTTTGCCAAGCTCGGCCACGCGAGCACGCTCGCGTTCGAGCTGTCGGTGGGACGCGAGCGCATGGTGGTCAACTGCGGCCACCGCACCGGCGAGCGCTGGAACCTCGCCAGCCGCTCCACCGCGGCGCACTCGACCGCGATCGTCGCCGACGCCAACTCGACCGAGGTGCTGCCCGACGGCTTGGGCGCGCGGCCGGTGGTGACGGTGCGTCGCCAGGAAGACGAAGGCAACATCTGGCTCGACGCCGACCACGACGGGTATGCCGCGCCGTTCGGCGTGCGCCACCGCCGGCGGGTCTATCTGTCGGCCGTAGGCGACACGTTTAGGGGTGAAGACACGCTCGAGGGGACGGCACGCGATGGCACGGGATTCGTCGTGCGCTTCCACCTGCACCCCGACGTACAGGCGTCGCTGCTGGCGGACGGCGCGCTGCTGCGCCTTGCCAACGGCGAGGGCTGGCGCTTCCGCGCCGGCGGCGCAGCCATCGGCCTCGAGGAGAGCATCTACCTTGGACAGGCGGGCGAGCTGCGCCGCGCCGAGCAGATCGTGCTGACCGGCACCGTGCCTCCCGCCGGCGTCGTGGTGAAATGGGCGTTCGGACGCATCGAGACCGCGGGATAGACAATGCCCAAGGCCCACGACGAGCAGGAATTCCGCCTCACCGACTCGTTCTACGGCAAGCTCACCCGGGCCGAATCGTACGGGGCGCTTACCGGCCCCGACCTGCGCCTCGAGGGCGAGATCGGCATGACCGAGAAGGTCGTCGGCGGCCTGAACGGCTTCCTGAAAACGGACCAGCCGCCGGAGGTGTTCCTGGCCGGCATCCGCAACTGGTCGGATGCGAGCGGCGATCCGGTCCCCGCATGGCTAACACGTAACTTCGTCGCCGACGTGCAGGAGCGCATGCGCCGGCTGCAGGGCGAGTGGAAGGCCCTGCCCTTTGGCCAGACGATGACCCTGCGGTTTCCGCCTCAGAACAAGTGAAAGGTCGCGCCGACCACGGCGATCGGCCAGCGTCCCGACTCGAACAGCGCGAACTTGTGGCGGAAGGCGTGGTCTTCATCGCCGGCGGCGATCTCGACGAGCGCGCGCTGGTGGGCGGACTGCATCGCCGCGCCGACGGCCGCCTGCAGCAGCTCGGCGTCGCTCATCTTGGCCAGGACAGCGGCCTCCTGCGCAGCGCGGCGAGCCGGCGCCGCGGCGCGCTCCGCAAGGCGGGGCAGCACGAGCTGCAGCTCGCGCTCGTCCACGTGCGCGAGCGCCTCGCTGTTGAGCGCGGCACGCAGCTGTTCCTCGGCGTCCCACCAGGCGGAGTCGAAGCCCGGGTTCTCGGCGGCGAAGGCGGCCTCCTCCCAGTCGCGCACCGGCACGAGATCGGCGTCGGCGAAGCCGAGGGCGTCGAGATAGGCGCGCGCCTGCTCGCGCTCCGGGGCGAGCAGCGGCTGTCCGACATGGGCGAACCACGGCACCGCGGCCATGCGCGCGGCCATGCGCTCTACGGCGACGAGGCGCGCAAGGCCTTCTTCCCCCCGCGCGTCGTCGGCGAAGCCTTCGTCCTCGTCCGTCACCGTTCGGGATTCGGCCGCTCGGGCGGCCGGAACAGGTCGGGCTCGAGCTGCGGATTGATCTCGACAGCGGAGAGCGCGATCACGGTGGTGAGCCCCTGCGCGTCCACCACGGTCCATTGGCGCAGCTCGAGCGGGTTGTCGCTGAACACTAGGGTCAGCACGCCGTCCTCGCGGCGGCGCGCATCGACGAGCGCAATGCGCAGCACGCCCGCTTGCTTGCGCACCGCGACCGCGCCGGGGCCTAGATCGACGCGCTGGGCGAGCAGCGGCGCCAGCGGCGTCGCGGCGATTGGCCACTGGTTCTCGTGGTCGAGCTCCTTGTCGTAGTAGATGAGGCGCAGGCCATCGGCGACCACCAGGGTCTTAGCCGGCGGCTCGTACTCGAAGCGCAGTCGGCCGGGGCGGTTCAGGTAGAAGGTGCCTTCGGCGATCTCGCCGCGCGGGCCGATCTGGGTGAAGCGCGCCTTCATCGTGACGATGGCGTTGAGGTGCTGCTCGGCGCGGGCGATGTCGGCGCGGTTGTCAGCGGTGAGCGGCGGCAACCCCTGCTGGGCGGCGGCCGGTAATCCGAGGACCACGAGGAGAAGGGCGAGGAGTGTGCGCATGACTCCAGTCTTGCACGCCGAACGCGGCCGTACTGTGGCCGCGATGCCTTAGATTGGGACGTGGATGGCCGGATGGTGTGCGGTAGCAAGCCCGAGGCGTGACCCCGGCCATGACGCAGTAATTCGAACTACCCCACCCCAGCGCCGGAGAGGACCTCGCGCTTGCCGACGCGGTCGGGGGCCGAGACGATGCCTTCCGTTTCCATGCGCTCGATGAGTCGCGCGGCGCGGTTGTAGCCGATCTGCAGGTGGCGCTGGACGAAGCTGGTCGAGGCGCGCTGCTCGCGCACCACGATCGCGACGGCTTCTTGGTAGAGCTCGTCGCCGCCGCCGCCCTCGCCCGGCATGCCGTCGCCGCCGTCGATGGTCTCGGGCTCGGCGGTGACTTCTTCCAGGTACTCCGGCACGCCCTGGCGTTTCAGGAACTTCACCACCGCCTCGACCTCGGTGTCGGAGACGAACGGGCCGTGCACGCGCTGCACGCGGCCGCCCGACTCCATGAACAGCATGTCGCCCTGGCCGAGGAGCTGCTCAGCGCCCTGCTCGTTCAGGATTGTGCGGCTGTCGATCTTCGACGTCACTTGGAAGGAGATGCGGGTCGGGAAGTTGGCCTTGATGGTGCCGGTGATGACGTCCACGGAGGGCCGCTGCGTCGCCATGATGAGGTGGATGCCGGCGGCGCGTGCCATCTGGGAGAGTCGTTGAATCGCGGCCTCGACGTCCTTGCCGGCGACCATCATCAGATCCGCCATCTCGTCGACGACGACGACAATGAACGGCATCGGCTTGAGGTCGAGCTCCTGCTCCTCGTAGATCGGCTCGCCGGTGCCGGCGTCGTAGCCGGTCTGCACGGTGCGCTTGGGCTGCTCGCCGTTCGCCAGCGCTTCGGCAACGCGCTGGTTGTAGCCGGCGACGTTGCGCACGCCGAGGCGCGACATGGAGCGATAGCGCGTCTGCATCTCGCGCACCACCCACTTGAGCGCCACCACCGCCTTGCCGGGCTCGGTGACCACCGGCGCCAGCAGATGCGGGATGCCGTCGTAGACCGACAACTCCAGCATCTTGGGATCGATCAGGATCAAGCGGCACTGCTCGGGCGTCAGGCGATAGAGCAGCGACAGGATCATGGTGTTGACCGCCACCGACTTGCCGGAGCCGGTGGTGCCGGCGATGAGCAGATGCGGCATGCGCGAAAGGTCGGACACCACCGGCTCGCCGGCGATGTTCTTGCCGAGCGCCAGCGTCAGGCGGCCCGAGGTGTTCTCGTACTCCGGCGTCGACAGCAGCTCGCGCAAGTAGACGGTCTCGCGCTCGGAGTTGGGCAGCTCGATGCCGATCAGGTTGCGGCCCTGGATGACGGCGACGCGCGCCGAGATCGAGCTCATCGAGCGGGCGATATCGTCGGCGAGGCCAATGACCCGCGAGGTCTTGGTGCCGGGCTGCGGGTCGAGGTCGTAGCGTGTCACCACGGGCCCCGGGTTAACTGCGGAGATCGACCCGTGCACGCCGAACTCGCCGAGCACGGTCTCCAGCAGGCGCGCATTCTGCTCGAGCCCCAGCTTGTTGAAGTGAGCCGTGCGGCTGCCGGCCGGCGCTGGTTGCAGCAGCGACAGCGGCGGCAGCTGGAAGCTGTCGTTGCCGCCGAGGTCGAGCGCAGGCTCGGCTTCCGCCTTGGCGCGCTTGGACGTCTTGAGCGACGGCGCGCGCGGCTTGACGCGCGAGGCTTCGTCCCGCTGCAGCGGGATGATGATGCCGGCGCGCGGCTCCTCGCGGCCCTCGGCGGCGCGGGTGCGCAGCGACGGCGCCGCCCGTTCG
>VGER01000079.1 GCA_016869235.1 Alphaproteobacteria bacterium | reverse complement strand
AGGATGGAGCCGCGGTGGCGGCAAGTGTTGTGGAAGGCCCGCACGAAGCCCGACCGGTCGCGGGCCAGGATGACGGACTGGGTGCCGATGCGGACCACGCGCCAGTCGCCGGGCTGCGGGATCTGCTCTTCGCGACCGGCGGCGATCCAGTGGCGGAACCAGACCCTTTCAAGCTCGCGCCCGTAGTGGGCCGCATCACGGTACCAAGCGGCGGGGAGGGCGGGTTGGAGGCGCTTGAGGGGCTGGCGCATGCGGTGTTGCCGGATGATACGCATCCCGGGACGGCCAGGCGCGTCAGCGCCAGACGTTGTCGACGCGGTCCCAGCTGTCCAGCCGCTGGTCGGCCTTCTCCATCATCAGTTCGGGCTTGCGGATCTTGTTCGAGGGCGTGCGCGGGAACTCGCTGCGGTACTCGATGTAGCGCGGCACCTTGAACGGCGCGAGGTACTTGCGCGCGTGCTCGATGATCGCCTCCGGCGGGACCTCGGCCTTCGTCAGTCCCGGCTTGAGGATGACGCAGGCCTTCACTTCCTCCTTGCGCAGCTCGTCCGGCACCGGGATCACGGCGGCCTCGACGATCTGCGGCATGTCCTTGAGCACCGCCTCGACCTCGCGCGCCGGAATGTTCTCCGAGCTGCGCCGGATCATTTCCTTGACCCGGCCGACGATGTAGAAGTAGCCGCGCCCGTCCTGGCGGAACAGGTCGCCGGTGCGGAACCAGTCGCCGTGGAACGCCGAGGCGGTTGCCTCGGGCTTGTTGAAATAGCCGAGCAGGATGCCGCTGCCGCGCACCACCAGCTCGCCGATCTTGCCGCGCGGCACCTCGATGCCGGAGGGGTCCACCACCTTGCACTGGCGGAACGGCCCGGCCATGCCGCAGGAGCCCGAGCCGGTCATGTCCTCGACCTCCAGCGGCATGAACGTCGCCGAGCCCAGCTCGGTCATGCCGAAGGCCTCGCGCGCGTTGACGTTGAAGCGCCGCTCGGCGGCGGCGTGGATCTCCTTGCGCAGGCCGTAGACGTTCACGCGCCGGATGTCGTTGTCGCCGTCGTCGGGGGAGGGCGGGTTCTTGAACATGACCTCCAGCGGCATCAGGGAGAACTGGATCTTCCAGGTCCGCAGCCACTCGGTATAGCGCGTGGTGCTCTGCTTCGCGGCGATGAACGCCGTGGCGCGCTGGTGGAAGGCCATTAGGAGCAGCCACTGCGGATCCATGTAGTAGAAGGGCGTCGAGATCAGGATGCGCTCGTAGGCGAGGCCGTCGCGGAAGGCGTTGATCTTGCTCTGCGTCAGCCAGTAGCGTTGCGCCTGCAGCACGCCCTTGGGGAAGCCGGTGGTGCCCGAGGTGTACTGTATGTTGAGCAGGTCGTCGATGCCTCCCGGCAGCGGGGCGTGGAACGCTGGGTCGCCTGCATCGTGCAGCGCCTGCCAGTCGCGCTGGCCGGGGCGCGGGCGTCCGACCACGACCACGCGCGCGTCGGTCAGCGTCGCGGGCCGCTTCTCCATCGCGTCCAGGGTCGCCAGGTACTCCTCGTGGATGACGAGGTACTCGGCCTGGCCGTCGTTCACGATGTAGTCGAGCTCGCGACCGGTGTAGGAGATGTTGACCGGCACCATCACGGCGCCGAGCCGCCCGATGGCGAGCCAAGTGAGCGGGAACTGGGGCAAGTTGGGCACCATCGCCGCCACGTGCGTGCCCTTGCGCACGCCCAGTCCGTGCAGGGCCGAGGCAAGCCGGTTCACCCCGGCCTGCACCTCGCGGTAGGTCGCGGTTTCGCCCGAGTCGATGAAGCGCCAGGCGAGGCGCTCCGGGACCTCGGCCGCAGACTCGTCCAGGAGCGCCGCGGTTGACGCGGGCAGCGGCTCGGCCTCCAGCTGCCGGATCCGGGTGGCCGGGTCGGGGCTGTAGCGCGCGATGCGCCATTCGGGCCGGATCGGTTTCTGCATCACGCCAGGCCGAGGAAGCGCGCCGCGTTGTCGTGCATCCACTTGCGGCGCACCGCGTCCGGGAGCGGCAGGGCGTCAAACTCCGCGTACGCCTGCTCCAGCGGCTGCATCGGGAACGACGTGCCGGTGAGGATGCGGTCCTGCAGGAGCTTGGTGCCGTAGGCGAGCAGCGGCCGGTAGCCTGCGTCCTCAACGGCCAGGAGCTTCGGCCGCACCGCGACGATGCCAATATGCACGTTGGCATGGCGCCAGGCGACGCCGATCAGTTCCTCGATCCAGGGCCACCCCGGGGGCGAAGCGCAAACCCGCAATTCGGGGAAATGGAGCATCACCTCGTCCAGGTAGGCCGGGCGGCCATAGTCCATCAGCGAGGCGGTGGAGAAATTGATGCCGCAGTGGATGTTGACCGGGATGTCCAGCTCGACGCACTTGGCGTAGAGCGGATACATGCGCTTGTCGTTGATCGCGAGCCTGAGCTCGAAGCACTGCAGGTTGAGGCCGCGCAGCCCCAGTTCCCGCACCGCCGTCTCGAGCTCGCGCACCGCAGCCATGCCCTTGTGCGGGTCCACGCCGGCGAAGCCGATGAAGCGCGGCCCGTGCGCCCGGCAGAAAGCCGCCGCATCCTCGTTGCGCACCTTCAGGCCGAAGGTGGTCTCGTTGTCGCGCGCCTTCACCACCACGTGCCGGGCGCCCAGCTTCTCGTAGGTCTTCAGGTAGTTCGCCAGCGCGGCCTTCTCGTCCGTGGGCTTCTCGACGCGCGATTCGCTCCTCGCGTAGACCCGCCGGTAGTTCTGCAGGTGCTGCGTCTGCGGCGGGTTGAAAGCCGCCGTGGGCGGCTTGCTGCCGTAGTCGATGAACACGCGCGCCCCGGTGGCCTAATCCGGCTTGACACCCGCAGCCCGCAGCAGACTGCCGTAGGACTGCACCTGCTCCTGGATGAATGCGGCGAACTGCTCCGGCGTCGAGGTGTTGGGCATGAAGGCCTGCTTCTGCAATCCCTCGATCACCTCGGGCCTGCGCAACGCGGCGCCGAACTCGCGGTTGACGCGGTCCACGATCTCGCGCGGCAGCTTCGCTGGGCCGACGAGGCCCATCCAGTTGGAGATGGTGTACTGCGGCACGCCGGCCTCGTGGATCGTCGGCACGTCAGGCAGCAGCGGTGAGCGGCGGTTGAGCGTGGTCGCCAGTGCGCGCAGCTTGCCATCCCTCACATGCGAGATCGCGACTGCTGGCGGATCCATCAGCGCCTGGACGCGGTTGGCGAGCAGGTCCGGCATCACCAGCGGCGCGGTCTTGTATGGCACGTGCAGCATGTCCAGGCCCAGCAGGGAATTCAACTGCGCCCAGGCCACGATGCCGCTGGGGTTGCCGGTGCCATAGGCGACCTTGCCGGGGTTGGCCTTCACAAGGGCGACGAACTCCTGGAAATTCGTCGCCGGCAGGCTCGCATTGATGAAGAGGAACACCGTGTAGCGGCCGATGTCGGTGATTGGGGTGAAGTCCTTCACGACGTCATAGGGCGGGTTCTTGCGCAGCGCCGGCACCGCCGCGAGCGGGCCGCCGCTGCCCACGCCCAGCGTGTAGCCGTCGGGGGCCGAGCGTGCCACTTCGGAGGCCGAGATGGCGCCGTCGGCCCCAGGCTTGGGATCGATCACCACCTGCTGGCCCAGGGTGGCGGAAACCGCCGGCGCTAGCACTCGCATGACCGCGTCGGTCGCGGAGCCGGCGCCGAACGGGATGATGATCCGGATCGGCTTCGACGGGTAGGCTTGGGCCAGGACGGCGCCCGAGAACAGGGAGGCGAGCAGGGCAAAAACGGGCTTCTTCATGAGTAGGCCTTTCTGGCTGAGTCGGGGCTGACTTTTCGGTTGGCGACATCGGCGGCAAGCGTGTCGCGGGAGCGCCGTTTCGGGTCACCGTAGCCGGCGCCGCCCGCGGTTTCCAGCACCACGCGGTCGCCGCGCGACACGGTGGTGACGCATTTGGATATCTTCTCGACGCGGCCGTCCGCGCGGTAGATGGTCGCCTTCGACATGGCGCCGTCGCCGCCGCCCGCAGAGCCGCGCGCAGCGGTGAAATGGCGCTCGCCGCGGAATGTGAAGCGGATGTCGTCGGCGAGGAATTCGTACTCGCGGATCACGCCCAGGCCGCCGCGCTGGCGTCCGGCACCACCGGAGTCGGGCCGCAGGCCGAAGCGCCGGATGCGGATCGGCGCGTCCAGGCACAGCGCCTCGATCGGCTGGTTCATGCTGTTGGAGCCGTCGGTCTGCAGGCAGTCGACGCCGTCGGCAACGCTGCTCGCCCCGGTGCCGCCGCAGACCAGTTCGCTCAGGATGAACGGCTTGCCGTCGGCGCGACGGCCGCCGAAGGCCAGCATCACCGACAGGCCGGCGAAAGCGGCAGGCACCCGGTCGGGCAAGGCTTCGGCGAAGGCGCTCACCATCGCGCCGCAGATGCGCTTGATGGTCGCGGTTCGCGCGTTGACCGCCGCCGGCACCTTTGGATTGACGAGCGAGCCTTCCGGAAGGTGCAGTGTGACCGGGCGGAAGCAGCCGCCGTTGGTGGGGATCTGAGCGTCGGTCAGCGCGCGCACCGCGTAGTAGGCCGCGGCGTAGGCGCCGGAGGGCACGCAATTAAGTGGCCCGCGCAATTGCGGGTCGGTGCCAGTGAAGTCGAAATGGATGGTGCCGTCCTTCACCGTCGCCGCGACCTCGATGCGCACGCGGCGATCCAGGTCCACGCCGTCGTTGTCGAGGAAATCCACATAGCGATAGGTACCCTCCGGAAGCCGGCGCAGGGCGGCGCGCGTCATCGCCTCGGAGCGATCCAGCAGCAGCTCGAATATGCGCGTGACCAGCGTCGCACCTTGGACCGCGCACAATTCAGCCAGGCGGCGCGCGCCGACCTTGCAGGCCGACAGCTGCGCGTTCAGGTCGCCCATGAAGGTTTCCGAGAGGCGGATGTTGTAGCGCAGCAGCGCTTCGAGCGTTTCATTGACCTTGCCCGCCTCGATGTACCTCAACGGCGGGATGCGCAGGCCTTCCTGGTAGATCTCGGTGGCGTTGGTCGGGATCGAGCCCGGCGCCATGCCGCCCACGTCCTGGTGGTGCACCGTGGCGACGCTGAAGGCAACGACGTGCGGCGCCGCCTTTCCGCCATCGAACACGGGGATGAACAGGGTGATGTCGGGCAGGTGCGTGCCGCCGCAGTAGGGGTCGTTCAGGATGTAGACGTCGCCCTCGGACATGCCGGCAACCGGGTACTTCGCGATGACGGCGTGCAGCGCCGGGATCATGGTCGCGAGGTGAATTGGGATCGCGGTGGCCTGCGCGATGGTCTGACCGTCGGCCGTGAACAGCGCCGCCGAGCAGTCCATGCCCTCCTTGACGATGGGCGAGAAAGCGCTTTGCAGCAGCGTCATCTGCATCTCGTTGGCGATGCCCTCGAGCTTGTTGCGCACGACTTCGAGCGTGATCGGGTCGACCGTCTGCAGGGCGGCGTCGCGCGGCTTGTTCATGCGTCCCTCGTCATCAGCAGCACACCGTTGTCCGCGACGCGGGCGGTCCAGCCCGGATCCACCAGCGTGGTGGTGTCGCTCTGTTCAATGATCGCGGGCCCCGCAACGGTGTCGCCGGGGGCGAGGCCGTCGCGATCCACGATCCGCGCGTTGACGTAATCCTGCGCGCCGGCGAGCAGCACGCGCCGGCTGCCTTTTTCCGCCCGGGTGCCCTCGCCACGCGCGGACGACGGCGCTGGGCCGAGGTTCGGGACGATGTTCGAGGCGCGCTGCACTACACGCAGGTTGACGAACCGGGCGGGCGAGCGCGTGTGGTGGCCGTACACCTGGTCGTAGCGGCGACAGAATTCCTCGAACAGCTCGCCGATCAGCGCCGGAGGGTCGGCCATCTCCATGGGCACTTCGATGTGGTGCGCCTGCCCGACGTAGCAGACGTCGGCGTAATAGCTCGTCGCCACCGCATCCGGCGCGACGCCTTCCTCGCGCATGCGCGCCGCGCAATCGGCCGCAAGTTGCGCGCAGATGCGCTGGATCTCGTCCACGTCGGCCTCGGCGAACTTCGTCATGAAGCCGGCGGCGGCCTCGTGTTCGGTCAGCGCCGAGAGCAGCCCGGAGGCGCACAGCACGCCGGGATAGCGCGGCACGACGATGCTGCCGATGCCCAACTCCGCGGCGAGCGCGGTGGCGTGCAATGCGCCTGCGCCGCCGAACGGCATCAAAGAGAACGAGCGCGGATCCACGCCGCGGCTGATGGACACCAGGCGGATACCCTCGGCCATCTGCACGTTCACCACACGGTGGATGCCGAGCGCGGCGTCCTGGAGCGACAGGCCGAGCGGCCTCGCGACCTTCTCCTCGACGGCGCGCGCCGCGAGTTCCGGATTCAGCTTGAGCGTGCCACCGGCGAAGTACGCAGGGTCGAGGTAGCCCAACACGATGGACGCATCGGTAACCGTGGCCTCGGAGCCGCCGCGCCCGTAGCAGGCGGGGCCGGGTTCTGCGCCCGCCGACTGAGGACCCACGCGCAGGCCGCCGCCCTGGTCGATCCAGGCGATGCTGCCGCCGCCGGCGCCGATGGAATTGACGTCCACCATCGGCACCCGGATGCGGAAGCCGTCCAGCAGTCCGTCCGGCCGGATCACCGGCCTGCCCCTGGCGATGAGCGCGATGTCGGAACTGGTGCCGCCGATGTCCACCGTGATCAGGTTCTCCTGGCCCACCGAGCGGCCGGCCTCCAGCGCCCCGACCACGCCCGCGGCGGGACCCGACAGGAACAGGCGGATCGGTCTCTGGCGCGCGATGCGCGCCGAGCACACGCCGCCGCGCGATTGCATGATCTGCAGCCGCGCCGGCACCCCGGCCTTGCCCAGGTCCTTCTCCATCTCGCCCAAGTAGCGGTCCAGGCCCGCCTTGACGTAGGCATCGAACGCGGTGACCACGGTGCGTTCGTACTCGCGGAAGGCGGGGTCCACGTCCGCGGATGTGGATACCACCAGCTCCGGATGGCTCTCGCGGATGAAGGCTGCCGCAGCGCGCTCGTGCGCCGGGTTGACGAAGGAGAACAGGAAGCAGACCGCGATCGCCTCGACGCCCTCGGCGACCAGTTCGTCCACCGCCGCGGCAAGCGACGCCGGATCGAGCGGGGTGAGGACCTCGCCGGTCGGACCGATGGCCTCGACCACCCCCCGGCGACGAGCCCCGGGCGCGAGGAATACCGGGGTCTCAGGCTTGAGCAGCAGTTGGTAGATCTGGCGCCGGTTCTGGCGGCCGACCTCGATCACGTCCTCGAAGCCCGCGGTGGTGAGCAGGCCGAGGCGGGCGCCCTTGCGTTCCAGCACCGCGTTGGTGGCGACGGTGGTGCCGTGGACGAAGCGCTCCACGCTGGCGGCCGCGATGTTCCAGTCCGGCAGGAGCCGCCCGAGAACGGTGCGTACCGGGGCGCTGGGGTCGGTACGGGAGGAGGGCACCTTGGCGATCCGAAGCGACCCATCCTCGCTGGTCGCGACCACGTCGGTGAAGGTGCCCCCGATGTCGACGCCGATGCTGGTACCCGTTTTGCCCATGGCCGGAGTGCAGTCTACCGGGGGGCAATCGGCGCAGGGCAGCCATGTTTCGCAGGCGTTGCGGGATGGGGCGATTGGGGATATAGTGGATTTAATGACCTCCGCAATCGCCCTCCTCATCGCGACCGCCACCAGCCTCGGGATCCTGACCATCCTGGCTGGCCTGCTGCTGCGCCTCGCGCGCACAAAATAACCCTCCAATTCGGCAGTACCCCTTCACCGCCCGACCCAGGCGGCAAAGGACCCGCGCGTCAAGAGCGCGCATCCACACCCAAGGAGCGTCACATGAGTACCGGCAAACTGATCATCTTCGACACCACCATGCGCGACGGCGAGCAGTCGCCCGGCGCCTCCATGACCCGCGACGAGAAGCTGCGCATCGCGCGCCAGCTGGAGCGCATGAAGGTGGACGTGATCGAGGCCGGCTT
>VGER01000078.1 GCA_016869235.1 Alphaproteobacteria bacterium | reverse complement strand
TTAGCGTCTTGAGGAAGGGAGGATTTCCGGCTCATCGTGAACCCGAGAGGAAACGAGATGAGACAGAAATCCACGAAGACGACCTCACCGTCTGAGAGCCTTGTGAAGGCCATCCGCCGTGCGGATGAAACCGTGGTCGGGGAACAGTCTCTCGATGGCGCCGTGCGGCGGAGCCGCTTTACGCTTGACGTCGCGGCGGCGCAAATCGCGATGCGCGTCGAGCCGGCGGCGTGCTTCGTCGAAGGCTCCCCGGATCGAGACATACACATCCTCGTATTCGTGGCGCTCGCCGTGGTCCTTGTTCACTTCGACGTCGTCGCCCGGCACCGTGATGAAAATCGATGTGTGGAACAGGTTGCCTTTGTGGTGGTGACGATGAGGCCGCTCGATCACCACGCGGCAGGAAATGATGTTGGGATGAAAGCGCTCCAGCTTGTCTACCTCGTCGCCGATGCGGGCCTGGACAGGCGGTGACGATTCGATGTCGCGGAAGGTGATATGCAAGGGGATCTTCGTCGCTCACTCATCCTTCTGCTTCTCAGGATGAATCAAACGTAGGTATCCCTGCCTGCCGCGGCAATGCGGCGGATTCCCGAGAAAGCCTCGGCCACGCTCAACGGCCGCTTAGGCCGCGAACTGCTCGCGCAGAATGCGCTCCTCCAAGTGATGCTCGGGATCGAATAGAAGAGTCACCGAGCGGTCCTTGGCTTCGGCGACCTCGACCCAGGCGACGTTCGGCACCTCTCGGTGATCGGCGCTCGCGTTCACCGGGCGCTTCTCTGGCTCCAGCGTCTCGAAGCGGATGCGGGCGTCGGCTGGCAGCACCGCCCCGCGCCAGTGCCGCGGGCGGTGCGCACTGATCGGCGTCAGGGCCAGGAGCCGCGAGCCGAGCGGCAGGATGGGACCGTGCGCCGACAGATTGTACGCGGTGGACCCGGCGGTGGTGGAGGCAAGCGCGCCGTCGCACGCCAGCGACGGCATGCGCACGATGCCGTCGATCGAGATCGCGAGCTTCGCCATCTGACCCGAAGCGCGCAGCAAGGATACCTCGTTGATCGCGAGCTCGGTCACGCGTCTGCCGCTGCGCGTGCGCGCCACCATGCGCAACGGGTGCAGCCGCACTTCCTTGGCGCGCCCCAGGCGGTCGAGCAGGCCGTCCGCGCGATACTCGTTCATGAGGAAGCCGACGGTGCCGACGTTCATGCCGAACACCGGCACGCCATCCATCGCGTTGTGCAACGTATGCAGCATGAAACCGTCGCCGCCCAGGGCGACGACAGCCTTGGCGCGGCCCAACGGCGCATTGCCGTAAAGCTTCACGCAAGCGCGCTTGGCGTTGCGCGCTTCGAGCGTGGCATCGGCAACGAACGCCACCTTGCCGGACCAGGTGCTCCTTGTGGCAGCGGCGCGGTCGCGGGCGCCGGCTCGGCGCGGTGCTGCCTTCGTTCTCGCCAAGAGGGAAACCTTCGGAGTTCGGAGTATGCCCGGAGAACGCTAGTATAGCCTAGGCGAGCATTCGCGCGGCGCCGCTCGGGAGTCTAAGCGTGGCGATGCTGCTACACTTGCCCACGCAAGCCGCCCATCACCAGTTGTCCCGGACCTGCCCATGATCCCGATTCATGACGACCAGCCGTCCGCGACCGCCCCGCGCGTCACCGTGGGCGTGATCATCGCGTGCGTCGTCGTGTTCCTCTGGCAACTCACCTATCCGGGCGGGGAGGCGGTCTTCTATTCGTACGGCCTGATTCCGTCCGTGCTGTTCGGCGAGGCGGACCTGCCGCCAGATGTCGCCGTCATTGCCCCGTGGATGACGATCTTCACCTCCATGTTCATGCACGGGGGGTTCATGCACCTCGCTGGCAACATGCTGTACCTGTGGATCTTCGGGAACAACGTTGAAGACTCAATGGGGCACACCCGCTTCTTCGTCTTCTACGTGGCCTGCGGGGTCGCCGCGGCAATGGCGCAGGCCTTCCAGGACCCTGGTTCGGAAGTGCCGATGATCGGCGCGTCCGGCGCTATCGGCGGCGTGCTTGGCGCGTACTTCCTCCTGCACCCGAACGCGCGCGTGCTGGTGGTGATCCCGTTGGGCTTCATCCTGCATCCCATGCGGATTCCGGCTTGGATCGTGCTGGGCCTGTGGTTCGTGCTGCAGCTCGTTTCCGGCGGCATGACGCCGACGGAGGAGGGCGGCGTTGCCTACTGGGCGCACATCGGCGGCTTCCTCGCCGGCATGGTGCTGCTGTTCGTCTTCAAGAAGCGCGGCGTGCCGGTGTGGAGCTTCCGCGGCCCGCACCTGTCGGTGCCGCCCGGCTATGAGAACACGCGCTGGGATGACCGCGTTCCGGACCGGCAGGAGCCGCGGGCGGGCCGCTTCCAGTACGACCCGAACCGCAAGCACTTCAACCCGTTCGACGACGGCTAGGCGGCGGCTCAGCCGCCGGTGACGCTCATGTGGCGGGCGACCGCCGGACCCTTGTGACGACGGTCGATGATGAAGTCGTGGCCCTTGGGCTTGCGGCCGACGGCTTCGTCGATCGCCGCGTCGAGGAGCTCGTCTGAGTCCTTCTCCACCCGCATCGGAAAGCGCAGGTCGGCGGCGTCGTTCTGGCCCAGGCACATGTAGAGAGTGCCGGTACAGGTGAGGCGCACGCGGTTGCACGATTCGCAGAAATTGTGGCTGAGCGGCGTGATGAAGCCGATCTTGCGGCCGGTCTCCTTGACCCGCACGTAGCGGGCCGGGCCGCCGGAGTTGTAGTCGAGATCCTCGAGCGTCCACTTCTCGGCGAGACGCGCGCGCACCACCGACAGCGGCAGGTAATGATCCGTGCGGTCGTGGTCGACCTCGCCCATCGGCATTGTCTCGATCAGCGTCATGTCCGTCTGCGTCTCGGCGCACCAACGGATCATGTCGTCGTACTCGTCGTCGTTGACGCCCTTGAGCGCCACCGCGTTGATCTTGATCGCCATGCCGGCGTCGCGCGCCGCCTTGATGCCGGCGAGCACGACGTCGAGGTCTCCGCGCCGCGTGATCTCGCGGAAGCGCTCGGGCTTGAGCGAGTCGACCGAAACGTTGATGCGTTTGATGCCGGCCGCCGCGAGTTGCGGCGCGAGCTTGGTGAGCTGGCTGCCGTTGGTGGTGACGGTCAGCTCCTGGAGCGCGCCCGTCTTCAGGTGGCGCGACAGCCGGTTCACCAGCACCATGATGTCCTTGCGCACCAGCGGCTCGCCGCCGGTGAGGCGGATCTTCTCGACGCCCTTGCGCACGAAGGCGGAGCAGACCCGGTCGAGCTCCTCGAGCGAGAGGACTTCGGCCTTGGGCAGGAAGGTCATCTCTTCCGCCATGCAGTACTGGCAGCGGAAGTCGCAGCGGTCGGTGACCGACACGCGCAGGTACTTCACCGTGCGGCCGAAGGGATCGACGAGCTTGGGGATGATGCCGGCTCCGCTAGCCTTTTCCGCGCCGATCGTCGCGCAGCCGTCCATGGGTTCTCCCCGGAGACCTTGCCGATGCCCTGTCGCGCCCAGGCGGCAGGGCCATTATAGTCGGCAGGATATAAGCAAAGCGGCCCCACCGACAATCACGATGGCTCAAGCGGCCAATCCCCCGTCAAAGGGGGCTTCCACCAAGGCAAACCGCCCGCCCCGACCCAAGGTCGTGGGCGAGCCGCAGGTCCGCATTCTGCTCGGCTCGAGCTATCCGTTAGGGCCCGGCAAGGTGAGGCTCCTCGAAGCGGTAGCCAAGACCGGATCGATTTCTGCGGCGGCGCGGGCGGCCAACATGTCCTACCGGCGCGCCTGGGTTCTCATCGACGAGGTCAACCACCTGTTCCGTGGTCCGCTCGTCGAGACGACCACGGGCGGCAAGGGCGGCGGCGGCGCGCGCCTGACCGACCTCGGCGAAACGGCGCTGGCGCGTTATCACGCCATCGAAACCAAGGTACGCTCGGTGGTTGAGCGCGAGGTTGCTGCCCTGGGCGAGCTCCTCGCCAAGCCCAAGCGTTCCCCCGGTTGATGTCCTCCGACGAAGTCGTTCTCGCGTCCCTGCTGGTTTCGCGCTTGATGCATGACCTCGCCGCCTCGGCGGGGGCGGTAGGCAACGGCATCGAGATGTTGCGCGACGAGGGCGGGGCGCGCGGCGGCGTCGACCCGGCGGCGATCGACCTTCTGGAGTTCAGCGCCAACGAGACGCTGCGGCGGCTGGAGTTCTTCCGGCTCACCTTCGGTGCCGCCGGTGGACTTGGCAGCCGCCAGCCGCTCGACGAAGCGCGGGTCAAGGCATCCGCGTTCTTCGAGGGCCGTAAGGTGAAGATCGACTGGCCCGTCGCGGCGGCGGATGCACCGCAGCCCGTCGTCAAACTCACGTTGAACCTGGTGATGCTCGGCGCCGAGGCGCTGCCGCGTGGCGGCACGGTTGTCGTGGCGCTCGTCGAGCGCCGCGTCGGCGTCACCGCGATCGGGCAGGGGGCCGCGCTTGCCGACGAAAAGAAGACTGCGCTGGCCGGCGGGGCGGTGGCGCTCAACGCGCGCCTGGTGCAGCCCTATTACGCCGGGGCACTGGCGCGTTCCCTTGGCGGCATGATTGCCGCCGAGGCAATGACCGACCGGCTCGTCGTTTCAGTGCCGCTGCCGCCGGCCTAGCCCCTCGGAGCGCGCCGAGAACTACTAGTGCCGCGGAAACATCCGCGACTCCGGATCCTCGCGTAGCAGCGGGCTGCGCTCACCGAAGTGCAACAGACCGCGCTCGCCGGTCGCGCCGTGACGCAACAGGCCGGCTTGGTCGAGACGGACGATACGGGGACCGTTGCGCTTGTGGGCGCGTTCTCCCAAGCGACTGCGCGCCGCCGCGCGCTCCGCGTGCGGACGTGATCTACGCATCATGGCTATGCCGCGTGGGTAGCGGTTTGCGCCGCGGGATCGCGCAGGACGTAGCCGCGGCCCCACACGGTCTCGATGTAGTGGTCGCCGCCGGTTGCGGCCGCGAGCTTCTTGCGCAGTTTGCAGACGAACACGTCGATGATCTTGAGCTCGGGCTCGTCCATGCCGCCGTAGAGATGATTGAGGAACATCTCCTTGGTCAGCGTCGTGCCCTTGCGCAGCGCCAGCAGCTCGAGGACGCTGTACTCCTTGCCGGTGAGATACACCGGTATGCCGGACGCCGCCACCGTGCACCAGCACACGGTCGAAGACGCGCAGATTCGACTCGCCGACAATGTGACGTTCATCACAATGTTCATTGCCGACATCGAGGATGCTGATATGGGGCTGGCCGTTTGCCGGCTGCAGCAAGATCAGGTAGCGCTTGATGCGTCGTTCCGCATGCTCGGTCAGTTGGCGCGCATCACGCTCCCGGACTTCATCTAGTCCTCGTGCTCGTCTTTGGGCCCACGGGGCGGGGGGCCCCGGATCTGCCGTTCGCGGGGCCGGTGCGGCGCATCCGCGGGTAGGTAGCGCTGCCGAACGGGGCGCGGTCGGCTCGCGCAAGACAATGCTCATCGTTGCGACACGCTCGTGTCGCGCCCGAACGCTTAGGGGTGGGCGTCCACATGGGTAGTACCGATCTCGTCACGGGCGGCGCCGGGTTCATCGGCAGCCATCTTGTCGACCGATTGCTGGCGGACGACCGCACCGTGCGCGTGCTCGACAACTTCGTTGTCGGCAACCGGCGCAATCTCGAGCAGCAGCGCGGTCATCGCCGCCTCGAGATCGTCGAGGGCGATGTGCGCGACCGCGCCGTCGTCGATCGCCTGACCGCGGGCTGCGACCGCGTCTTCCATCTCGCTGCGCGGGCCGACATCGTTCCTTCCATCGTCGAGCCGGACGAGTACTTCACCACAAAAGTCGACGGCACCTTCAACGTGCTGCAGGCGGCAAAGAGAGCCGGCGTGAAGAAGCTGCTCTACGTCGCTTCCTCCACTTGCTACGGAATTCCGCAGGTCTATCCGACGCCGGAGGACGCGCCGATCCGCCCCCCAGTTCCCGTATGCGCTGACCAAGTACATGGGCAAGGAGCTCGTGCTCCACTGGGGACGTGTCTACGACCTGCCCGTCATTTCGCTGCGCTTCTTCAACGTCTATGGTCCGCGCGCCCGCACTTCCGGCACCTACGGGGCGGTGTTCGGTGTCTTCCTCGCGCAGCTGCTGGCCGACAAACCGCTGACCATCGTCGGCGACGGCAACCAGACACGCGACTTCACCTTCGTCTCGGATGCGGTCGATGCGCTGGTGACGGCGGCGTCCAGCACCCTGACGGGCTAGGTCTTCAACGTCGGCTCCGGCAAGCCGGTATCGGTCAACCGCCTCGTCGAGCTGCTCGGCGCCAAGAAGACCGTGCACGTGCCCAAGCGCCCCGGGGAGCCCGATTGCACCTGGGCCGACCTGTCGCGCATCTGGTCGGCGCTCGCCTGGAGCCCGTCGGTCCGCATCGAGGAAGGGGTGCGCACCATGCTCGACCACATCGAGTACTGGCGCGACGCCCCGGTGTGGACGCCGGAGAAGATCGCCGGTGCCACCGCCGGCTGGTTCAAGTACCTCCGCAAGGCCTAGGCCTGCCGCGCGCCCGACGGTTGCGCGCGATGGCGCGCAGCCTATATTCGCGGCCATGGCCGCATTCAGGCAGCGTTCACGTGCCGTCGTTGCGATGTCGGGGGGCGTGGACTCCTCGGTCGCGGCGGCCCTGCTGCACGAACAGGGCTTCGAGGTCGTCGGCGTTACTCTGCAGCTCTACGATCGTGGCGTGGCCAGCGGCCGTCCGGGCACCTGCTGCGCCGGACGCGACATCGCCGATGCGCGCCGCGTCGCCCAGCACCTGGGGGTTCCGCACTACGTCCTCGATTACGAGCAGCGCTTCCGCGCGGCGGTGATCGACGACTTTGCCGCCACCTACGCCGCCGGCGAAACCCCCGTGCCCTGCGTGCGCTGCAACCAGAGGATCAAGTTCCGCGATCTGCTCGACGTCGTGCGCGAGCTCGAGGCTGATTTCCTGGCGACGGGTCACTACGTGCAGCGCCGCGACGGGATCGAGGGCCCGGAGCTGCATCGAGCGGTCGACGCCGCTCGCGACCAAAGCTACTTCCTGTTCGCGACCACTCGCAAGCAGCTGGCGTTCCTGCGGTTCCCCATCGGGGGCATGTCCAAGGCTGAGACACGCGCGCATGCCGAGCGGCTCGGGCTGCCGGTAGCGCAAAAGCCCGACAGCCAGGACATCTGCTTCGTGCCTGGCGGCGACTACGCGCGGACGGTGGAGGCGGTGATGCCGGCGGCGGCGCGGCCGGGGGCAATCGTTCACCTCGATGGCCGTGTGCTCGGCCGGCACAAGGGCGTCGTGCACTTCACGGTTGGTCAGCGCCATGGCCTCGGGCTCGGGGGCGGTGCCCCTCTGCACGTGCTGCGCATCGAGCCGGAGGCGGCGCAGGTGGTCGTGGGGCCGCGCGATGCCCTACAAACGACGCGGTTCACGGTGCGCGAGTTCAATTGGATCGGTCCTCCGGCGGCCGAGGCGGCGCGGGCGGCGGTACGGGTGCGCTCGTCGCGTCCACCGGCGATGGCGACGCTGCGACGGCTGGAGACGGGGCGTATCGCCGTCACGCTCGACGTCGCCGAGTTCGGTGTCGCTCCTGGACAGGCCTGCGTGGCCTACGACGGCAGCCGCGTCGTAGGCGGCGGATGGATCGAGCGGCCGCCGCCCGCCACCTTATGGACGACGGCTCTGGCCGCCTCGGCTTGACGCGGTCCGGTGTGCGTCTTTATATCCCGCGCTCCTCATGCCCTTTGAGCCTCGAGCTGGTTGGCGGGGTAGCTCAGTTGGTTAGAGCGGAGGAATCATAATCCTTAGGTCGGGGGTTCAAATCCCTCCCCCGCTACCAAGCTCGCGGCTCAAACACGAACGCCGTTCCGCAAACGCGGAACGGCGTTCGTCGTTATGGTCTGCCCTGTCGAAAGTGATCCAAGCCCAGAGTTAGGATTGGCCCACTTTTGAATGGAGAATGGGATGCCGCGTCAGCGATTTACGGCCGAGCAGATCATCGGGAAGCTGCGTGAAGTTGAGGTTGTGGTGGCGAAGGGTGCGTCGATAGCCGACGCCAGCCGGCAGATCGGCGTTTCTGAGCAGACGCTGTATCGGTGGCGGAAGGAGTA
>VGER01000077.1 GCA_016869235.1 Alphaproteobacteria bacterium | reverse complement strand
GAACCTGGCCTTCTTCATCGTCTCGGGCTCCCCTGGTTACATCGTTAACCTTGCCCAAAACTCACCTTCACGCCGGAGGAGAAAACAGGGAGGACGTCAGCTAACGATGCAGATTGGCTTCTAATCGGTGTGGCCGGAAGGCTCAAGGTCGCGGCGGCCATAACAACAATTCCTGCGTTGGTTCGCCTGCAATGACGACGACTTAGACGATGGGGCGGCGCTCACCTATTTGTCCGACTACGACACGGGACACCCCCACCCTACCCTCCCCCGCTTGCGGGGGAGGGATTCATAAGGACCTCATCCTTCGACAGGCTCAGGATGAGGACGGATTGGATTTGAGATGAACCCCGAAATCTTCGTCCCCGAGCGGCATGATGCGTTGCACCGCGCCAAGGATCGCGCGGGCATCCGCTACAAGCTCGTGTCGCCGTTCCAGCCGACCGGCGACCAGCCGGCGGCGATCGAGGCGCTGTCGGCGGGGGTGGCGGCGGGCGAGCGCGAGCAAGTGCTGCTGGGGGTCACCGGCTCGGGCAAGACCTTCACCATGGCCAACGTCATCGCCAACGCACAGCGGCCGGCGCTGATCCTGGCGCCCAACAAGACCCTGGCGGCGCAGCTGTACGGCGAGTTCAAGGAGTTCTTCCCCGACAACGCGGTCGAGTACTTCGTCTCGTACTACGACTACTACCAGCCGGAAGCCTACGTGCCGCGCACCGACACGTACGTGGAGAAGGACTCGGCTATCAACGAGCAGATCGACCGGCTGCGCCACTCGGCGACGCGCGCCCTTTTGGAGCGCGACGACGTCATCATCGTCGCGTCGGTGTCGTGCATCTACGGCATCGGCTCGGTCGAGACCTACCAGAAGATGACCATCCCGCTGCAGGTCGGCACCAAGCTCGACCGCACCCTGTTCCTGCGCCAACTGGTCGAGCTGCAGTACCGGCGCAACGACGCGGCGTTCGGGCGCGGCACCTTCCGCGTGCGCGGAGATTCCATTGAACTCTGGCCGGCGCACCTGGAGGACCGGGCGTGGCGGCTGTCGCTGTTCGGCGAGGACCTGGAAAGCATCACCGAGTTCGACCCGCTCACCGGCTCGAAGACCGACAAGCTCGAGTACGTGCGCATCTTCGCCAACTCGCACTACGTGACGCCGCGCCCCACCCTCAAGCAGGCGATCGGCGGCATCCGCGCCGAGCTGGAGGAGCGGCTCAAGTTCTACGAGAGCGCCGGCAAGCTTTTGGAGGCGCAGCGGCTGGACCAGCGCACGACCTTCGACCTCGAGATGCTGGAGGCGATGGGCACCTGCGCCGGCATCGAGAACTATTCGCGGTATCTGACCGGGCGCGGCGCCGGGCAGCCGCCGCCGACGCTGTTCGAGTACCTGCCGTCGAACGCGCTGGTGATCGTCGACGAGAGCCATGTGACCTTGCCGCAGCTCGGCGGCATGGCGCGCGGCGACCTGCGGCGCAAATCGACGCTGGCCGAGTACGGATTCCGCCTGCCGAGCTGCATCGACAACCGGCCGCTGACGTTCGAGGAGTGGGACGCCATGCGGCCGCAGACGCTGTTCGTCTCGGCCACCCCCGGCGAGTGGGAGATGGAGCGTACTGAAGGAGTGTTCGCCGAGCAGATCATCCGGCCCACCGGCCTGATCGACCCTGTGACCATCATCCGCCCGGTCGAGCACCAGGTCGACGACCTGATGCACGAGGCCAGAGAGGCCGCCAAGAAGGGCCAGCGCGTGCTGGTGACCACGCTGACCAAGCGCATGGCCGAGGACCTCACCGAGTACCTGCACGAGAGCGGCGTGCGCGTGCGCTATTTGCACAGCGACATCGACACCATCGAGCGCATCGAGATCATCCGCGACCTGCGCCTGGGGGCGTTCGACGTGCTGGTGGGCATCAACCTGCTGCGGGAGGGCCTCGACATCCCCGAGTGCGCGCTGGTCGCCATCCTGGACGCCGACAAGGAAGGGTTCCTGCGCTCGCGCACGTCCTTGATCCAGACCATCGGCCGGGCGGCGCGCAACGTCGATGGCCGCGTCATCCTGTATGCCGACCATATGACCGGCTCGCTGGTCGAGGCGATCGCCGAAACCGACCGCCGCCGCACCCGGCAGCAGGAATACAACGCCGCCCACGGCATCACCCCCGAGTCCATCAAGAAGAACATCGGCGACGTGCTGCAGGACATCGCCGAGCAGGACTACGTCACCGTCGAGCTCGACGACGACATCCATCGCGTCGGCCACAACCTGAAGGCGCACCTCGCCGACCTCGAGAAGCGCATGAAGGAAGCCGCCGGCAACCTCGAATTCGAAGAAGCCGCCCGCCTGCGCGACGAGCTCAGGCGCCTGCAGGAAGTCGACCTCGGCATCGGCAACGCCGGCAGCCAGCACGATGCCAAGGGCAAGGAAGGCCCACGCTCCATCGGCGGCCGCCCCGGCACCCGCCAGAAACGCGGCAAGACGGCGCGGATGATGCGGATGTGAAGCTCTCTGCCCGGCGCTTCCGCGCTTTCTGTCGGGCGGCGGGCCGTCCTACAATGGCGGGACACGGGGAGATCGCGGCTCGCATGTTTGTACGCACCTTGGGGCACGCCGGCCTGGTCCTCACCACCGCCGCGGGCGAGCCGCTGCTCCTCACCGACCCGTGGCTGGTCGGCTCGGTGTATTGGCGCAGCTGGTGGCTGCAGAACTATCCGGCGGAAGACGAGCTGCGCGACCTGCAGCGCACGCAGTTCGTCTACGTCACGCACTCGCATCCGGATCATTTTCATCCGCCCAGCCTGCGGGCGCTCGGCAAGGCGCCGCGCTACTTCGTGCCGGCGTTCCCCCGCAATCCGATGCTCGGCTACCTGCGCGACAACGGCTTCGACGCCGAGGCGCTTGCCCCGTTCGAATGGCGCACGCTGGCGCCGGGCGTGCGCATCCTGTCGATGCTGCTGTGGAACGACGACAGCATCCTGTTGATCGACACGCCCAGGGCGCTGATCCTCAACTTCAACGACGCCAAGCCGCCGCCGCGCGTGGTGCGCCACATTCGCGGGCTGGCGGCGAGTCTCGGCAAGCGCTGCATCGTGCTCAGCAGCTATTCGCCGGCGAGCCTGGTCAACAGCTTTTTCCGCGGTCACCAGCAGATCTCGCTGCGCGACAAGGCGAGCTACGCGCGCTATGTGTCGGGCCTGTGCGACCAGCTCGGCGCCGCCGACTTCATGCCGTTTGCCAGCCAGACGGTGTTCCTGCGCTCCGATTCGCAGTGGGCCAACGCCTTCAAGGTCACCTTCGACGACTTGCGCGCCGGTTGGACCAGCGGCGCGCGCCTGCTGCCGCCCTATACGCGCCTCGACCTCAGCAATTTCTCCCATTCGTTCACCGCGCCCGCCGCCTACAACACGGGCACGCCGGGCAAGGCCGACGCCGTCGCCCGCGAGCAGGCGCTCAATACGGCCGAGCGCATGGAGGCCGCGGATTTCGAGCTGCTGCGCGCCTCGCTCGCGCGCGTGCGCTGGCTCCTGCGCTGGATCGCGCCGACCATCGGCTTCCACGTCGGCGGACAGCAGTTCTCGTTCCGGGCGTGGGCGAACGAAGTCGTGCCCGGCACGAAGGGCTGCCGCTTCGTCATCCGCGTGCCGCCGCACCCGTTCCGCGAGGCAGTGCGCATCGGCCACATCGGCGACCTCGGCATCACCATGTTCACCTTCATCGACCTGCAGCCGAAGGTGCTGCAGCCGAAGGTGAGCGCGTTCTTCGTCTATCTGTTCTTCGTCATCGTCACGCTGAACGACTATGGCTACGCCCGCACGCTGGCAGGGCTGGTGCGCTGGCTGCCGCACGCGCTGCGCCTGACGTTTGTTCCCCCGCCGCTGCCGCGGTGACCGCTGGAATGGAGTCGCCGTGACTCCCACGCGCAACGCCCTCGTCACCGGCGCCGGCAAGCGCATCGGGCGCGCCATCGCCGAAGGCCTTGCGAAGGACGGCTGGAACGTCGCGGTGCACACGCGCGCATCGGGGGCGGAAGGCGCCGCGGTGGTGTCGGCGATCCGCAAGGCTGGCCAGCGCGCCGCGCTGGTGCACGCCGACCTCGCCGACGAAGCCGAAGTCCTCGGCCTGATCCCGCGCGCCGGCGAGCAGCTCGGCGGGGCGCTTACCCTGCTGGTCAACAACGCCTCGGCCTTCGAGCACGACGACGCCGAGACGGCGACGCGGGAGAGCTGGGACAAGCACATCGAGGCCAACCTGCGCGCGCCGTTCGTGCTGATGCAGGAGTTCGCCCGCGCCCTGCCCGCCGAAGCGAGCGGCGCCATCATCAACCTCTTGGACCAGCGGGTGTGGAACCTCACCGCCCACTTCGTCTCCTACACGGTGTCGAAGGCGGCCTTGTGGACCCTCACGCAAACCATGGCTCTGGCGCTGGCCCCGCGCATCCGCGTCGCCGGCATCGGGCCGGGCCCGACCATGCCGAGCAAGCACCAGAGCGAGGAGCAGTTCACCGCCCAGGCGGCGGCGACGCCGCTCGGCGTTCCCGCCACCCCCGCGGAGATCGTCGCCGCGGTGCGGTTCATCCTGAACACGCCGTCGTTCACGGGCCAGATGCTGGCGTTGGACGGCGGGCAGCACCTCCAGCCGTTCCGGCGCCCGGCATTGGATCAATAACGATGTGGCGCCGATTCTTGATTTGCGCGCTTGCCGCGCGACGCGCCATCCCCGACGCATGAGCAAGCCGGTGACAACGCTCTCTGGCCGCAAGGTGATCGTGCGCGACCTCGAGCTCGGCGCGAAGATCGGCATCTACACCCACGAACGGCTGGATGCGCAGCTGATCCGCATCAATATCAGCCTGGACGTGGGCACCGGGCCGATCGCCGACCGCATCGAGGACGTGGTGTCGTATGAGTCGGTGGTGGAGCGGGTGAAGGCCGAGTGCGCCAGGGGGCACGTCAACCTGGCGGAGACCCTGGCCGAGCGCATCGCCGACCTGTGCCTGGAGTTCGCTGGTGTGCACGAGGCGTGGGTGCGGCTGGAGAAGCTGCACGCCATCGCCGAGGCGGCAGGGGTTGGGTGCGAGGTGACGAAGCGGCGGAATACTGCGCATGCCGGAGGGGCTGTGTCCTAGCCCTGGTGGCGGTTGTACACATGGGGGCGCGAGCTTCCCGCTTTGTCTGCAACCGTGGCTGTTAGGCGTCCGCACGGGCCGGGGGTTCGCGCTTGACTTTGTTTTCAGATGGAATTCCAGGCCCTTAGCGGAATTGCCGAAAAAACAGGCAAGGCGCAGGAAAGCGGCGCGGAGCCTTGGCCGGGCGTGTTCGATGGGTCCTTGTGCACAGGCTTATCCACGCGAATCGTGGACATCGTGACACATGAGTGACGCCAAGGTGACAGGGGGTGTGACGGAAGCGCCGAAAGCGCCCGATTCCGCGGCGGCGAAGGCGAACAAGCGGCCCAAGCAGACCCAGGCGGAAGGGGCGGCCGTGATTCTCGGGTATCAGCGCACGCTGCCCGACGCCCCGGGCGTCTACCGGATGTTCGACCACAAGGGCGGGGCCCTGTACGTCGGCAAGGCCAAGAGCCTGAAGAAGCGCGTGGTGGCGTACACGCGCCTGACCGGGCTGGACGCGCGCCTGCGCCGCATGGTCGCGGCCACGGCGGCCATGGAGTTCACCCAGACCCACACCGAGGTCGAGGCGCTCCTGCTGGAGAGCAACCTCATCAAGAAGCTGAAGCCGCGCTTCAACATTCTGCTGCGCGACGACAAGAGCTTCCCCTACATCCTGATCACCGGCGATTCCGAGTGGCCGCAGATCACCAAGCATCGCGGCGCGCGCAAGCGCAAGGGCCAGTACTTCGGGCCGTTCGCCTCCGCTGGCGCGGTCAACGCGACGATCAACGCGCTGCAGCGCGCCTTCCCGCTGCGCAACTGCGCGGATCAGGTGTTCCGCAGCCGCACGCGGCCGTGCCTGATGTACCAGATCAAGCGCTGCACGGCGCCGTGCGTGGGGCGCATCGACAAGGCGGGGTACGATGCGATCGTCGAGCAGGCGGCGGAGTTCCTGAGCGGGTGCAGCCATGACATCCAGGGCACCATGAGCAAGCTCATGGAGGAAGCCAGCGAGGCGCAAGATTACGAGACCGCGGTGGTGTGGCGCGACCGCATCCGCGCGCTGAGCGCCATCCAGAGCCGCCAGGGCATCAACCTGCCCAGGCTGGGCGACATCGACGTGATCGCCGCGCACCTCCAGGGCGGGCAGGCGTGCGTGCAGGTGTTCTTCTTCCGCTCGGGCCAGAACTATGGCAACCGGCCGTACTTCCCGGCGCACACCGAGGAGGCGACCGAGCGCGACGTGCTGACGGCCTTCTTGGGGCAGTTCTATGCCGGCGCCATGCCGCCGGGCGAGATCCTGCTGAGCCACGAGGTGGAGCACCCGGCGCTGATCGCCGGCGCCCTGTGCACGCGCGCCGGCCGAAAGGTGACGCTCACCGTGCCGGCGCGCGGCACCAAGAAGACGCTGGTGGCGCAGGCACGCGCCAACGCCAAGGCGGCGCTGGAGCGGCGCATGGCGGAGAGCGCGACACAGCGCAAGCTGCTGGAGGCGGTGGCGAAGGCGTTCGCCCTGGACGCGCCGCCGCGCCGCATCGAGGTGTACGACAACAGCCACATCGCCGGCACCAACGCGGTGGGCGCGATGATCGTGGCGGGTCCCGAGGGCTTTGTGAAGAACCAGTACCGCAAGTTCAACATCAAGAGCGAGGACCTCACCCCCGGCGATGATTTCGCGATGATGCGCGAGGTTCTGACGCGGCGGTTCTGGCGGTTGCTGAAGGAGCGCGAAGAGCGCGCCGCCGCGGAGGGACTCACGGACGAAGCGCCCGCGGTCGCGATGGCGGCAGAAGATGCTGCGGTCTATGCGATGGCAAACGACGATGCCGCAACCGACACCGATGAAATCAACTCGTCGCGCGGTGGCGCGACCAAAGAAGTCGGACCGTGGCCGGACCTGGTGCTGATCGACGGCGGCGCCGGGCAACTGAGCGCGGCGTGCCAGGTGTTCGCCGACCTCGGCGTGACGGGCGTGCAGCTGGTGGCGATCGCCAAGGGGCCGGACCGCAACGCCGGCATCGAGCGCTTCTTCGTGCCGGGCAAGGAGGCGTTCCGCCTGCCGCCCGGCGACCCGGTGCTGTACTTCCTGGAGCGGCTGCGCGACGAGGCGCACCGCTTCGTGATCGAGGCGCACCGCGCGCGGCGCTCGAAGCGTCTCGGCATGAGCCCGCTCGACGACATCGAGGGCATCGGCCCCTCGCGCAAGCGCGCCCTGCTCAACCGCTTCGGCAGCGCCAAGGCCGTGGCCGGCGCAGCGATCGAGGACTTGGAGTCAGTCGAGGGAATCTCGAGCGAGCTGGCCGACACGATCTATCGGCATTTTCATCCGGAGGGGTGAGCGCCTACGCTTCTAAGAAGAGGGCTTAGCGGCCGTCTATGCCACGCAAGCGCGTGTGATCAAGATCTGGAGATCTTAGATGAAGGCCGCATGAGCGGCCGGGTGCGAAATTGTGCCTAAGTGCAAGTGAGACCGGGAAGCGCCTCGGTATCCGGCGCTAGCGTCTAGCGGGCCAAGCTAGCTCGTCGCCGGACAACGCTTCGGCTGCAAGACCACTGCCTACAATCGCCAGCTGCAAAAGTGTTGACGCTTGACCGGTGCCGGTAGGATGGTCAAGACGCGGGGTCCGAGGTGGTGGCGCGGTGTGGGTGGCTGCCTAAGGGGCGCACGTTCAGCGCCGACTGAAGGGCTTCGCGCTCTCGCTTGAATCGGGGGTCGACGCATTGACACGGTTGTCGCTGTCACGAGCCAAGTTGCCCGCTCGTGCAGGCGTCCCGACGCTCCAGGCAGGCATTCACGCGTTGTGTTTGGGCGTAAGGGGGATGGGACTTAGATGACCGGCGTCGAAACGCGACGTGAACTCTTCACAATAAATGCCGTTCCAGCGAAGGACATCCTACGGAACAAGGCCCGCGTCTGCTCACCCCTTTCTGCAGTGTGCGAGCTCCTCGACAATATCTTCGACAACTATGACGAAACCGGCAGCCGAGGCGCTCTAGAGATCACGATTGAAGCCACGGGTGCAGCACCTGACGGCGAAATCCTGATCCGCGAGAACTCTGGCGGTGTCGCTCGCACCAAATTGGAGCCGCTCGTGCGCCTGTTCGGCGTCAGGACCAGTGATACGGATTTAGCGTCTTGAGGAAGGGAGGATTTCCGGCTCATCGTGAACCCGAGAGGAAACGAGATGAGACAGAAATCCACGAAGACGACCTCACCGTCTGAGAG
>VGER01000076.1 GCA_016869235.1 Alphaproteobacteria bacterium | reverse complement strand
TTTCTGTCTCATCTCGTTTCCTCTCGGGTTCACGATGAGCCGGAAATCCTCCCTTCCTCAAGACGCTAAATCCGTATCACTGGTCCTGACGCCGAACACTTTCGACAGGGCAGACCACGGCGTTTGCAAGAACCAGCCCATGTTGTCCCCCGCGCAACTCCACAAGCATAATGGGATTGTGACACCGCCCCTGCGGCCTGTTTCACAGAAATGTGTCGACCTTCTTGCGCGAGGGAACGTCCAAGGGCGATTTCGAGAAGTGAGCCTTGGACCCCACTGACCACGACGCCCAAAAACGCCAACGGGCCCGCCTCATCGGCGAGCCCGTTTGTCTTTCGGCTCTGGTGACGGAGGGCTACTCGCTCTTCGCCGGCTCCACCGAGATGAATTGGCGGCCGCCGCGCTTGGTGCGGTACCGCACTGTGCCTTTCAACGTCGCGAACAGCGTGTGGTCACGCCCCATGCCCACGTTCGGGCCCGGGTGGAACTCGGTGCCGCGCTGGCGCACCAGGATGTTACCGGGCACCACGATCTCGCCGCCGAACTTCTTCACGCCGAGGCGCTTGCCCGCCGAGTCGCGCCCGTTGCGCGTTGAGCCGCCGGCTTTCTTGTGTGCCATGACTAGGATTCCTTCTTGGACTTACTCTTGGCCGCGCCCTTCTTCGGCGCGGCGGCCTTTGCCTTGCCGGCGGTCTTGGCCTTGCCCGCGGTCTTGCCCCCGTACTTACCTTTGGCTCCCGCCGCCTTCTTCGTCGGCGCGGCTGAGCCCTCATCCCGCGGCGTCTCGCCTTCGGCGGTCTCGGCCGGAGCGGCCTTCGGGCGCGCCTTCGCCTCGGCGCGGGCGGTCTCCATGCCCGGCGCGCTGATCTCGGTCACGCGCAGGACGGTGATCTCCTGGCGGTGGCCCTTGGTGCGGCGGAAGCTTCTCGTGCGCTGACGGAACTTCAGCACGACGATCTTCTCGCCGCGCGACTGGTCCACCACCTCGGCGGCCACCTTGGCGCCCGAGACGGTCGGCGTGCCGACCGACGTCTTGGTGCCGTCCGACACCATCAGCACGTCGTCAAGCTGTATGGTGGATCCGGCGTCGCCGGCGATGCGCTCGGCGACGAACACGTCGCCGGGCGAAACCTTGTATTGCTTGCCGCCGGTGCGGACGACCGCGAACATGAGAACCCGCCCCTTGTGCTGGGGTTGAAAAAAGCGCCCGACTTGAATTGAGCGCGCGGAGAATACCCGCGAAGCCGCGCCTGTCAACGCTGTTGCCGTGGAAGACGGCGGCCGCGCTCGCGCTCAGGCTCAGGCCGCAAGCCTGCTGCCAAGGCCCCGTCCGTCACAGCCCTTGACTTGGCCACAGGACCCAATACATTTCGTATTCGCACCCCTCCCGCCGCGGCGGGCAACCGGCTCACAGGGCCGTGATCTGCGTAGACCGGTGGGGAACGCAAAACGCTGGCCGTGACACGGAATGTGATGAGGCCGCCGGGCAATCACCCGTAAATTGCCCGGACAAAACGGCGGACGGTGGCCGCCCAAGAAGCGCGTCGCGCCACGCTCCTGTATGATCGAACCGTGACGAGCGGCGCCTTGGCCGCCAGTCGCGTCGTTCTACATCCACCCAGCGCAAAACGCGCCGGCGGAGCAGACCTCCCCGGATTGCGGGCGATTCTTTTGTCGTCGTAGTAGGTCCCCCAAGGTCGTTCCCAAGGTCGTCGCGTCCCGATGCTTTCCCCGTCCCAGCCCGCCCCCACGGCCCAGCCGGGCCAGCCGCCGTTCCCGCGCACGCCCTTCGCCTTCACGTGGTGGGTGGTGCGCCAGTTGCCGGGACGCTGCGCCACCATGCTGGGACTCACCATCGTCGGCCACGGCCTGCAGGCTTCGGCGCCGTTTGCGGTCGGCGGGCTGATCGACGTCGTCAACCGCGCCGACTACGAGCAGATTCCGCTGTGGTTCTCGCTGTTCGTCGCGGCGCTGCTCGGCGGCCCGCTGCTGACTCGGCTCTATACGTTCGCGAACGCCTTCACGATGCCGAAGATGCGCGTTCTGGTCGACCGCGCGTTGTTCGGCCACACGCTCGGCCAGTCGACGCGCTTCTTCAACGACAACTTCGCCGGCGCCATCAACCAGCGCATCCGCCGCGGCGGCCAGTCGATGCCCGGCCTGTTCGAGTCGACGCTGCCGTTCTTCCGCATCGGCACGTTCATGACGGTCGGCGCCGTGACGCTCGCCACCGTTTCGGCCTCCTACGCGCTGGCATTCCTCGCCTTCGCCGTGGTGTTCGTCGGCGTCACCGTGCCGATGGCGCGTCATGTCGTCGATCTCGTCGGCCGAACCGCCAAGGCGCGCAGCCGCGTCACCGGCCGCATCGCCGACACCATCTCCAACGCCGACGTGGTGCGCAGCTTCGGCGCCTGGGAGCGCGAGCAGGCCCAGCTCGAGCCCGTCAGTCTCGAGGAGTACCACCGCGCCCGCGACGTGCGCATCGCCATGACCGGCATGCGTGTCGTGCAGCTGTTCCTCTCGGTCGGCTTCCTGGCGGCGATCTCGTGGGTAGCGTTGCAGTCGGTCGTCGCCGGCACGCTCAGCGCCGGCGACATCGTCACCATCTTCACGGTGACCTTGCAGCTCGGTCTGCAGATCTCCCAGCTCGGCGACGAGGCGCTCAACATGTTCGAGCACGTCGGCGACTTGAAGGAGTCGCTCGATGCGCTGGCGCGCGACCACGACATCCCCGATCGAAGCGACGCGCAGCCGCTGGCGGTGCGCGGCGGCGGCATTCGCTTCGAGGACGTCTCGTTCACCTACCCGGACGGCCGCCGCGTGTTCGAGCGCCTGAACCTGGACGTCCGCCCCGGCGAGCGCGTCGGCCTGGTCGGCCGCTCCGGCGCCGGCAAGAGCACGCTGGTGAAGCTATTGACCCGCCGCCACCTGGTGACGAGCGGGCGCGTCTGCATCGACGGCCAGGACATCCAGGGCGTCACCCAGGAGAGCATCGCGCTGGCGATCGGCGAGGTGCCGCAGGCGACCGAGATGTTCCATCGCTCCATCCGCGAGAACATCCGCTACGGCCGCCCGGGCGCCGGCAACGACGCGGTCGAGGCCGCGTCCAAGGCCGCCGGCTGCCATGACTTCATCCTGGCGCGGCCGGGCGGCTACGACGCGGTAGTGGGCGAGAAGGGCGTCAAGCTCTCCGGCGGCGAGAAGCAGCGCATCGCCGTGGCGCGCGCGTTCCTGAAGGACGCGCCCATCCTGGTGCTCGACGAGGCAACATCGTCCCTCGACACCGAGACCGAGCTCGCGCTCCAGGACGCGCTGTGGCGCCTGATGGCGGGGCGCACCGTCATCGCCATCGCGCATCGCCTCTCGACGCTGCGCGCCATGGACCGCGTCGTGGTGATGGAGGACGGCGAGATCATCGAGCAGGGGCCGCCGTCGGCGCTCATTGCCTCGTCGGGCGCGTTCGCGCGCGCCTGGGCGCTGCAGCACCCGGAGTCGCCCGAGCGCCTGCTGCGTCCGGTCCCGAACGACGAGCGCGCCGCCTAACCCACGCCCTCATGCTGAGCTTGTCGAAGCATGAGGTCCTCGTCCTTCGACAGGCTCAGGACGAGGAAGTCGTCGGGCTAGGCTTTGCGGCCCGGCGCGCCGAACATGAGCAGTCCGGCGCCGACCGCGATGGAGATCACGCCGGCCCACAGGGGAACCGGCACGAACTCGCGGTCCTCGACCTCGATCTCGATCGGGCCGATGCGGGCGGCCTCGCGGTCGCGGGTGAAGCTGAACCCGCCATAGATGAGGCCCAGAACGCCAAGCGCGATCAGGGCAACGGCCACGATTCGCACCATGCGCCCAGTGGACCGCGTCTCCGCGTCCCGCTCCACTACGCGGACGTGATACCGCTTAGGTCGAGCTTGGGGTCAGGCCGTGATCTCAATCGTCGGCGCGAGATCGACGAAGTCGCAATTCTCGCCGGGGCCGTGTCGCTCGACGATGAGGAACTCCGCGCCGGCCTTCTCGGCGAAAAAGCCGTGATGCCAGGTGCCGGGCTTGTAGTTGATGCCCTGGCGTCCGTTGGCGACGAAGGCGCGGATCGCGGCCGGCTCGAACTCGCCGGCCGGCGCGACGACGACGAAGAAGCGTCCGCCGCCGATGGGCACGAACGCCTGGCTGCCGAGCGGGTGGCGCTCCATGCGCGCGACCGTGAGCGGCAGCTCGGCGCCCGCCTCGGCGCGCAGCACGCTCACCATCGGGCGTCCGTCGCCGCCCGCCAGCACGCGGGCGAGGTCGTCGGCGCGGCCGGGCTGGCGCGGTCCTTCGATGACGTCGCCGAACGGCGCGAACGCGGCCGCGGTGAGCGGCTCGGCGTGGATCGATGCAGGGGGCTTCACGCGTCCAAGCTAGCAAAGGGCCGGGAGGATGGCGAACGAACTCGACAGCGGCGGCGGCAGGGCCGACCCTACCCGCGCACGTCGGCGAGGAGGCCGCAACAAGGATGTCGGAGAAATTTGAATCGGCGGGCTTTACGGCGTTGCTGCTGATGATCCACCTCATCCAGCGCCTGGTGTTCCGCAACGCGCTGAACCGCGAGGACGCCCGGGAGCTGGTGGACCTCGCTCATATCTGGACCCCAAAAAGCGAAAAGAACGCCGACGCCTGGCGATGACCGCCGGTCGCGAAGCGGGCGGAGCAGGCAACTCCGTCGCGGGTCGCGTCAGGCGGGGCGTCAGCGACCGGCGCGGGGTATCTCCGCACTGGCCGTCGCAGTCTTTCGGCTTCTGGGCGTAGCCGGCGCCGCCAAGGCCGCGCTCTTCCCAGCGCGAGGTCGGCAGCAGTCGTACTCCAGCACGTGCAAGGTCTGGGCCGCTGTGATGTCGGCAAATTCCCTGTCAATACAGGCCATTCCCAACGCTGGCCGCGTGGCAGGGCTTGCCAGCCGGCAAGGGCTGTGCGGCAGGAATCGCCGCGACATTTGCGCGCAGGCGCGCAAAGGCGCGCAAAACCGTGCGCCGCACGCTTCTTGACTTAGGGAATCAGTCCGGGAACCATCCGCGCCCATGCGCAAACCCATCCCTTCGATTCTGAGAGCGGCCGGTGCATTGCTGGCGACTCTCTTCGTCGCCTTCGCCGTTTCATCGGCCTCGGCACAGGTTGCAACCGATCGCTCCGTCGGCGTGTTCTTCACCGGCGCCAACGAGGAAGGCGCTCATGAAGCCACCACGCAGTGGACGCCCATCTCTCGCGTCATCCGCCGCGAAGCCGACATCCGCGTCGCCGATGACGCGCTGATGGAGGCTGCTGCCGGCAAGAAGATGACGCCGCAGGAAGCCGCTGCCGCCTTGAAGGTGCGCTTCGTGCTGACCGGCGCCATCACCGCGGGCAGCCACGCGTTCAAGTTCGAGCTCAAGCTGTTCGACGGCAAGGACGGCAAGGAGCTGTGGGCAGCGACGTTCCTCTCGGACGAGGACAACATCGGCACGGTGCCGACCGAGATCAGCGGCCAGCTGGTGCCGCGCCTCAAGGCCGCCGCGCTTTAGACGCAGCTAGGCTTTTGCGAAACCGAACGGCCGCACCTTGTGCGGCCGTTCTTCTTTCTAGCGGGTGCGCTTCGGCCGTTGCGGAGCGGCGCGATCCTCGTAGCGATGCGTGCCGCCGCGCTGGTCGGTGACCGCGTAGCGGCGGGAGCCATCGCGCCGGATATACGTGGGCCCGATCGGCACCTTGCCGTGGCCGCCGGGGATGTCGAGCACATACGCGGGCTGGCAAAGGCCGGACGCGTTGGCCTGCAGCTCGCGCAGCAACGCCTGGCCCTCCACGACGGCGGTGCGCAAGTGGGCGGTGCCCGGGGCAAGGTCGCCTTGGTGCAGGTAGTACGGCTTGATGCGGCTCTCGACGAAGGCGCGCATCAGCGCTTCCAGGGTCGCTGCATCGTCGTTGACGCCGCGCAGCAACACCGACTGGCTGAGCATGGGCAGGCCCGCGTCGACGATGCGTCCGCAGGCTTCTCTTGCGGCGGCGGACAGCTCGCGCGGATGGTTGGCGTGCAGAACCACGTAGGTCGCCTTTCCCGCGGCGCCGAGCGCGCGCACCAAGGAAGGCGTTATGCACGCCGGATCGGCCACCGGCATGCGCGTATGGATGCGCACCACCTTCACGTGGTCGATGGCGCCGAGCTCCTCCAGGACTGCGCGCAGACGCGCGGCGGACAGCACCAGCGGGTCGCCGCCGGTGAGGATGACCTCCCAGATCTCGGCGTGCTCGCGCACGTAGCTGAGGGCCGCCGCACTCTGCGCCCTGGAGAGCCCGCGTTCCTTGCCGGGCCCGACCATGGTGCGGCGGAAGCAGAAGCGGCAGTACACCGCGCAGACATGCACGAGCTTCAGCAGCACGCGGTCGCGATAGCGGTGCACGATGCCGGGCACGGGACTGTGGGCGTCGTCGCCGATGGGATCGGCCAATTCGTGTGCGTCAGTGCGCAGCTCCGCCGAGTCGGGAAGGAACTGGCGCGCGATGGGATCGTCGGGGTCGGCGCGACGGATGAGCTCGGTCATGGCCGGCGTTACGGCGACGGCATAACGCGCCGCGACCTCGGCGAGTCCCGCGGCATCCTTGGCCGAGACGAGGCCTGCCGCCGCGAGATCCGCCGCTGTGCGCAAGGTCTTGGACGCGTCGCTCATCGCCGGGGATTAAGCATGGCCGGGTACCGGGGTCCAGAGCACGTCGTCGATCCGGGCCGCGCCGGTCGCCAGCATCACCAGGCGGTCGAAGCCGAGCGCAACTCCGCTGGCCGGCGGCATCTCGGCCAGCGCCGCGAGGAAGTCCTCGTCGATGGGGTAGCGCTCGCCATAGCGCTTCTCTTTCTCGTCCATCGCGGCCTGGAACCGGCGGCGCTGCTCGGCGGCATCGGTAAGCTCGCCGAAGCCGTTGGCGAGCTCGACACCGCAGCCATACAGCTCGAATCGCTCGGCGGCGCGGGGGTCGGATGGCTTCGGGCGGGCGAGGGCAGCCTCCCCGATCGGATACTCGTCGAGGACGGACAGCTTGCCGTTGCCGAGCTGCGGCTCGATCTTTGCCACCAGCACCTTGCTGAAGATGTCGCTCCACGTGTCTTCATCGGCAGCGCGCACGCCGGCGCGCATCGCGGCCAAGGCGAGCGCCGCGCGATCGTTGAGGCAGGCGAGCAAATCGATGCCGGCGTGGCGCTGGAACGCGGCGGCCACCGTGATGCGCTCTGCCGGCGCGAAGGGATCGAGTTTGCGGTCCAGGTGACGCAAGGCAATCGCCGGCGACGCCCGCGCCGCCGCTTGCACCAGCCCGATGCAGTCGGCGATCACGGAGTCGTAGGGATCTTCGGCCCGGTACCACTCGATCATGGTGAACTCGGGACTGTGCAGCGGGCCTCGCTCGCGATTGCGGAAGACATGTCCGAAACTGAAGATGCGGCGCTCGCCGGCGGCGAGCAGTTTCTTGCAGGCGAGCTCGGGCGAGGTGTGCAGGCACAGCGTCTGACGCTCGCCGCCGATCGCCACGGCGTCGGTGCGGAACGCGTGCAGGTGCGTCTCGTTGCCGGGCGAGGCGACGAGGGCGGCGGGGTCCACCTCCACGAATCCGCGCTCGGCGAAGAACTGGCGGGCCGCCGTGGCGATGCGGGACCGCGCCGCTAGGTGAGGGCGGCGGTCAGCATGGCGGCCCCTGTCCCACCAGGGGGTGGGGGCGGGCTCGGCCTCAGCCATCAAAAGCACTGGCGGCGGCCGTTAGGATCGGTATCGTGCGCCCCGAAAACGCGCCGAAGGGCCGGGAGCCAATGGTCAAAGTCATCGCTAGCTCGCTTCGCAAAGGCAACATCATCGATCTGGACGACAAGCTCTACGTCATCCTGACCGCGGAGAACATCCACCCCGGCAAGGGTACGCCCGTAACCCAGATCGACGCACGTCGCCTGAGCGACGGGGTGAAGATCTCCGAGCGCTGGCGCACCACCGAGCAGGTCGAGCGCGCCCACGTCGAAGAGAAGGAGCACACGTTCCTCTACTCCGACGGCGACGGCTACCACTTCATGAACACCGAGAACTACGAGCAGGTGACGCTGCCCGCGGACCTGATCGGCGACCAGGCTGCCTACCTCCAGCCGGAGATGAAGGTGTTCGTGAGCCTGCATGAGGGCGTCGCGGTCGGCTACGAGCTGCCGCAGCGCGTCACTCTCGAGGTGGTCGAGACCGAGCCGACGGTGAAGGGCCAGACCGCGGCGTCGTCATACAAACCGGCGGTGCTCTCGAACGGCGTGCGCACCATGGTGCCGCCGCACATCACGGTCGGCACTCGCGTCATCGTCATGACGGCGGACGGCAGCTACGCCGAGCGCGCCAAGTGACGTCCTCCCTGTTTTCTCCTCCGGCGTGAAGGTGAGTTTTGGGCAAGGTTAACGATGTAACCAGGGGAGCCCGAGACGATGAAGAAGGCCAGGTTCCCGGAGGAGCAGATCGCGTTTGCGCTGC
>VGER01000075.1 GCA_016869235.1 Alphaproteobacteria bacterium | reverse complement strand
CCCACAGCGCGCTCGGCTACCGGCCGCCGGCGCCGGAAGCGGTCCTCCCAAGCTGGCCGTTCGGCTCCGCTCCGCTGCGCCTGCCGGCCAGCTTGGCCTCAGCGGGCGCTTGGGACTAACATTGCGCCTGGACCACCAAGTGCAGGCAGTCCAGGCGGTCTTCGTCCTGGCATAGGCCCCGTGTTCCGTCGCTGTGGACACCACAGGCTGCGCTCGTCATTTCATGTTTGCGCGGAAGGAAACCCAGACTGGCCAATGATCTGAGATTGCAGGGTCAGTGAACCAATCTGCGACTCCCCAGCGCGCGAACCGTGTCCTTAGTGCACTGTTGGCGACGATGCGATCGTACGCGCACCGCGTTGTGGGGCTGACGGTAGTGTCTGCCGTGTCCGGGACGATCCATCGGAACGATGGCCCCCGAATTTGTAGCGATCGCAATTGCTGTGGGCTGGCGTAGGAACAGCTGGCGTTGAAGTCACCGACGATCAGGTGATTGCGCTCGCTCGGATATCGACGGCCGACGTCCTCGTAGACCTCAAAGAGTGCGTCAACTTCATGAAGCGCGCTTTCCGGTCGAGTATGAACCTGGGTGATCGTGAGCGTTAGGTTTGAGCCGATCAGACCAAAGAGCGCCGTGAACGGTTCTCGTTGGAAGCGATCGTTGCGACTGTCGTCGAACAAAGCCCCAAGATCGAGCGCAACGACGCGGTCTGCATTGAAGTAGAAAGCGTACTGCTCCTGAGAAGTACGGTCGTCCGGTTGCTTTCCCGTGCGCTCGCTCAAAAGCACTTGATAATGTGCTCCTATCGCATTGATCGCTTCGAGGAAGATTCGCGGAACGGTCTCGCGGACGTCCGAGATCTCTTGCACCGCGACGATATCGAAATGTCGCACGACCTCGGCAAGGTAATTGAGTATCGCTGGCTGAGCAGCCTTGGTCGGTCCAAAGTCGCGAATGTTGAACGACGCGATTCTGTGGCTGGTGTCCTGCTGCGAGGACGCTGGGCCTGCTCCCACCAGTATCAGGAGCGTTACGATCAGAATGCGCAGCACGAGGCTCTCTGGGTCGCGAAACTCTCTGGCCCAATTGTAGGCCAGCTGGGCGGTGCTAAGTGTGTGACCGTGTCGCAGCCACCATGACTCCGGCCCAGATCGCGGCGGCGCAAGACTTGATCGCCGCCTGGGAAGCTGCCCGGCCATAGTCTCTCGGACTCTTAGCCAACACGCTCGTCTTGGCTCAAACGCAATGCAGCCGCGCAAATGAGACGGCGCGGCGGCCGGATATCTGTCGCAAGGCGTCGCGTTGGCGCTTGACCCGCGCGCCGTCCGGACGCAAACAAGTCGGCTCGCGCGAGACCGCCCATGCAATCCGTCATCTCCGTCACCCACCTGTCCAAGACCTATGCCGCGCGGCCGCCGCGACAGGCGGCGTTCGAGGCGCTGAAGAACGTCAACCTCGAGATCCGCCGCGGCGAGATCTTCGCGCTCTTGGGCCCCAACGGCGCCGGCAAAACCACGCTCATCAGCATCGTCTGCGGCATCGTCACCGCCTCATCGGGCCAGGTGCTCGTCGACGGCCACGACAACGTCAAGGAGTACCGCGCAGCGCGCGCCAAGATCGGCCTGGTGCCGCAGGAGCTGCATACCGACGCCTTCGAGACCGTGCTCAAGACCGTCAGCTTCAGCCGCGGCTTGTGGGGCTTGGCGCCCAACCCGGCGCACGTCGAGAAGGTGCTGCGGACGCTTTCCTTGTGGGACAAGAAGGACAATCAGGTGCGGGCGCTCTCCGGCGGCATGAAGCGCCGCCTGATGATTGCCAAGGCGCTCGCCCACGAGCCGCAGATCCTGTTCCTCGACGAGCCGACCGCCGGCGTCGACGTCGAGCTGCGCAAGGACATGTGGAACCTGGTGCGCCAGCTGCGCGCCTCCGGCGTCACCATCATCCTGACGACGCATTACATCCAGGAGGCCGAGGAGATGGCCGACCGCGTCGGCGTCATCTCCAAGGGCAGCCTGATCCTGGTGGAGGAGAAGGCGGTGTTGATGCGCAAGCTCGGCAAGAAGCAGCTCGCCCTGCACCTCACCACCAAGCTTGACGCGGTGCCGGCCGCGCTCGCCGCGCACCGGCTCGAGCTCGCCGCCGAGGGTAGCGAGCTCGTCTACTCCTACGACACCCAGGCCGAGCGCACCGGCATCACGGCGCTATTGCAGGACGTGGCATCCGTCGGCATCCGCTTCAACGACGTCGTCACCAAGGAAAGCTCGCTCGAGGAGATTTTCGTTAGCCTGGTGCGCCGAGATCCGGCGGAGCGCCGTCCATGAACCTGCGCGCCATCAAGTCCATCTATGTGTTCGAGATGTCGCGCTGGTTCCGCACCATCATGCAGAGCATCCTGTCGCCGGTCATCTCGACGTCGCTGTACTTCATCGTCTTCGGCGCCGCCATCGGCTCGCGCATGACCGACATCGAGGGCGTCGAGTACGGCTCGTTCCTGGTGCCGGGCCTGATCATGCTCATGCTGCTGACGCAAAGTACGGCCAACGCCTCGTTCGGCATCTACTTCCCGAAGTTCGTCGGCACCATTTACGAGCTGTTGTCGGCGCCGGTGTCGTACTTCGAGATCGTCTGCGGCTACGTCGGCGGCGCGGCGACCAAGTCGATCCTGCTGGGGCTCATCATTCTGGCGACCGCCTACCTGTTCGTGCCGGTGCACATCCTGCACCCCTTGTGGATGGTGACGTTCCTGGTGCTCACCGCCGTCACCTTCAGCCTCTTGGGCTTCATCATCGGCATCTGGGCCGACGGCTTCGAGAAGCTGCAGCTGGTGCCGCTGCTCATCATCACGCCGCTCACCTTCCTCGGCGGCAGCTTCTATTCCATCGATATGCTGCCGCCGTTCTGGCAGACGGTGACGCTGTTCAATCCTGTCGTGTACCTGATCAGCGGCTTCCGCTGGGCGTTCTACGGCCTCGCCGACGTGTCCATCACCACCAGCCTGGTGATGACCTTCGTCTTCCTGGCCGCCTGCCTCACGGTGGTGGCGCGCATCTTCCAGACCGGGTATCGCTTGAAGTCGTGAAGCCCGCCGCCGCAGTGACCCACGCGGACGTCGCGGCATATGCGGGCGACGGCGTCGTCTGCTTGCGCCAGGTGTTCGCGCCCGAGTGGATCGAGCTGTTGCGCGCCGGCTTCGCCCGCGTCCTCGCCGAGCCCACCGAGGCGCGCGCCGAGCATGGCCGCCGCGCCGGCGAGCGCTTCTTCCACGACGCCAACACCTGGGCGCGCGTGCCGGAGTTCCGCCGCTTCGCGCTCGAATCGCCCGCCGCATCCATCGCCGCGCGGCTGATGGGCGCAACGCGCCTCAACTTCTACGGCGACCATGTCTTCGCCAAGGAGCCGAACAGCCCGCAGTCGGTCACGCCCTGGCACCACGACTACCCCTACCTGCGCGTGACCGGCGAGCAGGTGTGCTCGGTGTGGGTGCCGCTGCAGCGCGTCACCGCGGAGAGCGGCGGCATGCGCTTCGCGCGCGGCTCGCACCGCTGGGGCAAGGTGTACCGGCCGGTGCGCTTCACGACCGGCGAGGAGTTCGGCACCGAGGAGTTCGCCGACTCGGTGCCCGCCATCGACGCCGATCCGGCGCGCTATCCGGTCGTCAGCTTCGACCTCGAACCCGGCGACTGCACCGTGCACCACGGCCGCACGTTGCACGCCGCCGGCGGCAACCGCACCGCGTCGCTGCCGCGCCGCGCCGTCTCGTTTCGCTACGCCGGCGACGATGCACGCTACGCCGAGCACCGGCACCAGCCGCAGTTCACCCGCTTCGCCACCGGGCTGAAGCCCGGCGAGCCCCTCGGCGGGTCGCATTACCCGCTCGTGCTGGACACCGAGGGGCCCCGCGGCCGGGTGTTGCAGGCGGAGGCGGACGCGGGGACATGATGAATTCATGATCACCGTTCCGCGCCATCGCTGGACGATCACCCTCGGCATCGCGCTGCTGCTCATCGGCATTGCCGGCGCGCTGTTCCTCGACGGCGACCGCGGCGTGCGCGCCGGCGTCGGCCCCTATGCCGCCGACATGGTGCGCTGCCGCGAGCGCATCTTCCAGGATCTGCGCTATCCCGAGTTCATCGAGTACGTCGAGGACACCGTCTGGCACACGCAAGGCGAGGGGACCTTTACGCTGGGCGGCGTGCTGCGCGTGCGCGGCGCCGGCGTCGGCGCGCCCGCCGTGCACTCCTACGAGTGCGAATCCGAGAACGGCCGCTTCAGCCGCGTCGAGGTGCGCTAGGTGCGCCGCGGCCGCTGGCTCCTGGCAGGCGCGGGCGGCGTGGCCGTCGTGGCGGCCGCATGGCTGCTGTGGCCGGGCGACGGCGTGCGCGCCGGCTTCGGCGCCTTCCGGGCCGAGCACGACTTGTGCCGCAGCCGCCTCGAGCAGGACCTACAGCACGTGCCCATGGAGTACTACGAGGACCGGGTCTGGCACCGCGGCAGCGCCGCCGAGCTGCACATCGGCGGAATGGCCCGCCTTTTGGGCGGCGACCCCCGCCGGCCGCAGGTCTTCTCCTACGAGTGCCTGGCCCGCAACGGCGTCGTCCTCAACGTCGAGGCCATCTGAGCCGCGCCGAACGCCCGCGGGCAGCCACCGCCATTCTACGCACATCCATCGTAGAATCCTCAGGCCTGCGACGTATTGGCGCATCCGCCGCCACAGGCGTACGATATCCGCATCGAGGCTTCCTGAGGGGGCCCGCTCTCCGCGGGCCGATGGGACCTCTCCGCCACTGAGGGAGGGAAACTCATGGCACTTGCACTCAACGTCAACGGCACGTCCTACACGGTGGACGTGGAGCCGGAGACGCCGCTGTTGTGGGTATTGCGCGACAACATCGGCCTCACCGGAACGAAGTACGGCTGCGGCATCGCCCGCTGTGGCTTCTGCACCGTGCACATCGATGGTCAGGCGACCAAGTCGTGCCAGACGAAAGTCTCGGCGGCGGTCGGCACGCGCGTGACGACCATCGAAGGGCTGTCGGCGAACTCGACGCACCCTGTCCAGGTTGCGTGGATCGAGCACAGCGTGCCGCAGTGCGGCTATTGCCAGTCCGGCCAGATCATGGCCGCGGCAGCGTTGCTCGCCAAGCGCCCGCGTCCGACCGACGCGGAGATCGACGAGGCAATGGCGGACAATCTGTGCCGTTGCGGAACCTACATCCGGATTCGCCAGGCGATTCATCGCGCTGCCGAACTCGGCAACCGCTAGGGGAGGCCGCCATGAACCAGATCAACGTCACTCGTCGTCAGTTCATCGTCACGAGCGCGGCCGCCGGTGGCGGCTTGATGCTCGGCGTGTTCGTCGGCTCGGCGAACGCGGCGGTCGTCAACCCGATGCCGTGGCAGAACCCGAACGACAAGGAAGGCCTCGAGCTCAGCCAGTGGATCGTCATCGATCCGTCCGGCGTCATCACCGTCGTGCAGCCGCACGCCGAGATGGGCCAAGGCGCCATCACCTCCACCGCCATGATGCTCAATGAAGAGCTGCAGGCGGACTGGAAGATGATCCGCGTGCAGTACGCCGACCCCAACCGCCACGTCATGGCGCGCGGCACTCCCGAGCTGCTGCCCAACGTGCAGGGCGCCGACGGCTTGTGGGTGACCATGGCCTCGGGCGGCTCCAACGTCGTCAAGGCCCGCCACCCGCACATCATGCAGGCCGGTGCCTCGGCGCGCGAGCGCTTGAAGGAAGCGGCCGCGCAGACGTGGGGCGTCACCCGCGACCAGGTCACGGCCAAGGACTCCGTCCTCACCGCCGGCAACCGCCGCGGCACCTATGCCGAGTTTGCGACGCGCGCCGCGTCGATCAAGCTGGCCGAGGAGCCCAAGCGCAAGACGCCTGAGCAGTTCACGTTCCTCGGCACCTCGGTGCCGCGGCTCGACGTCCCGCTCAAGGTCAACGGCGAAGCCAAGTACGCCCACGACATCCGCCTGCCCGGCATGGTCTATGCCGCGGTGTACGCCAACCCGGTTCCGTGGGGTGGCCGTGCGAAGTTCGACTTCAACGCGATCAAGGCCCGTCCGGGCGTGATCGCCGCGGTCGAATTGCGGGCCGTTGACGGCAAGCGCGGCATCGCCGACCTGCAGAACGTCGTCGCGGTCGTCGCCGACACCTACTATCACGCCAAGACGGCGCTCGATCTGATGCCGATCGAGTGGGATTACGGCCCCAACGCCGCCATGAGCAACAAGACGCTGTTCGAGACGGCGTACAAGAAGCTCGGCGAGAAGGGCGGCGTCCGCAAGGACGATCCCGCCGCCCTGGCCGCCCTGGCCGCCGCTCCGGCGGACAAGAAGGTCACCGGCGACTTCCACCGTCCGTACGAGGCGCATGCGCGCGCCGAGCCGATCACCACGACCGTCAACATCAAGGCCGACGGCACCGTGGACGTATACGTCGGCGCGCAGAACCCGCCGGCCGTGATGACCGCGGTGGTCGAGCAGCTCGGCATCGAGCCGAAGAACTGCTTCGTCCGCCGTCAGTTCCTCGGCTGCGGCTTCGGCTCGTCCTCGGGCACCTTCGCCGCCAAGCAGGCGGCGCAGATCGCCAAGGAAGTCGGCCGGCCGGTGAAGTTGATCTGGTCGCGTGAGGAAGACATCCGCAACAGCAAGCACGCTCCCGCCTATGCCGCTCGCTTCGAGGCGGCCTTCGGCGCCGACGGCCTGCCGACGGCGATCTTCACCCGCACCTTCGGCGGCAACTCGTCGGACAACACCATCACCAACATGCCGTACACGATCCCGCTGCGCCACCATGAGCGTCACGCGGATCTCGAGCAGGCCCACATCCCGATCACGACCCACCGCGCGCCGGGCACCGGCCTCGTCGGGTTCGCGAGCGAGCAGTTCATCGACGATCTGGCTCGCAAGGGTGGCTGGAACCCGCTCGAGTGGCGTCTGGCCATGACCAAGAACCGGCCGGACTACCAGATCGTGCTCAACGCGCTGAAGGCCAAGGCGGGCTACCGCATGGATCTGCCGCGCGGCGAGGGCATGGGCGTCGCGGTCGTCGAGTCGCACGGCTCCATCGCCGGCGCGGTGTCCACCGTGACGGTCTCCCGTCGCGGCCAGTTCCGCGTCGAGAAGGTGGTGGTGGCGGTCGACAGCGGCCACATCATCAACCCGCTCAACGCGACCGAGCAGGTCGAAGGTAGCGTGGTGTTCGGCCTCGCCCACCTCTTGGGCGGCGGCCTGCAGTTCGAGCGCGGCTTCGTGCAGAACTCGAACTTCGACAACTACCGCCTGATGCGCATCGGCGACATGCCGGTGGTCGAGGTGCATTTCGCACTCTCGGGCGGCGAGAAGTGGGGCGGCATCGGCGAGCCCGGCGTTCCGCCGACCGCGCCGTCGGTGGCAAATGCGATCTTTGCCGCGAGCGGCAAGCGCATCCGCTCGACGCCGCTCACCGAGCACGACCTGAGCTGGGCGTAACGCTCACTCGGTCAGGATCGAAGGCAAACGGCCGGGACGGATCACCGTCCCGGCCGCTTCGTTTTGCGAGGCAGCTCCGCCCGGTCCGGACGGCGCCGGGCGGTCAGCTTGCGGCGGGGACCTGCGCCCGCTTCGCTGGCGGCCGCTCGCCTTGCCGGGCAAACGTCGCTCTGGACCCGCGACAAGCACCGTGCGCGGGGGGGGGCGCTGCGCATGGGGTTGAGCGCGGGTATTCCCCAGATCGAGGCGTTCGACTCCCGGGGCTTGACCTAATACACAACGTATCCTATGCTCCCCCGGTTGGACACACAATGTAATGACCGTGGGAAGGATCGGATGACGTACACGACAACAAGCGCGCCCACCGCATCGGACGCGACGGCGCAAGGTAAGGCATTGCTGGGCCGCGATTCTTCGCCGGAGCCGGACGTGGGAAATGCGGCGGAATGCGGTGCGGATGCGGTAGCGAATGCGGCGGGCCGCACGCGCAGCGGACGCTTCACCGCCGGCAATCGGGGCAAGGCGAAGGGCACCCGCAACAAGGCCACCGTGCTCGCCGAGGCGGTGCTGGCGGGGGACGCCGAGGAGATCGCCCGCGTCATCGCCAAAGACGCCCTGCGCGGCCATCCCGACGCGCTGAAGCAATGCCTGGACCGCTTCGTGCCGCGCACCCGCGAGCGCACGCTCAACGTCGACCTGCCTGCCGTCGCTTCCCTGGCGGACGCCGCGGACGCCATGGGCCGCCTCACCGCGCTCGTCGGCGCCGGCGAGCTCACGCCGGGCGAGGCGCGCGTGCTCGCCTCGGTCATCGAGTCGCAGCGCCGCACCCTCGAGACGAGCGACCACGCCCGCCGCCTCGCTGCCGTGGAGGAAGCGGTGGCGGCGCTGCGCACCATGGTCGGGGAGTTCCTGCGCAGCGAGATCGTCGTGCCTGCCGGCACGATCCCTGCCGAGGCCATCGCGCCGCCCGCCGCCGGCGCCGAGCGCGCCGCCTAGGTGGCCGCGCCTCGT
>VGER01000074.1 GCA_016869235.1 Alphaproteobacteria bacterium | reverse complement strand
GTTTCGGCTGCTCGACCACCGGCGTCGCCGTCGCCGCGACCGGGCGCTCCGCGATCTCGACCAGCTCGACGATCACCGGAGTCTCCTCGATCAGATCCTCCTGCTCGAACCAGGTCGGCAGACCGAAGTACACGACCGCCACGATGACGGCGTGCGCGGTTGCAGACGTGAAAACGGCGCCACGCATGTTCGCCTGCTACCTCCGCGCCGGCTCGGTGCCGGGCGAGCGCGCCACCAGCGCGACCTTGGTGAAGCCCGCGGCCTGGATGCCGGACATCACTTCCAGCACGCGGCCGTAGTGGATCGCCTGGTCGCCGCGCACGAAGATGCGGATGTCGGGGTTCTGGCCGGAGATTTCCTTCAACAGCGGCCCGAGCTGCGCAAGCTCGACTTGGCGCTCCTGCACCCACACCAGGCCCTGCGCGTCGACGCTGACGGCGAGCGGCTCGTCCTGGCCGGCAAGCCGCTGCGCCGCGGTGCGCGGCAGGTCCACCGGCACGCCGACGGCGAGAAGGGGCGCCGTCACCATGAACACGACCAGCAGCACCAGCATGACGTCGACGAACGGCGTCACGTTGATGTCCGACATCGGCTTGCGCGAATACGCGCCGGCGCCGCGGCGCTGGAAGCGCGAGGGTCCCGTCGCCAGCTGCGCGCCCATCACGCTTCTCCTTCTTCGAGCTGCCGCGACAGGATGGCGGAGAATTCGCTGGCGAACGTCTCCAGGCGTCCCGCGTAGCGGCCGATGTCGGCCGAGAACTTGTTGTAGGCGACCACCGCCGGGATGGCGGCGACCAGGCCAAGCGCGGTGGCGAACAGCGCCTCGGCGATGCCGGGCGCCACCACGGCCAGCGAAGTGTTCTCGGTCGCGGCGATCGCCTGGAAGCTGTTCATGATGCCCCACACCGTGCCGAACAGGCCGATGAACGGCGCGGTCGAGCCGACCGTCGCCAGGAAGCCCATGTAGCGCTCCACGCGCTCCATCTCGCGGCTCATCGTGATCTGCATCACCTGGCCGATGCGCGACTGCAGGCCCGCGTGCATGCGGCTCTCGAGCACGCCGCCCGCCTTGGTCGAGCGGCGCCACTCGCGCATGGCCGCGGCGAACAAGAGCGTCATCGGATCGCGCGGCGTCGCGCCGACGCGCTCGTACAGCTCTTCGAGCGAGCCGCCTGACCAGAAGGCGTCCTCGAAGCGGTCGGCCTCGCCGCCCAGACGGCGCATGCGCACGAACTTGTCGACGATGATCGCCCAGCACCATACGGACGCGCCCAGCAGGGCGATCAGCACCACCTTGACGATGAAGTCGGCGCGCCAGAACAGGCCGATCAGCGACAGGTCGTCGCCGACCGAGCCGGCCAGCTGTGTTCCTACGAGCTCAGCGCCCACGGTTGCCTCCTTGGTACGCCGCACGAGACTTACGCATTCGGTTCGGACCCTTCCTTGATCAGATCGAGCTGGGCAACGTTGCGGCGCGGCGGCAGCAACCCAAGGTGCACGTAGCCGGCCGGCGCCAGGACCCGGCCGCGCGGCGTGCGCTGCAGCAATCCTTGCTGGATCAAGAACGGCTCGATGATCTCCTCGAGCGAGTCGCGCGGCTCCGACAGCGCCGCCGACAGCGATTCCACTCCCACCGGGCCGCCGTCGAACAGCTCGGCGATGGCGCGCATGTAGCGCCGGTCCATGGCGTCGAGCCCAAGGCCGTCCACCTCGAGGCGGGTCAGGGCCTTGTCGGCGATCGCGGCGTCGATCCTGGTGGCGCCCTCCACCGCGGCGAAGTCGCGCACCCGGCGCAACAGCCGTCCCGCCACGCGCGGCGTGCCTCTGGATCGGCGCGCGATCTCGCTTGCGCCCGCCGGCACGATGGGCGCCTTCAGAAGCTGCGCGGCGCGCTCGACGATGGCGATGAGGTCGCCGATCTCGTAGTAGTTCAGCCGCGCCGGGATGCCGAAGCGGTCGCGCAGCGGCGTCGCCAGCAGGCCGGTGCGCGTGGTGGCGCCGATCAGCGTGAAGTGGGGCAGCTCGATGCGCACCGAGCGCGCCGACGGTCCCTCGCCGATCACCAGGTCCAGCTCGAAGTCCTCCATCGCCGGATAGAGGATTTCCTCCACCAGCGGATTGAGCCGGTGGATCTCGTCGATGAAGAGGACGTCGCGCTCCTGCAGGTTGGTGAGGATGGCGGCGAGGTCGCCGGCCTTGGCCAGCACCGGGCCGGAGGTGGCGCGGAAGTTGGCGCCGAGCTCGCGGGCGATGATCTGCGCCAGCGTCGTCTTGCCGAGGCCTGGCGGACCGGCGAGCAACACGTGGTCGAGCGGCTCCTTGCGTTCGCGCGCCGCCGCGATGAACACGGAAAGATTCGCGACCAGCTTCGGCTGGCCGACGAACTCGGCGAGCGTGCGCGGCCGCAGGGCGGCGTCGGGGACGTCGGCGTCTTGCGCCACCGCGCCCACGGAACGGACCGGCTCCGGCGCCGCGCCTTTGGCGCGCCCCGCGTCGAACGATGCAGCCTTCTTCGCCACTAGCGGGTCGCCTCGCGGCCGAGCTCGGACAAGCCGCCGCGAATCAGGTCGGCGACCGTCGCCTTGCCATCCTTGGCGCGCGCCGAGGTGGCGACGGCGGCGAACGCGTCGCTGCGGCCATAGCCGAGGTTGACCAGCGCGGACACGGCGTCGCTCATGGTGGCGTCCTCGGCAACGGCCGGCGTGGCGGCGATCGCCTCGCTCGGCGTCGGGCGCGTGGCATCGAGGGCGATGCCGGGCGCGCGGTCCTTCATCTCGATCAGGATGCGCTTGGCGAGCTTGGGGCCGACGCCTTGGGCCGAGCGCAGGGGGGCGTCGTCCTGGGCGGCGATCGCCTGGGCAAGGACGCTCGGGGTCGCGGCCGACAGCAGCGACAACGCCACCTTGGCGCCGACGCCCTGGACGTCCTGCAGCGCCTTGAACCAGCGCCGCTCGCTGTCGTGGGCGAATCCGTACAGGTGGATGTGGTCCTCGCGCACGTGCGTCTCGATCACCAGGGTGACCATCGCGCCTTGAGCGGGGAGTCCGCGCATCGTCATGGCGGAGCAGAACACGAGATAGCCGACGCCGCCGACGTCAACGATCACAGAATCCGTGCCGACCGAATCGAGCTTGCCGTTGAGCTTCGCGATCATCGTTGTTCAGTCGCTCTCGACGAGCCCCGCGCCAGCGGGTTGGAGGCCGGCGCGCGGCGCGGGGACGAAAATGCGCGCTGCCGTGTCCCGGTGATGGGCATGGCAGATGGCGGCCGCCAACGCGTCGGCCGCGTCCGCTCCCATGCCACGGAATCCCGGCAGCAACGTGGCAATCATTGCCTGCACCTGTTCCTTGGCGGCGTGACCGGTGCCTGTGACCGACTTCTTGACCTGGGTGGCGGAGTATTCCGCCACGGGGATGCCCGCCAGCGCCGGCGCCAACATCACAGCCCCTCGCGCTTGGCCGAGCTTCAGCGTGGACGCGGGGTTCTTGTTGACGAAGGTCTCTTCGACCGCCGCCTCGTCGGGGGTGAAGCGCCGGGCGATCTCGATCACGGCGGTGTGCAGGGAGGCGAGGCGCTCGCCCAGCGGCGCGTCGGCCTCGATGGCGATGCAGCCGGCGTCGACGAAGTGAAGGCGCGGGCCCGAGCTCTCGATCACGCCCCAGCCGGTGCGGCGCAGACCGGGATCGAGGCCGAGGACGCGCAGCGCCTTCAAGCAGACAGCCTGCTCATCAGTTCGTCCGACACCTCGTAGTTGCCGAACACGTTCTGCACGTCGTCGTCGTCGTCGAGGGCGGTGAGCAGCTTCACCAGCGTCTCGGCCTGGTCGTCCCTGACCTGCACGGTGTTCTGCGGCTGCCACGCCACCTCGGCCGACTCGGGCGCGCCGAACTTCGCCTCCAATGCGGCCTTTACCTGGTGGAACGTGTCGGGCTTGGTGACGATGTCGTGGCCCTTCGGGTCGGAGGTGCAGTCCTCGGCGCCGGCGTCGATGGCCGCCTCCAGCATCTGGTCGGCGGTGGCGGCCTTGGGCGGATAGTGAATCATACCCTGGCGGCTGAAGAGAAACGAAACCGAGCCGTCGGCGCCCAGGGCGCCGCCGAACTTGGCAAAGGCCGCCCGTACCGCCGAGGCGGTGCGGTTGCGGTTGTCGGTCAGCGCTTCGACGATCAGCGCCACGCCGCCGGGGCCGCGGCCCTCGTAGCGCACGGCCTCATAGGACTCGCCGCCGTCTTCACCGGCGCCGCGCTTGATGGCGCGCTCCGTGGTGTCGCGCGGCATGTTGGCCTCGCGGGCGGCGAGGATGGCCGAGCGCAGGCGCGGGTTGGAGTCTGGGTCGGGCAGGCCCTCGCGGGCGGCGACGGTGAGCTCGCGGATGATCTTGGTGAAGATCTTGGCGCGCTTCTTATCCTGCGCGCCCTTCCGGAACATGATGTTCTTGAACTGGCTATGGCCGGCCATGGCTGGGTGCTCGTCCGAGTTTTCCTTGGGATTCCGGCCGAATAGCAGCCGGGATTGTACGACGCAATATGGCGCTTTCTTGACGCCCCGCGGCTCCTAGGCCGCGGGAATGCTGGGTTTCAGGCGCCCGCCCACCCGCACCGGCTCGATGCGGACCGCGAGGCCGTTGGCGCCCGTCTCGACCAGCGTGCCGCACACGGTGCCCTCGCCCTCGGCCGGCGTGAAGCGGCCCTTCGACACCTTCCTGGTGAAGCGATGGAGCGGCTCGGCGGGGTCCATGCCGATCACCGAGTTGTAGTCGCCGCACATGCCGAGGTCGGTCTGGAACGCCGTGCCCTTGGGCAGGATCTGCGCGTCCGCCGTTGGCACGTGGCTGTGGGTGCCGGCCACCAGCGAGGCGCGGCCGTCGGCGAAGTGTCCCATCGCGGCCTTCTCGCTGGTCGCCTCGGCGTGGATGTCGATCAGCACGAAGTCCACCGTGGCGCCGAGCCGCACCTTGGCGAGCTCCGCCTGCACGGCGGCGAAGGGATCGTCGAGCGGGTCCATGAAGGTGCGGCCCATCACCTGGATCACCACGACCTTGCGGCCGCCCTTGGCAGGGAAGGTGCCGGCGCCGCGCCCCGGCGTGCCGGGCGGGAAGTTGGCCGGCCGAAACAGGCGCGGCTCGTTGGCGATGTGGGCGATCGTCTCGCTCTGGTCCCACACGTGGTTGCCGGTGGTGATGCAGTCGACGCCGAGGGTGAACAGCTGCTCGCAGATCTTCTCGGTGATGCCGAAGCCGCCGGCCGAGTTCTCGCCGTTCACCACGACGAAGTCGGGCGCGAGCTTGGCTCGCAGCTCCGGCAGGTGCCGCGCCACCGCGTCCCGCCCCGATCGCCCGACGATGTCGCCGAGATAGAGGACCTTCACTGCGAGAACTTCTGCGCGCCGCGCTCGGTGACGACCCAGTCAAGCTTCTGGTCGTGTGGCTCGATCGGCAGCGCGTCGACGCGCTGGCTGGAGAACGCCAGGCCGATCACCAGCAACGGCCCGGCGGCGCGTAGCGCCGCGATGGTGCGATCGTAGTGTCCGCCGCCGGCGCCCAGGCGCTGGCCGATGGCGTCGTAGGCCAGCAGCGGCACCAGCATCACCGTCGGCGTCGCCGTGCCCGCCGCCGCCGGCGGATGCATCGTCCCGTTCGCGCCGGTCTGCATCGCCACGCCCGGCTTCCACAACCGGAAGGCAAGAACCGAGTCCGGACCTTCGACGACCGGCAGCACGATGCGATGGCCCTTCTTCTGCAGCGCCGTGAGCAGCGGCACCACGTCGAGTTCGTTGCGCATCGGCCAGTAGCCGGCGATGACCGAGCGCTCGGGCAGGCGGATGTTCTTCTCGAACAGCGCCACCACTGCCGTGCCGGCCGCCTTGCCGAGCGAAGCGTTGGTCTCGGCGCGCCGCGCGCGCGCTTGGCTTCGCAGCCGCTGCTTTTCTTCCGGAGTCGTCATGAGGCTAGCAATAAGAAGCGGGACCGCACCGGCCGGTGACGCGCCTGATCCACTGTGACCTGCACTCAGCAGGTGGGCGCCGTAGTGCCGAAGCCACGGCTCCGGCAGGGACAGCTCCCGATGGACGTGAAAGGTCCCAGGGATACTTGCCGCCTGTCGGCCCGGGCAGTACCCGCCGGCACCCAAGTTAGGCGCTCCGGATACGGCCGGCAAGTTCCTCGATGCGCTTTGCCGCGCTCTCCAGCACCGCTTGCGCCGCGGTGCCGGTGCTCTGCTCGGCGCGCGCCTGCGCCCGGGCGCCGACCTCGAACTCCTCGACGCGGTCGAGCGCGTCCGACAGCTCGTCGCCGACCATCAGCCCCGCCATCAGCATCAGCTGCGCGTCGGAGGCGCGCGGCGCGCTCTTCGCCAGGTTCTTGGCGTGGTTGTCGATGTGCTCTACCAGCTGCAGCAGGTGATCCTCCTCGCCGTCCTCGCAGGCGAGGCGGTAGGAGCGCCCGTTCACCTTGACCTCAATCTCAGCCACGCGTGTCTCCCTCGCCCAGGAGCGCGCGCACGCTGGCGATCGCCTGCTCGACGCGTCCGCCGGCGGACTCGGCGGCCTTGCGCAGCTCGGCGTTGGCGCGTTCCAGCTCGCGCTTCTCCGACTTGAGCTTGGCGATTTCCGTCTCGAGCGCCGCGACGCGGGTCCCGGCGTCCGCCTTGGCGTCGCTGCGGATCCTCTCGATGCGCGCCAGAGTCTCGCGCTCCAGCCGGGCGATGGCCTCGTCCAGGCGATGGCGCGCCGCTTCCAGCCCGGCCATCTCGCCGGTCGGCTCGGCCGCAGGTTGCCGCGCGCTTTTCAAATTTTCCTGATATTCAATGGGTTAGGAAAAGACATGAAAGCATAGCGGCAACCCGTCGCGGCCGTCAACGGCGCGGGCCTCGCGGCCCTCAGGTAGAACAAGCATCACAATGAGTGCGCCGCGCACGCGTCTCTATCTGCTGACGCCGCCCAAGCTCCCGACCGGCTTCGCCGCCAGCCTGCAGCAGGCGCTGGATGCCGGCGACGTCGCCTCCGTGCAGCTGCGCCTCAAGGGCGCCGCCGATCACGAAGTGCTACGGGCGGCGGAGCCGCTGCGCGAGATCTGCCGCGGCAAGAACATCGCCTTCCTGGTCAACGACCGCCCCGACCTCGCGCTTGCCGCTGATGCCGACGGCGTGCACATCGGCCAGCAGGACGCGAGCTACCAGGAGGCGCGCAAGACCCTTGGCCCCGATCGCATCGTCGGCGTGACCTGCCATGACTCGCGCGACCTCGGCCTCACCGCCGCCGAGCTCGGCGCCGACTACGTTGCCTTCGGCGCGTTCTTTCCCACCGCGACCAAGGCGCCGCCGGCCATCGCGCCGCTCGAGCTGATCGCGTGGTGGCACGAGCTGATCGAGGTGCCGTGCGTCGCCATCGGCGGCATCACCGTGGCTAACTGCGCGCCCCTGGTGAAGGCGGGCGCCGACTTCCTCGCCGTCTCTTCCGGGGTATGGGACTACCCGGCGGGCCCGGCGGCCGCGGTGCGCGACTTCAACGCCGCTATCGCCGCGGCGACTCCTTAAGTACAAGACCGCACCCGTGGCCCTCCGCTCGCCCCTCATCAACGTCATGGCCGACGCCGCCAAGAAGGCGGCGCGCAGCCTCATTCGCGACTTCGGCGAGGTCGAGCAGCTGCAGGTATCGGTCAAAGGCCCGGCCGACTTCGTCTCCGCCGCCGACCGCAAGGCCGAGCAGGTCATCCTCGCCGAGCTGTCGCGGGCGCGCCCCAAGTACGGCTTCCTCATGGAGGAGCACGGCGTGCGGGCGGGCGAGGACACCTCCAACCGCTGGCTCATCGACCCGCTCGACGGCACCACCAACTTCCTGCACGGCATCCCGCAGTTCGCCATCTCCATCGCCCTCGAGCGCGACCAGCAGCCGTTTGCCGGCGTCATCTATGACCCGATCCGCGACGAGATGTTCTTCGCCGAGAAGGGCAGCGGCGCGTACCTCAACGAGCGCCGCATCCGCGTCGCGCGCCGCGACAAGCTCGACAACGCCGTCATCGCCACCGGCATCCCGCACCGCGGCCGTCCCGGGCGCGAGGGATACGTGCCGGGACTCTCGGCGATGATGGACGTCACCGCCGGCATCCGCCGCTTCGGCTCGGCGGCGCTCGACCTTGCCTGGGTCGCCGCCGGCCGCTTCGACGGCTTCTGGGAGCGCGGGCTGAAGGCGTGGGATCTCGCCGCTGGCGTGGTGCTGGTGCGCGAAGCGGGCGGCATCGTCACCGAGATCGAAGGCGGCGACGCCATGCTCACCTCGGGCAACGTGCTCGCCTCGAACCCGGTGCTGCACGGCGCCATGCAGGATGTATTGAAGCGCATCCCCACCTGATCGCACTGCCGCGCACCGGGCGCGAAATGTGGCCGATTCCGTCCGATCCGGTAGGCCAAGGTCATTGGCACGGCAGGGGGCCTGGGCTATGGTGCCCTGCGCTTTTGGGGGATTGTTGCGCCTGGAACCTCAGCCCATGAAGGCTGGTTTGACGCCCGCCCTTGCCCCGACGAGACGCTTGCACACCCGTGGCTTTCTCCTTGGCTGCGTCAGCGCCGTTGCGCTGACCGATCCCGCGCTTGCGCAGGTCGTGGTCGGCGGCCCCGGCAAGCCGGCCGTCGAGGTCAACATGGGCGTGCTTCAGGGTGTCGGGCCCGCAGCCGCGCCGACGTCCGCCGGCGTCGCCGTGCCGCCGCGGCCGGT
>VGER01000073.1 GCA_016869235.1 Alphaproteobacteria bacterium | reverse complement strand
CCTCATTCTTCACAGGGTAGCTTGCGCGTTCCGACTCGCGCATCTCGCGGACTTCCGCCTTCGCAATTTCCTCTTCTTGCCTCGAGTCTCCGGAAATCGGAATTTTCTCTCACTCGAACTGGATCAGTTTTTTCACGCCGGTCACGCGGCGACCGCCGAAGCGATCTCGCGTGCGTTCACCGCGCGCGCTCCCGCACCAGCGCCTCGGCCAGCAGCACGGCGCTCGCCATGCCGTCCACCAGCGGCAGCGCGGAGAGCGGCTGCAGGATGCGGTTCATGCCGGCGTAGACGGCGCCGGCGAGCACCACCGCGCCCGCGCCCTTCGCCTGCAGGGCCTTCACCTTGCGCAGCGTCGCGCGGCCGACGCGCTCGGGCTCGAGGAACACTGCGGTCGGATGGAAGTCCACCGCGTCCACGCCGGCGAGGCGCCGGCCGAAACCGTAGCCGCGCAGGATCGAGCGGTACAGCGGCACCATGTGGGAGCCGAAGATCAGCACGCCGAAGCGCGGCGCGAGCGAGGCGACGACGCGGCAGCCCGACTCCGTCATGCCCAGCACCGGGATGCGGTGCCGTGCGCGCAGCTCGGCGAGCGCGATGTCCAGCGACACGCCGAGCAGGATCGCGTCGCAGCCCCGCGCATGCCGGCGCGCGAGCGCGAGGCATTCCGGTTTCGCCCGCTCGCTGCCGGCGCGGCTCGAGATCACCGCAGGGCCTTCGTGCCCGGTGACGCCGACGATGCGCGTGCCGCGCGAGGCGGCCTCGCGCGCCGCCCGCACCACGGTGTCGGTGACCGCCTGCGTGGTGTTCGGGTTGATGACGAGGAGCTTCAACGCGCGCGTTCCATCAGGGCGGCGGCGCCGCCTGCAGCCAGTGCCGCGCGATCTGCTCGCGCGTCGCGAACCAGACCTTGCCCTTGTCCTTCATGTGCAGGAGCAGCGAGGCCAGCCCGCCGATGCGCGCCGGCCGGCCGATGATGCGCGTGTGCAGCCCGATGCTGAGCATCTTGGGGCCGTGCGAGCCCTCGGCCCATAGCTGCTCGAATGCGTCCACGCAGTACTCCGAGAAGTCCTTGCCACGCACGAACGCATAGGACGAGAAGAAGCGCATGTCGTTGGTGTCGAAGGCGTAGGGCACGATGAGGTGCGGCCTGCCGTTCACCGCAACGTAGTACGGCGCGTCGTCGTTATAGGCGTCGCTGTCGTAGAGGTAGCCGGCCTCGGCCACGAGGCGCCTCGTGTTCACCGAGGCCGAGGACTTGGTGTGCCAGCCGGTCGGCCGGCGGCCGGTGACGCGCTCGAAGATCTGCGTGCAGCGCGCGACCAGCTCGCGCTCACGCGCCTCTTCCATGCCCGCGTGCGTTTCCCAGCGATAGCCGTGGCACTGCACCTGGTAGCCGCGGCGCACCGCGTCGGTGCCGACCCAGGGAGTCTCCTCCAGCGCGCGCGCGCAGGCGTTGACGGTCATCCGCACGCCGAAGGAATCCACGGTCTTCGCGATGCGCCACCAGCCGACGCGCGAGCCGTACTCGAAGTGGCTCTCCATGCAGAGGTCGGGCGCGCCCTCCACCGGCTGGATGGCCTCGTAGACGTGCTCGTTCCGGTGGTCGCCCGCCGAGACCGCGAGCTCGGCGCCCTCCTCGACGTTCAGTACCACCGAGACCGCGAGCCGCGCCCCGTCGGGCCAGCGCACGTCCGGGTACCGGTTGCCGTAGCCGAGCAGATCCCTCGCCATCACCCGCCCCTTGCGCGCTTCCAGAGCGCGTCGGTCGCGGACTGCGCATCGCGCAGGATGTCGTCGAGCTTCGCAAGCTTCGGCATGCCGTTCTCCACCACGTGGTGGCCGTCGACGAACACGTGCTCGACGTCGCGGCCCTGCCCGGTATGCACCAGCGTGCCGGCCGGATTGACCGCGGGCACGAGATGTGCACGACGAAAATCGAACGCCACGAGGTCGGCCTTCTTGCCGGCTTCGAGCGAGCCGAGGTCGGCCTCCAGCCCCATCGCGTGCGCGCCCTGGATCGTCGCCATACGCAGCGCGTGGCGCGGCTGCCAGTCGTTCGAGACCTTGCCTTCCTGCACCCGCGCCACCGCCAGCGCCCAGCGCATCACCTCGACCATGTCGGCGTGCATGTTGTCGGTGCCAAGGGCGAGATTGGCGCCCGCGGCGCGCAGCTTCGGCGTCGGCGCCATCGTGCCGCCGGTGGCGTTGCCCTTCGGGATATGCGCGACGTGCATGCCGGCGCGCCCGCAGCGCGCGAGGTCGGCGTCGTCCATGTGGATGCAGTGCGCGGCGATCAGCCGGTCGTTCAGCAGCCCTACGTGCTCGAGCAGCTGCGCCGGCGTCTTCCCCGAGCGCGCGAGCACCTGCCGCACCTCGTTCTTCGACTGCGCAAGGTGCGTGTTCACGCGCAGACCCTTCGACTCGGCGGCCTTGCGGATCTCGGCGAGGAAATCGTCCGAACAGGTGTCCGGCGCATGCGCCGAAAGCTGGACTCCGCAGCGGCCGTCCTCCCGGCCGTGCCACTTTTCGGCCAGCGCCATCGCCTCCCCGAGGGTTTTCTCGCCGATCGCGCGGTGGTGTTCCCATCGCCCGTCGCCGATCAGGGAGAAGTCCGCGTCGTGGATGCGCCCGCAGCTGGTGACGCGCAGGCCCAGCGAGGCCATCGCACCCATCGTCAGGTCAGCGTGCACGTAGGTGTCGTTGACCAGCGTGGACCCGAAGAGCAGCGCTTCCACCGCGCCGAGGCGCGACAGCGCCACCGCCTCGTCGGGCGTGACGTCGTGGCCGTGGGGGATCCCGGGCGTGTAGGCAGGCGCGAAGCCGAGGTCCTCGGCCACGCCGCGCACCATGCTGAGGATCGCATGCGTGTGGACGTTGACGAAGCCCGGCGTGACGACGCGACCCGGCAGCGCAAGCGTGCTTTCCGCCGTCGTACCGGCCGGCAGGCCGCGGCGCGGACCGACGTAGGCGAGGCGCCCGCCGGCGATGCCGAGCGCGGCGTCGTCGATCACGCTGTCCGCGGGATCGCAGGTGAGGGCCGTGGCCCCGGTGACGAGGAGGTCGAGGTTCATTCGTGCAGGTGGATGAGGAACTTGCGGGTGCGCTCTTCGCGGGCGTTGCCGAGGATCACTTCCGGCGGGCCTTCTTCCACGACCGCACCGCCATCCATGAATACCACGCGATCGGCCGCGGCGCGCGCGAAGCGCATCTCGTGCGTGACGGCGAGGAGTTTCATGGCGGGGGTCCTTTCAGGTGGAGGTTCAGGCAAAACGGGCAGGGTGGGTGTCGGGCGGGATCGGCATCGCGAGCGCGCGCTTGTAGATGTGCTCCATTATCGCGCGCATCGGGCCGACCGAGGCCTCGGCGCGGTCGAACTCGGGGCCGAGGCGTTCGTACTCGTGGGCGATCTCATTTGCCATAAAGCCCCTTGTTCGACAGCTCCAAGCCCAAGTGCATGACCGATCGTGGCACTAGCCGCCGCTCAGCAGCCCAGGTCCGGCCGCAGGAGCGATCGTTGTGCGGCGCGGAAGGGAAGGAAATTCCTATCCCTGAGATTTTCAGCGTGCTCATTCTGTTCACGCCGGGCTTCTGGAAGAAGTAGGCGAAATGGCTCTCACCCACCCTCGCACGCCAGGCCGCGGCGTGGCGGGTTTCGGCAGCTCGCATTTCAGGAATTGACCTCGCCCAAGCGTGCCTTTCGGCTCGCCGCCGGCGCAGACGATCTCGCCGCGCGAAAGCGTCACCTCCGGCCAGCCTTTGAGCCGCATCCCCTCGTACGGCGTGTAGTCGACGTCGTGATGCAGCAGTGAATTGGTGATCGTCACCCCGCGCTCCGGGTCCCAGATCACGAGATCGGCATCCGCACCGACGGCGATCGTTCCCTTGCGCGGATAGAGCCCGTAGATCTTCGCCGGATTCGTTGCGGTGAGCGCGACGAACGCGGAAAGCTCGAGGCGTCCTTTGCCCACGCCTTCCGAGAAAAGCAGCGGCAGGCGTGTTTCGATGCCGGGAATGCCGTTCGGAATGTAGCGGAACGGCACCGCCTTGCCGCCGGGCTTCTTCCCCTGCTCGTCGTCGTAGCGGAACGGCGCATGATCGGACGAGAACACCTGGAAGACGCCCGACGCGAGGCCGTGCCAGATCGCCTGCTGGTTCACCTTGTCGCGCGGCGGCGGGCTGCAAACGCACTTCGCACCTTCGTAGCCGTCGGCGCCGAGGTTTTCCTCGGTGAGAAATAGATACTGCGGACACGTTTCGCCATAGACGCGAAGCCCGCGCGACTGCGCCCAGCGAATCTGCTCCATCGCCTCGGATCCCGATACGTGCACGATCAGCACGGGCACATCGACCAGCTCGGACAGCGAGATCGCGCGGTGCGTCGCCTCGCGCTCGACCACGCGCGGCCGCGATGCGGCGTGGTAGCGCGGCGCCGTCTTGCCGGCGGCCTCGAGCTGATCGGTGAGCCAGCCGATGCAGTCCGCGTTCTCCGCGTGAACCATCGCCATCGCGCCTTCGCGGCGCGCGAGCGCGAGCACGTCGAGGATCTGCCGGTCGTTCAGCTTGAGATCGTCGTACGTCATGTAGATCTTGAACGACGTGTAGCCCGAGCGAATCAGCTCCGGCAGCTCCTCGCGCAGCACCGTCTCCGTAGGGTCCGTGACGATGAGGTGGAACGCGTAGTCGACATATGCGCGGCCTTCGGCGCGCCGGTGGTAATCGTCGACGGCCGCCATGATCGACTGGCCTTTCATCTGCGCAGCAAACGGGATGACGGTCGTCGTGCCGCCGCATGCCGCCGAGCGCGTGGCGCTCGCAAAATCGTCGGCCATTTTCATCGGCGGCGGCATCGGCTGGTCCATGTGGCAGTGAGCGTCGACGCCGCCCGGCGTAACGATCCGCCCGCGCGCGTCGATCTCCTGCGCGCCGCGGGGCAGGTCCGCGGCCAGCGCGGCGATGCGGCCGCCGTGCACGCCGACGTCGCACTGCACGACATCGGCCGCTGTCGCGACGGTGCCGCCGCGAATTACCAGATCGAATTCGTTCATCACGCTCCTCGCATGAGCCGCATCAGCGGCTCGGGCAGGCCTTTGACCGGTTTCGTGGGCGGACGCGCGAAGCTGCCGGCGCGCGCGGCGCCCGTTTTCATCGCGACCAGCGATTCGGCGTGGCGGACGGCGCTCGAGACGCTGTCGACGAGCGGGACCGGGACGTCCGCCGCGATCGTGCGCGCGAGCCCGCTGAGCGGCGCGCCGGCAGGGATGATCACATCGGCGCCGTCATGCTCGATCGCGTCCATGCACAATTCCTTCAGCCGCGCGGCATTGTCGGTCTGCACCGAAGCAACGTCGCCCAGCGGGCGATCGAGCGAGCGGATGCTCGCAAGCCGCCCGATCAGACCGTTCTGCTCGACGCTTTCGCGGTACCAGGCTGTGATGCGGCGCGAGATCGCAACGATCGAGAAGCGGCTGCCGAGCAGGCATGCGCTGGCGAGCGCCGCCTCCGTGACGCCGATCACCGGAACGTCCAGGATCTCCCGAATGCCGGCGAGACCCGGATCCCCGAAAGCCGCGATGACCACTGCGTCATGACCGGCTGCGTGCTCGGCCACCATCGTTGCGGCTGCATACGCGCCGATGATCGCTTCGAAGCGCGTCTCGATGTACTCCACCCCGAACGGCGCCGTCAGCATCGTGATCTCGGTGCCCGGCGCGGCCGCGCGACGCGCGGTGTCCTCCATGAGTTGCGACAGGCTCTCGGAAATGTTCGGATTGACGATCAGCAGTCGCATATATCAGTAGCCCAGCTGCCGCGGCAGCCACGTGACGATCGGTGGAAACACGATGCAGAGCACCAGCACCGCGAATTGACAGACGATGAACGGCCAGACATTAACGAGCAGCGAGTTGAGCGGAACCTGGCGCGCGCTCGAAACGACGAACAGCAGCACGCCCACCGGTGGTGTGAGCATGCCAATCACGAGGTTCAGGATGAACACGAAGCCGAAGTGCAGGGGATCGATTCCATAAAGCTCTGCAATCGGCGCGAGCAGCGGTACCAGCATGATGTACGCCGCGTTCGATTCGAGGAACATGCCGACGAACATGAGCACCGCCATGACGATCCAGATGAAGACCAGCGGATCGCGGGTAACCAACTGCAGGAACGCCGTCAGCTTCTGCGGCACCAGGTCGATCGACAGCAGGAACGTCACGGCCGATGCGAAGGCGATCAGGATGGCGACGACGCCCGTCGTGATGGCGGCACGGAACATGGCGTTCGGCAGATCTGACAATTTGAGCTGTCTCGTCACGAACAGACCAACGAGGAGCGCGTAAACGACTGCGATCGCGGAGCCTTCCGTTGCCGTGAACGCACCGCCGACGATGCCGCCGACAACGACGATCGGCATCAGCACGATCAGGAACGAGCGCTTGAGCTGCACGAGCACATTCACCACGCTGAAGCGCTCGCCAGTGTGCGGATAGCCGCGCTTTCTGGCGATCGCCCAGATGAGCAGCATCATCGCTGCGGCCATCACCAGGCCGGGAACGAAACCGGCCATGAACAGCGCACCGACGGATACCGAGGGCCCGGCCATATAGGCGTACACGATCATCGCCGCCGACGGCGGAATGATCGGGCCGAGATTCGCAGCGGCCGCGACGACGGCTGCGCCGAAGCCGTTGCCGTAGTACTTCGCGAGCGAAGGCCCGAGCGTCGACGCGAGCGCCGTCGCGTCGGCGACCGCCGTTCCCGAAATGGCGGAGAGTGACGCGGCCGAGACCACCGTCACGTGACCGAGACCGCCGCGCACGCGGCCGACGACGCTATTCGCGAGCGCGACGAGCTTCTCCATGATCCCGCCCTCGACCATGAGCTCGCCTGCCAGCATGAAGCATGGAATCGCGAGCAGCGGAAACGAGTTCACCGCGTGCATCATGCGCTGCGGCAGCACGTGCCACTCGACGTCTCCCGCGATGATGCCGCCGAACGCCGCGAGCCCGAGCGCGAACGCAAGCGGCATCGCCAGCAGCGCCAGCGCGAAGAAGGCGATGATGGCGGTGGCGGTCATGCGTCGATCGTCGCCGCCGGCAGCACCGGCTCGTGGTCCCACGCGAGAAGCGCGAAATGAATGGCGGTATGCAGTCCGCAGACGACGATCGCGATATAGAACCAGCCGGTCGAAAAATCGAGCACCGGCATCAGCTGGTCCCACGTCTCGCGCGCGATGACGACCGCCTGCCACGACACGACCACCATCAGAGCGGCTGCCGCGACACAACACACGCGGAAAACATGCGCGAGGCCATTCGGCGGGAGCAGCTTCGCGATGGAATCGATGCCGACGTGGGCGCCGATCTTCGCCCCATGCGGCACGCCGAGAAACGCGACCCACACGAAGGTGAGCCGCGCGAGCTCGTCCGCCCAGTCGAGCGAGACGTTGATGAAGTAGCGGAAGATCACCTGCAGCGACACGACAACGACCATCACGGTGAAGCCGGCGATGATCGCCCAGCGCGAGGCCACGTCGATCCGATCGATTGCGGTTTGAATACTGGCGCGCAGTAGCGTCATAAAAGGAAGGGAGGTAACGGAGGGAAACCTCGGTTTCCCCTCTGTTCGTTTACCGGCGCCGAGCGCTGCCGATGGCAGCGCCATCAGCGCGTAAGCGCTGATGCCAGCACGTCGTCCACGAGCTTCGGATCGACCTTCTTCTTGAGAAGATCGACGACACCCGCGGTGACCTTGCGCATTTCGGCGACGAGCTGCGGGCTCGGCGTCTCGAACTGCATGCCGCGCTTGCGCAGGTCCTCGAGCGCCTCGAGGTCCTGTTTCTCGGCGTCGCTGCGCTGCTTCGCAATGGCCTTTTGCATCGCGGCGCGGATCGCCTTCTGCTGGTCGGGCTTGAGCGAGTCGAAGCGCTTCTTGTTCACCACTACGAAGATGAAGTCGAAGAAGTGGCCGGTGCCCGTCAGGAATTTCTGGACCTGGTTGAAGTTGCGGTCGCGGATCACCGCGTACGGGTTTTCCTGGCCGTCGAGCACGCCCTGCTGGAGCGCCGAGTAGACCTCCTTGATGTCCATCGCCACGGGATTGGCGCCCAGCGCGCGGAAGGTTGCGAGGTGAATGTCATCGGGCTGGAGCCGGATCTTCAGCCCCTTGAAGTCGCCGATCGACTTGATCGGCCGCGCGTTGTTGGTGAGATTGCGCGAGCCGAGCTCCATGATGCCGAGGAGCTGAAAGCCTTTCTCGCCGAGCTTCTGGCCGATCAGCTCACCGACTTTGCCGTCGACCACCTTGAACGCCTGCTGCCGGCTGGTGAACAGAAACGGCACCGACAGCGCCGAGATTTCCGGCACCGTGCGTGACAGGAACGCCGCGCCGATGACCGTGCCGAAGATCGCGCCGGACCGTGTCTGGTCGACGTTCTCCTGCGCGCCGCCGAGCTGCATCGCGGGGAAGAGATCGACGGTGACCTCCTTTTTGGTCGCGGCCTCGACATCGGCCTTGAACTGGTCCATCGCGGTGCTCGAACTGTGCTGCGTCGGGAAATTGCTCGCGATGCGCAATTGCTGCGCGAGCGCAGGCGTGCAAACGAGCAGCGCCGCGAGCAGCGCGCCCTTCAACGTGTGCAGGGACATGAGATCTCCTTTGTCTTTTATTGATCGAACGCCGAGACGCTAACAACGGATAGGAAAATCTATCCGCCCCAGGCTGCGTTGCACCGCACGATTTGGCCATTCTCCCGCTCCCCGGTCCCGGTTTGACGGCGCACAATGAGGCTTATGTTGCCC
>VGER01000072.1 GCA_016869235.1 Alphaproteobacteria bacterium | reverse complement strand
GGTCCGGCCCCACAGCGCGCTCGGCTACCGGCCGCCGGCGCCGGAAGCGGTCCTCCCAAGCTGGCCGTTCGGCTCCGCTCCGCTGCGCCTGCCGGCCAGCTTGGCCTCAGCGGGCGCTTGGGACTAATATTGCGCTTAGACCACCAAGTGCAGGCAGTCCATTAGGGCGCGGATCATCCGTGTGCGCGACGGCTACCCCGCACGACCGTCGCGACGGGCGGCCACGCGCGGACTACTATGCGCGCCAATGACCGACACCAAGGAAGACCGCATCGGCTTCCCGCAGCTGGTTGAGAACGCGTTGCGCGGCGTCGTGCGCGAGGCGCTGCGCAAGGTGGCGCGCGACGGCCTGCCGGGTGCGCACCACTTCTACATCACCTGCCGCAGCCAGGATCCGGGTGTCGAACTGCCGGCGTACCTGCGTGAGAAGTTCCCCGAAGAGATCACGCTGGTGCTGCAGCACCAGTTCTGGGACCTCGCGGTGTGGGACGAGAGCTTCTCGGTGACGCTGTCCTTCTCGGGCAAGAGCGAGCACCTGCGCATTCCCTTCACCGCCATCTCCAGCTTCGTCGACCCGTCGCTCGAGTTCGTCCTGCAGTTCAAGCCGCTCATGGCGGCTGCTGGCCCCGCGCCGGTCGAGCTGCCGCAGCCCGCCGCCAAGCTGGCCGAGGCAAAGGTGGGTGCCAAGGACGACGAGAAGGAAGCCGGCTCCGACGAGCCGAAGGTAGTGAAGCTGGACAGCTTCCGCCGCGGCTGAACGCGCCCTTGGCTACTCGACCCCCCTCGCCCTCTGCCGCCGGCGCGCCCGGCGTCACGCGCATCGAAACGGACACCTTCGGGCCCATCGCCGTGCCGGCCGACCGGCTGTGGGGTGCGCAGACCCAGCGCTCGCTCGAGCACTTCCGCATCGGCGGGGAGCGCATGCCGACGGCGGTCATCCACGCGTTGGCGCTGATCAAGAAGGCCGCCGCGACGGTGAACCGGGTGCTCGGGACCCTCGACGAGCGCCTGGCAAAGGCGATCGGCGCGGCCGCCGACGAGGTGCTGGCCGGCCGCCATGAACAGGAATTCCCGCTGGTGGTGTGGCAGACCGGCTCCGGCACCCAGACGAACATGAACGTCAACGAGGTGCTGGCCAACCGCGCCAACGAGATGCTCGGCGGCACGCGCGGCCAGAAGGCGCCGGTGCATCCCAACGACCACGTCAACCTCGGCCAGTCGTCCAACGACACCTTCCCCACGGCGATGCACATCGCCGCCGTGGTGTTCCTGGAATCCGAGCTGGCGCCGGCGCTCACCCACTTGCACCGGGCGCTCGACCGCAAGGCCGCCGCCTGGCAGGACGTGCTCAAGATCGGGCGGACCCATCTGCAGGACGCGACGCCCCTGACCCTGGGGCAAGAGTTCTCCGCCTTCGCCTACCAGGTCGAGCTGGGCGTGGAACGCCTGCGCGCCCCCCTCCCCCGCCTCTACGCGCTGCCCCAGGGCGGCACCGCGGTGGGCACGGGGCTGAACGCGCCCAAGGGCTTCGATCGTGCCATCGCCGCCGAGATCGCCTCGCTCACCGGGCTGCCCTTCTACTCGGCGCCCAACAAGTTCGAGGGCCTCGCCGCGCACGATGCTTTCGTCGAGCTGTCGGGAGCGCTGAATACGGTCGCCGCCAGCCTGTTCAAGATCGCCAGTGACGTGCGCCTGCTGGGATCCGGCCCGCGCGCGGGCCTGGGCGAGCTGCGGCTGCCGGAGAACGAGCCGGGCTCCTCCATCATGCCGGGCAAGGTCAACCCGACCCAGGCCGAGGCGCTGACGCAGGCCGCGGTGCAGGTGATGGGCAACCACACGGCGGTGACGATCGCCGGCGCCAACGGCCAACTGCAGCTCAACGTCTTCAAGCCGGTGATCATCCACAACGTGCTCGGCTCGATGCGGCTGCTCGCCGATGCGGCCCGCAGCTTCGCCGATCATTGTGTCGCCGGCATCGAGCCGAACGCGGCCCGCATCCGCGAGTTGATGGAGCGCTCATTGATGCTGGTGACCGCCCTCGCCCCGCACATCGGCTACGACAAGGCGGCGGCGGTGGCCAAGAAGGCCCACGCCGAAGGCACGACGCTGCGCCAAGCGGCGCTCGCGCTCGGCTACGTCAGCGGAGAGGATTTCGACCGGTGGGTGCGGCCCGAGGCGATGATCCGCCCGGCCGGCTGATCGCCGGCCGCCGGGACTCTGGCGCGCGGGTCGACGCCGCGACGCGGGTGACCAAGCGGTCTGTGGTGGTCGCCGGCCACCGCACCAGCGTCTCCCTGGAGGACGCTTTCTGGAGCGGCCTCGGCGCCATCGCGGCGCGCGACGGCAAGTCCATCAATGCGATGATCGGCGAGATCGACCGCGGGCGGGCCGGCAACCTGTCCAGCGCCATCCGCGTCTTCGTGCTCCGCCGCCTTACGGAGTAGGACGCGCCAAGCCTTCCAGGAAGCCGCGCATGCGCTCCTCGAACGGAACCGGCGCCGGCGCCGGCGGTGGCGCCGGCAACTGCGCCTCCGCAGGCAGAGCGGTGGCGAGACGGCGGGCGACATAGCCCTGCAGCTCGCGGCTGCGGGCGAGACGGCGCGGCGCATCCCAGGGCCCCGACAGATCGAGCGCGAACGCGGGCGCGTCCGGGTGTCCGGCGATGGCGACGCTCATCTCCACTGCGGTGCGCCGGCGCGGCAGGTCTATGGTGCCGCCGCCCGCGATCACGGCGCCGTCGAGACGCGCTGTCAGACTGTCGAGAGCGACCATCCCGTCGGTGGCGCGCAGGGTGAGGCCGATGGCGCGGTACGGCGTCTCGCCGGCGCCGGTGATCTGCTGCAGCAAGTTCGGCAGCTCCACGACGTCCTTCAGGCGGTCGAGCATCTGCCCCGACCGGGCGAGATCGAGGCCGCGCACCACGCCTTCGGCGGCCGCAATGGTGGCGGCGCCGCGCAGGCTGCTGAACAGCTCGTACTCGCTGGCGCCGATGGCGCGAACATCGAGGGTGGCGGCGAGCCGGCCCGAGGCAGGCACGACTGCCCAGTTGAGCCTCGGCGCGGCGGCGAGGTCGATGTCCTTGGCGGCGAAGTCGACCTCGGTCGCTGCCATGTCGGTAGCGGTGACGGTGGCGCTCATCGCCACGGTGCCGCCGAGCACGTTGGCGCTCGCCGGTGAGATCGCGGCGGTGCCGTTCTCGCCGCGGGCGACGAGGACCGCATTGTCGAAGGTCGTGCCACGCCAGACGACGCTGGCGGCGGCAAGGTCGAAGTCGAAGTCGCTATTGCGCAGGAATGCCAGCGGCAGAGGCTCGTTGGACCACTCGCTGCGCGTCTCGGCGGCGGAGCGCGGGCGCGCCGGCAGCAAACGGTCGAGCGGCAGGGCATTGGCGCGCAGGTTGGCGAGGTACAGCGGGCGCGGCCCTGATCGGTCGGCCGACGCTGTGCCGCTGATGGTGGCTTCGCCGATGCTCGCCTGGATGCCGGTGAGCTTGAGGGTGTCGCGCGCGCCCTCGACGCCGGCGCGCAGCGAGCCAGCGCCGAGCTCGTCCGAGGGGCGATAGCGCAAGCCGAGGAAGCGGATCAAGGCCGAGACGTCGGGATGCCTGGCTGACACCTGCAGCGTGTAGGCCAACGCATCGGCCGCCGCCAGCGTCCCCGTAGCGCCGAGCTCGGCACCGCCGACGAATCCCGACGCCAGCACGTTGAGGTTGGCGAGCGGCCCCGTGAAGACCGCACCGAGATGGAGCCGCGTCGCCGGATCGGTGGTGCCGCCGCCGGCGCCGACGCCCAAGGTCTGCAGCAGCGCCGCGGGATTGGGATGGATGGCTCCGAGGGTGAGGTCCAGCACCGGATCCTGGCCGAAGGAGCGCACGTTGCCCTGCAGGCGCAAGTCGACCCCGGCAACGAGGGCGCCTGCGTCCACCGTGAGCTTGTCGAGGTCGCCGTCGACATTGGCGTTGAAGGCGAAGGCGCCGATGCGCTCGGGCGCCTCAATGAAGTCCAGATCGAGCAGGCGCGCCAAGCCCGCCGCCGATTCGGCGGCGATGTTCACGGTGCCGGTCGCCAGCGTGCGGCCGGAGAAGCCCTGGGCGATGCCGGTGACGGTGCCCTTGGCGCCGACCGCGTCGGCGATCGAGAGCTCGCGCAGGGTCAGAACGCCGGCGATCATGCCGGCGTCCACGACGATGCCGCGGATGGGCTGCTCGCGCACCATCAGCTCGCCCAGGCGCAAGCGCACGTCCGTGTCGAAGGCCTCGAGCGTCGCCAGCCTGAATGGCTCGCGGCCGCGCAGATAGGCGTCGGCGTCGAAGCGATCGACGTCGAGATCGACGCTGAAGGCGGGCCGGTTGCGCAAGGCATAGGCGGCCGCGCCCGAGACATTCGTGCTGTCGATCCGGGCCTGGAAACCATAAGCCTGGAGGACGTCCGGGCGCAGGCGGACGCGGCCTTGAAAGGTGAGCATGCGCAAGCGGTCGGCCGGCACGTCCGCGACCTCCACGCGCAGCCAGGTGAGCAGATCCCGCAAGTTGTCGCTCTTCGCCGTCGCCTCGCCGTCGAACTGCGGACGGCCATTGGCGGCGACCAGCTGGCCCTTGGCGTCGACCTCGGTTATCCCGGGAAGCTGCGCCCGGCCGCGCGTCAGGCTGAGCGTGCCGTCGGCGAGCGTTGCGGCAACATCGAGGTTGCGCACCAGGCGCTGGCGATAGGTGAGCGCGTCCACGGTGACACTGACGTTGCCGCGCAAGGCCGGCAGCACGAACGGCGGCGCCGGAGCCTGGGCTGGCGTGGTGGCGCGCGGCGCGGCGGCGCGCGGCGCGGTGCGCGCGAGCCACGCATCGAGATCGAACTGACCCATGGCGACGGTCGCGTCGACGCGCGGGGTCTCGCCGAGCACCACATTGACCGCGCCCTTGGCGGCGAGGTCGCCGACGCGGACCTCCACGTCGTTAAAGGCGGACTCACCGAACTTCAGCACGGGCTGGGCGCTGATGCGCACCGGCGCCGCGATGGCGGTCGCCGCGGGTGGCGCGGTTCCGAACGCGCGCGCAAGGCGCTCCGCCAGGGCCGCCAAGCTCTTGCCTTCGAAGGTGAGCGCCCCGGCGAGGGTTCCGTTCATGCCCGGCTCGCTCAACGTGCCGCGGAATTCGAGCTTCTCGCCGTCGGGCACGAAGGTGAAGTCGGTGCGGACTCCCATGGGGCGGCCCGGCACCACCGCCGCGGTGTTGATCGCGAAGCGGATGGGCAGGCCGCGGTATGTGAAAGCACCATCAGCCAGATAGGGCCCGGCCGCGGCGCGCGAGGATACGTCCGCATCGACGCCGGTCAGGCGCTCGGCGATACCGCGCCGCGCGTCGCGGAAGGTCACCGTGCCGTTGCGCACCTGCAGGCTGTCGATCTGCACGCCACTCGGCAGCCCGCCGCCGGGCACCGCCGGCACGCCCACGTCAGCCTGCGTGCGGGCCGCCGAGAGCGACCAGTTGGGGCGGCCGTCGGCGAGCAGCTCGAGCTCAAATACCGGGTCCTGCAGCACGACGGTGCGCACCTCGATCGCCCCGCGCAGCAGCGGCGCCAGCGCCACCTTGATGTCGAGCGAGCCGAGCGAAACCAGGCTGGCGGCCGACGCCCCAGCGGCGTTGGCGACGTACACCTGGCGGACCGACAGGGACGGCTGCGGCAGGAGGGTGAAATCGATGTCACCGCCGATGAGGACGTCGCGGCCGACGGCGGCCTCCACGCGCGCGGCGATGTCCTCGCGGTAGCGGTTCCAGTCGACGACGCTGGGCGCGGCGAGCGCCGCCCCGATGAGGAGGACGAGCCCGACGGCGATCCCGATCAGGACGCGGTTCACTCAGGGTCCTTGTGGCGGATCCGACTTCGTTGCCGAGGGTGGCTGGAGAATGGGGCCATATCGCGGCGCGGACCCGGAAAAGCGGCGACGCCGTGATGCAATAGCACGGTTTGAGCGCCGCGGGCACGCGGCCGGCACCGCAGCTGCCCCAGCCAAAGCCGCCGCCGCTAGAAGCGGCCCGACTGGAAGTCGTCGATCGCCTGGTAGATCTGCTCGCGCGTGTTCATCACGAACGGGCCGTACTTCACCACCGGCTCGTTCAGCGGACGGCCGGCAATGAGCAGGAACCGCGCATCGGCGCCCGCCCAAGCATCGACCTTCACCGTGTCGCCGGAGCCGAGCACCGCCAGCGAGCCGCGCTGCACCGCACGGGCGCTCGCGCCGTCGCCGATCTGCGCCTTGCCTCCGAAGACGTAGACGAACCCCTGCTGGTTCGCCGGCAGCGGGTGCTCGAACGCTACCGCCTTCGGCAGCGCGACGTCGAAGTAGGTGGGATCGACGCCGATGCCGTTGATCGGACCGGCGATGCCATCGAGCTTGCCGGCAATGACCCGCGCGCGCAGGCCGTCCAGGCGCGTCACCTCGGGAATGTCGGCGGCCTTGATCTCCTGGTAGCGGGGCGCCGTCATCTTGTCCTTGGCGGGCAGATTGACCCACAGCTGGAAGCCCCACATCAGGCCCTGCTCCTGCTCCGGCATCTCGGAATGGATGATGCCGCGGCCGGCCGTCATCCACTGCACGTCGCCGGGGCGCAGGCGGCCTTCGTTGCCCTGGTTGTCGCGATGGCGCATGGCGCCGGCGAGCATGTAGGTCACCGTCTCCATGCCGCGGTGCGGGTGGTCGGGGAAACCCGCCATGTAGCGCTTGGGATCGTCGTTCTTGAACTCGTCGAGCATCAGGAACGGATCGACGTCCGGCAGCAGCGGCGTGCCGAGGGCGCGATGCACCGTCACCCCGGCGCCTTCCTGGGTGGCCATGGCGGTGACGACCTGTTGCGGCTGGCGGACTTGCATGGGACGCGCACCCTTCGGACGGATCGATTGCCATCTGTATAGGGGGCCCGCGACCCCTTGGGGAGGGGTCGGCCGGCTGGTTCGACGGGCGTCGAATCAGAAGTAGCGCGCGACGCGGACCGCGACGACCGCGGGCCGTGAGCCGAACTCGCCCGCCGCCGAGCCCCCGCCGACCTGGGCGAACAGCTCCACATCGAGGTCGGTGGCAGCCGACCACGCCAGACGCGGCACGAACAGGCGGCTGCCCGTATCGGCGTCGGCCAGCAGGGTCGCGGTAAGCTTCAGCAGAGGCGTGAGGTCGTAGCCGGCGGAGACGGCGAGCAGGTCGCGCCGGCGCGTCGCGTTGCAGGTCGGCTCGGTGGCATGACTGCCTCCTTGCTCGGAGCACAATTGGGGAGGCCGGCCGGCAGGGCAAGCATCCCGCGCCGCGGACCCGCTCGTCGCGCCCGGCTTGATACGGCGAACACCCTCCCCTGTCTAGCTGCCGGTTGGCCCTCGCCGTCGCACGTGTTTTCTTGATGGCCTAAACCACGGCCCGAGGGGAGGCCGCGTCGCGTGCGTGTGATTCCCGTAATCCTGCTCGTCCTTTTGGGTGCGGTTGGCTCCGCCCCGGCCGGGCCGCTGCGCCCGGAAGTCGACCTCGAGCTGATTCTGGCCGCGGACGTCTCGCAAAGCGTGGACACACACGAGGCGATCCTGCAGCGGCGCGACTATGTCGGCGCGCTGCGCGACCCGATGGTGCTGCGCGCCATCCAGCAGGGCCGCCTAGGCCGTATCGCCGTCACGTACGTGGAGTGGGCCGGCTATGGGCAGCAGAACGTTACGGTGCCGTGGACGGTCATCGAGACCGCGGCCGAAGCCGAGCGTTTCGCTTCGCGGCTCGAGACGCGGCGCATCCTCACCGGCTTCGGTACTTCCATCTCCAGCTTGCTCGATGCGGCCGTGGCGATCTTCGAGGACAACCCCTGGCGCGGCGAGCGCCGGGTGATTGACATCTCGGGGGACGGACCGAACAACCTCGGCACTGCCACCTTGGCGCCGCGCCAGCGCCTCGTCGCCGCCGGCGTAACCATCAACGCCGTGCCGATCCAGACCGACGGCGCCAAGCTGCCCGATCTCGACGTCTACTTCGCGGAGTGCGTGATCGGCGGCCCGGGCGCCTTCGTCGTGCTGGCGCACGGCTTCGCGGCGTTCGCCGATGCCGTGCGGCGCAAGCTCCTGTTGGAGATCGCCGGCGTGAGTCCCGAGCCGGCCCTCCGGCGCGTGCAGTTCCTCCGCTATGACGGCGGCGCCAGGCCGGTGTACGCGCCGGCCTGCGACATCGGCGAGCGGCTGTAGCCTAATCCAACGTCCGCCGATAGCGCGCCATCGCCACGATCATCGCGACGCCCATGAAGGCGAGGAGCGGCCAGACTTCCGGCTGCACCTCCGCCCAGGACAAGCCTTTGAGCATCACGCCGCGCACGATGCGCAGGAAGTGGGTGAGCGGGAACACCTCGCCCAGCGCCTGCGCCCAAGCCGGCATGCCGCGGAACGGAAACATGAAGCCGGACAGCAGGATCGAGGGCAGAAAGAAGAAGAACGTCATCTGCATCGCCTGCAGCTGATTCCTGGCGATGGTCGAGAACGTGAAGCCGATGGTGAGATTGGCGGCGATGAAGATCACCAGCACGCCGGACAGCATGGTCAGGCTGCCGACAAACGGGACGCCGAACAGGTAACGCCCCACCACCAGGATCACCGACACCTGCACCAGGCCGACGAAGATGTAGGGCACGATCTTGCCGAGCATCACCTCCAAGGGGCGCACCGGCATGGCGAGCAGGTTCTCGAAGGTGCCGCGCTCGCGCTCGCGCGTCATGGCGAGCGAGGTCATCATGATCATGGTCATGGTGAGGATGAGGCCGATGAGGCCCGGCACGATGTTGTACTGGGTGATGCCTTCCGGGTTGTAGAGGCGGTGCACGCGCACCTCGAACGGCGGCGGCCCCGGCTGCAGGCGGGCGAGCGTCCCGACGAGGTCGTGGGCGAGCGCGGC
>VGER01000071.1 GCA_016869235.1 Alphaproteobacteria bacterium | reverse complement strand
CGGCGCCGCGAGGCCCTCGGCGCGGGCGCGGGCCATCAGCGACTCGAACGCCGCGCGGGCGCGTGCCTCGGCGTTGCTGGCGTTCAGCAGGCGGTGGAACGTGTTGTACGCCTGCAGGATGGCGAGGATGTTGAAGGCGATCTGCGTCGGGTCGAGGTCGTCGCGGAACTGGCCGCCGTTCTTCGCCTCGCGTGTCGCGCTCTCGATCGCGGTGATCCAGTCCTTGTGTACGCGCGCCACGTAGTAGCGGCACACGCCCGGCTTGTCGTCGAGCTCCGTGGCGGCGGAAAGGAAGATGTCGCCGCCCGGCATCTGCTTGAGGTTTGCGTAGCGGAACCAGCCGTCGAACAGGGCGCGCAGGCGCGGCTCGCCCGCCGCGACCCGCGCCGCCGGCACGATGACCGTGTTGCCGAACAGCGCCGCCGCGGTCTGCAGCGCCGCGAGGTCGAGCGCCTCCTTGGTGCCGAAGTGGGCGATCAGCCCGCTTTTCGAGAGGTCGAGGTCCTTGGCCAAGCCGCCGATGGTGAGGCCTTCGAGCCCATCCCGACTGGCGATGGCCACCGCCCGCTCCAGGATGGGTTCGCGCGTGCGCGCGCCCTTCTTTCCCATCGCCGCTGACCACCGACGAGGGGCAGTATTCGCAGAACGGTCGTGCGATTACAAGGTTGGGAAGGCGATTTTTCGAACAGTCGTTAGGTGCCTGAAGCCACTAGGGATTCGGCCGGTTCATACGGTTCTGCACGAGATTCTCAACCACTGATGGGTCGGCCAGGGTCGAGGTGTCGCCGAGGTCGCCGTAGTTGTTCTCTGCGATCTTGCGCAGGATGCGGCGCATGATCTTGCCCGAGCGGGTCTTGGGCAGCCCGGGCGCCCATTGGATGAGATCCGGCCGGGCGATGGCGCCGATCTCCTTCCTCACCCACTCGCCCAGCTCCTTGCGGAGAACGTCGCTCGGATCGACTCCAATCTTTAGCGTGACGTAGGCGTAGATGCCGGTGCCCTTGATGTCGTGGGGGTACCCGACGACCGCGGCCTCCGCAACCTTGGGATGCGCCACCAGGGCGCTCTCGACCTCGGCGGTGCCGAGGCGATGACCCGAGACGTTGATGACGTCGTCGACGCGGCCGGTGATCCAATAGTAGCCGTCCCTGTCGCGCCTGGCGCCGTCGCCCGTGAAGTACTTGCCCGGGAAGCGCGCGAAGTACGTGTCGATGAAGCGCTTGTGGTCGCCGAGCACCGTGCGCATCTGGCCCGGCCACGAGTCGGCCAGGCACAGCATGCCCGTGGCCTCGCCCTCCAGCACCTTGCCGTTCTGGTCGACGATCTCCGGTCGCACGCCGAAGAACGGCTTGGTGGCGGAACCCGGCTTCTGTGCGATGGCGCCCGGCAGCGGCGTGATCAGGATGCCGCCGGTTTCGGTCTGCCACCACGTGTCGATGATCGGGCAGCGGCCGTTGCCGACGACGCGGTGGTACCACAGCCACGCTTCTGGATTGATCGGCTCGCCGACGCTGCCGAGCAGGCGCAGCGAATCGCGCGACGTCTTCTGTACCGGCGCTTCGCCTTCGCGCATCAGCGCGCGGATGGCGGTGGGAGCCGTATAGAAGGTGTTGACCTTGTGCTTGTCGACGACCTGCCAGAAGCGCGACGCGTCGGGATAGTTCGGCACGCCCTCGAACATCAGGGTCGTCGCGCCGTTGGCAAGCGGCCCGTAGACGATATAGCTGTGTCCGGTCACCCAGCCGACGTCGGCGGTGCACCAGTAGACGTCGCCGTCGTGGTAGTCGAACACGTACTGGTGCGTCAGCGACGCGAACACCATGTAGCCGCCGGTCGTGTGCAGTACGCCTTTCGGCTTTCCGGTCGATCCCGACGTGTACAGGATGAACAGCGGATCCTCCGCGCCCATCGCCTCGGGCGGGCAGTCGGCGGGCACGCTCGCCGACGCCTCGTGGTACCAGACGTCGCGGCCCTGCACCCAGTTGACGGTGCCGCCGGTGCGCTTGACCACCATCACCTTCTTCACCGTCGGGCACGATTGCAGCGCCGTGTCGGTGGACGCCTTGAGCGGGATCTTCTTGCCGCCGCGCACGCCTTCGTCGGCGGTGATGACGAGAGTAGACGCGCAATCGCGGATGCGGCTCGCCAGCGACTCGGCCGAGAACCCGCCGAACACCACCGAGTGCATGGCGCCGATGCGCGCGCAGGCGAGCATGGCCATCGCGGCTTCGGGGATCATCGGCATATAGATGGTGACGGCGTCGCCCTTCTTGACGCCCTGCGCCTTCAGCGCGTTGGCGAACTTGCACACCTGCTGGTGCAGTTCCTTGTAGGTGATCGCCTTCGAGTCTTTGGGGTCGTCGCCCTCCCACAGGATCGCGGTCTGGTTGGCGCGCTTGGGCAGGTGGCGGTCGATGCAGTTGGCGGCGGCGTTCAGCACGCCGTCCCAGTACCAGCGGATGCGCACGTCGCCGGTGAAATCGACGTCCTTGATCCTGGCGGGCTTCTTGATCCAGTCGAGGCGGGCGGCATGCTCGGCCCAGAAGCCTTCCGGGTCGTCGATGGAGCGGCGGTACATCTCCTCGTAGCGGGCCTGGCTTGCCCAGGCGCGCTTGGCCCAATCCCCGCTGACCGGAAACAGCTGCTCCAACATCGCTACCTCCCCCGCGCTACTATGGCCCCGCGCCGCCCCTAGTAAGCATCGCCCGTCAGGGTCGATCAAGGCGAGCCGGGAGAGTCGCGATGTTGCTGCAGTTGTGCACGTGGTCCGAGGTCGAGGCCTACCTCAAGCGCTCGGTCGGGATCATCGTTCCCATCGGCTCCACCGAGCAGCACGGCCCCAACGGCCTGATCGGCACCGACGCCATCTGCGCCGAATCGGTGGCCAAGGGACTTGGCGAGGCGGCGGAGGCGCTGGTGGCACCGACCATCGCCGTCGGCATGGCGCAGCACCACATGGCGTTTCCCGGCACCATGACCCTCCGGCCCTCCACCTTCATCCAGGTGGTGCGCGACTGCGTCGTGTCACTCGCCGCGCACGGCTTCCGCCGCTTCTATTTCGTCAACGGCCACGGCGGCAACATCGCGCCGGTGACGTCGGCGTTCGGCGAGATCTACGCCGAGACGTCGATGGCGCCCCGGGACGGCAGGGCGTCGTCGGACGCGCGCTCCCCGCGCGACGCCGGCGATCACCGCGGCGGCGTGGTGTGCACGCTGCGCAATTGGTGGCTGCGGCCGCCGGTGGTGGCGCTGGCCAAGGAGCTCTACGGCGAGCACGAAGGTTTGCATGCGACGCCGTCTGAGGTGTCGCTGACACAGTACGTGTATCCGCAGGCGATCAAGACGGCGAAGATGGACCCCGCGCCGCCGGCAACGCTCGACTTCGCCGACGCCTTCGACTTCCGCCGCCGCTTCCCTGACGGGCGGATGGGCTCGCACCCGGCGCTGTCCACGCCCGAGCACGGCAGGCGGTTCTACGACACGGTGGTCGCGGACCTCGCCAAGGACTACCGCACGTTCGTCACGGCGTAGTGCTTTCCTCGTGGTGGCGTGGCGCGCAGCGCGTCACGCGGAGCGTGCTCCGCACGCTTGCGTGCGTCCGGCACGACGGCGATCCAGAGCACAAACAACAGCGCCTGGATTGCTTCGCTTCGCTCGTAATGACGAACGAAGCGATCAGCGCCGTCAGAACTTCCTGGCCAAGTCGGCGATGACGCGGTCCGCGTCCTTGGGGTCGAGCTTGCGCAGGATGGCGTCGAGTTTCTCCTCCTGACGCTCGTCGTTCTCTTCCGATTGCGACGAGCCGACGTGGAACAGGAACGCCAGGCCCGCCACCTGCCAGATCAGCTGCAGGAACTCCGACTGCCAGTTCTCCAGCGTGTCGCGTCCGACCTGCACCAAGTAGCCGCCGACGTCCGTGGCGCCCTGCTCGTCCACGTAGGCGAACCAGCTCAGCAGCCAGTGGCCGCCGAGCGCCGCCAGGAAGAAGGCGAGGGTGACGAGCGTGTACGAGTAGCGTCTCCAGAAGGTCCAGGGTTCTCGTATCGACCATCGATGCTCCTCGGGCTATCAGCCCGGGAGTCGCCTATACGACTACGACCAGGCCGTTTTCCACTCGCACCGGAACTGGGGTCAGGCTGTCGCCTTTGCACGGCCCCCAGATGCAGTACCCATCCTCGATGCGGAACTGCGCCCCGTGGGTGGCGCACTGGATGTGCCGCCGCGTGGTGTCGAGGAAGACGTCCGGCTGCCAGTTGAGCGGCGAGCGCGTGTGCGGGCAGTCGTTGACGTAGCCGTAAGCGGCGTCGCCCTTGCGCATCACGAACATCTCGAAGACGTGCGGCCGCCCGCCGAAGGAGAACTCGCGGCCGCCCGGGTCGCGGAGCTCGTCCAGCCGGCACAGCACCGTGCCGGCTGGTGGCGCGCCCGTCATCTCAGTCCGCCGAGCGCGCGGATCGCGTTCCACTGCTCCGGTTCGACCTTCTGCACCGACAGGCGCGCGATGCGCACCAGCTGCATGTCGGCGAACCTTGGGTCGGCTTTGATCTGTTTCAACGTCACCGGCGCCTTGAACGGATCGACGGTCTCGACATCCACCATGAAGAATTTGCCGGTCTCGTCCGACTTGTCCGCGTAGGCGGTCTTGTGCACGCGCACCACGCCGACGATCTGCTTCTCCTTGCCCGTGTGATAGAAGAAGCAGAGATCGCCGATCTCCATGCGTTTCAGGTACGCGGCGGCGCGCGTGTTGCGCACGCCGTCCCAGCCGCCAACGCGCTTCTTCACCTGGTCGTCCCACGAGTACTCCTCGGGTTCGGTCTTCAGCAGCCAGTACTGCATCAGAGGGCGAGCTCGGGCAGCCCGGTGCCGACCGTGTGCTTCCAAGGCCGCACCGTGACGCTCTCGAACACGCCCGCCTTGGTGTAGGGATCGCCGGCGATCAGCTTGTCGGCTTCGGCCAGCGTCTTGCACTCGACGATGATCAGCGAGCCGACCGGCTGGCCGTCTTCGGCGGTGAGCGCGCCGGCCGCGCGCACCTTCTTCTTCGCCTTGGCGAGGTAGGCAAGGTGCTTGGACCGCGTCTTCAGGCGCAGCTCGGTGCGGCCCGGGCGATCGATGGCGACGATGGCGTAGAGCATTGCGTTACTTCCCCTCCGCGCGGAACGGCCGCGCCAACAGTGCCTGAATGGCCTGGTCGATGGCGGCGCTCTTGTTGACGATGGCGTCCACTGCCGCCGAGATCGGCATCTCGATCTTCAGGCGCGCGGCGCGGCACACTACCGCCGCGGCGGTGGCGACGCCCTCCGCCACCGAGGTCTGTGACGCGACGATCTCCGCGGTCTTCTTGCCGCGGCCGAGCGCGATGCCGAGGCTGTAGTTGCGCGACTGCTCCGAGGAGCACGTCAGCACCAGGTCGCCGAGACCGGAAAGGCCCATCAGAGTCGCCGGCCGCGCGTGGAGGGCATGACCGAGGCGCTGGATCTCGGCGAGGCCGCGCGTCACCAGCGCGGCGCGGGCATTGTCGCCCATCTTGCGTCCGGCGACGATGCCGCAGGCGATGGCGATGACGTTCTTCACGCCGCCGCCCACCTGCGCGCCGATGATGTCCTCCGAAAAGTACGGCCGGAACGTCGGCGTGCCGATCGCCTCCACCAGCGCCTTGCCGATCTCGGCGTCGCGGCAGGCCAGCGTCACAGCCGCGGGCAAGTCGCGGGCGATCTCCGGCGCGAAGGTCGGGCCCGACAGCACGGCGATCGGCGCGCCCGGCAGCTCGGTGGCCACCACTTCGCTGAGCAACGCGCCCGACGTCTCCTCGATGCCCTTGCTGCAGATCGTGATCGGCGCGCCGCTGCGCACGTTCGGCCGCAGTGACCGGCAGACGCTGCGCAGGTGCTGGGCCGGCGCGGCAAGCAGCAGCGCGTCGCACTCGCGCAGCGCGTCGAAGTCAGTGGTCGCGTTGATCGCCGCGTCGAGGGCGACGCCAGGCAGGAACGGATTGTCGCGCCCGGCGGCGATGGCGGCCGCGACTTCCGGCTCGCGCACCCACAACGTCGGGTGCAGCTTGGCGCGCGCCGCAAGCAGCGCAAGCGTCGTGCCCCAGGCGCCGCCGCCGACGACGCCGATGCGCCGGATGGCCGCCGTCACGATGCAATCCCCTGGGCCGTCCGCTTGTCAGTTAGCTCGGACAGCGGCCAGCGCGCCCGGCCCGGCGCGTCGAGCGCGTCGGTCAGGCCGGCGCGCAGGCGCTCGACACCGGCCCAGGCGATCATCGCCGCGTTGTCGGTGCACAGCTCCTTGGGGGGCGCCACCACGGCGAAGCCGCACTTGTGCGCGACCGCCTCCAGCCGCGTGCGCAACGCTGCGTTGGCGGCGACGCCGCCGGCGACGACAAGGGTCCGTGTTCCACGATGTCGCTCCGCGAACCAGGTCATCGCGTTGCGTGCCCGGTCGGCGACCACATCGCCGACGGCAGCCTGGAACGACGCCGCCACGTCGGCGACGTCCTGCGTCGCCAACGTCTTGTCTTCCGCAAGGCGGCGGATCGCCGTCTTCAATCCCGAGAATGAGAAGTCGCACCCCTCGCGCCCGAGCATCGGCCGCGGCAAGGCGAAGCGCTTCGGATTGCCGTGCGCGGCCGCGCGCTCGATCTCCGGGCCACCGGGGTATCCCATGCCCAACATGCGGGCGCTCTTGTCGAACGCCTCGCCGATGGCGTCGTCGATGGTGGTGCCGAGGCGCTCGTAGCGGCCGAGCCCTTCGCACGACAGCAACTGGCAGTGCCCGCCGGTGACGAGCAGCAGCAGATACGGGAATCCCACGCCGTGCGAGAGCCGCGCCGACAGCGCGTGACCCTCCAGGTGATTGACGGCGACGAACGGCGCGCCCGCGGCGGCGGCGATCGCCTTGCCGGTGACGAGGCCGACCAGGACGCCGCCGATCAGTCCCGGGCCCGCCGTCGCGGCGACGCCGGAAAGCTCGGCAAAGCTCGTGCCTGCCTTTGCCATCGCCTGCTCGATCAATCCGTCGAGGTGCTCGACGTGTGCGCGCGCGGCGATCTCCGGCACCACCCCGCCGTAGGCGCGGTGATCCTCGAGCTGCGAGAGCACGACCGAGGAGCGGATCGTGCGGTCGAACGCCACCACCGCCGCGGCGGTTTCGTCGCAACTCGTCTCTATCCCTAGGACAATGCCCGTCATGCTTGCCTTTTGCGTGCCGCCGCTCTAGCACCACGGCCATGACCCCGCAACCCGGCTGGGATGACGATGACGTCATTCCGGATGACATCGACAACTCCGACGCCCTGGTGATGGGCACGCGCGGCAGCCCGCTGGCGCTGGCGCAGGCCAAGGAAGTGGCAATGACCCTGGTCGCTGCCTCGGCCGGCATGTTCGCGCCGCCCGACCTCCTGGTCATCAAGACCACCGGCGACAAGATCCAGGATCGCCCGCTGGCCGACGCCGGCGGCAAGGGCCTCTTCACCAAGGAGATCGACGCGGCGCTGCTCGCCGGCCACGTGGACATTGCCGTCCACTCGATGAAGGACCTGCCCACCGAGCTGCCCGACAACATCGTCGTCGGCGCCGTGCTGCCGCGCGAGGACCCGCGCGACGTGCTGATCGGCGCCAAGTCCATCGCCGCGCTGCCCAAAGGCGCGCGCCTCGGCACGTCGTCGCTGCGCCGCGGCGCGCAGGTGCGCGGCAAGCGTCCCGACGTCGAGGTCGTGCAGCTGCGCGGCAACGTGCAGACACGCATCAAGAAGCTGCAGGAAGGCGTCGCCGATGCGACTCTGCTTGCGCTCGCCGGCCTGCATCGCCTGGGCATCGACACGTCGGAATACTCCGTGCTCGATCCGTCCGAGATGCTGCCGGCGGTGGCGCAAGGCGCCATCGCCATCACCTGCCGGGCCGATGACGCGCCGACCGTCGCCATGCTGGCGCGCATCACGCACGCCGCGTCCGAGCGTGCCGTCACCGCCGAGCGAGCGCTGCTCGCGGCGCTCGAAGGCTCGTGCCGCACGCCGATCGCCGCGCTTGCCGAGATCGACGATGAGACGCTCACCTTGCGCGCCGCGGTGATCTCGCCCGACGGCGCCAAGCGTTACGACGCCGAGCTCAAAGGCTCGCTGCACGACGCCGAGCGCATGGGACGCGACGCCGGTGCCGAGCTGAAGAAGCGCGCAGGCCCCAACTTCTTTACCGCCTGACATGCGCCTGCTGGTGACGCGGCCGGCCGCCGAGGCCGAAGTCACAGCAGAGCAACTGCGTACGCTCGGCCACGCGCCGATCGTGTGCCCGTTGCTCATCGTGCAGCCGCAGCCCGGCTTTGCGGTGGACCTCGACGGCGTCCAGGCCCTGCTGTTCACCTCGGCGGCCGCTGCGCGCGCGTTCGCGGCCGCCAGCTCCGAGCGCCGTCTGCCGGTGGTCACGGTCGGCGACGCCACTGCCGAAGTCGCGCGCGCGTTGCGCTTTCAGCGCGTTCGCTCCGCTGCCGGTGACGGCGACGACCTCGTCGTTCTGGTAAGCGATTCACTCGACCCCGCCGCCGGCGCGCTCCTGCACGTGAGCGGTGCCGACGTCGCCGACGTCGGCACCGGCCTTGCCGCTGCCGGCTTCGAGTACCGCCGCGTGATCGGCTATGCGGCAGTAGCGGCGACCGCGCTGCCACGCCCTGCCGCTGCGGCGATACGGGCGGGCGCGTTCGATGGTGTCCTGTTTTTCTCTCCCCGCACGGCGACCACGTTTGTTAGGCTGTTGCAACAGGCAGGGCTTACCGGGCGGTGCCGCGATGCCGACGCCTTCTGCCTGAGCCAGGCCGTCGCGGACGCTGCCGGCGCGCTGCCCTGGCGCTCGACGCGCACGGCGGCGGCGCCCAACCAGGCGGCGCTTCTGGCCTTGCTGCCCGTCCCCGGAACCTGAGCCTAAAGAGCCGATCGACCTCGCGATGACCGACACGCCGCCGCCTCTGGAGATGCCCGCCGACACCACCGCGCCGGCGGCGGCGCGCGAGACGGCCCGCGCAAGCCCGCCACCGGTTGCACCGCGCCCGCGGCGCTGGCCGTGGGTGCTGCTCGGCGCCGGGCTGGTCGCGCTTGGCGGCAACCTCGGCGTCGAGTGGCAGCGCGACCGCGACCAACCCGCCCGGCTCGCCTTGGCCGACACGGTGCAGACCTT
>VGER01000070.1 GCA_016869235.1 Alphaproteobacteria bacterium | reverse complement strand
CAGCAACACCGTGGGTTCGGCCGCCGTCACCGTGGCTAGCCGCCGCGTCTGGCCAAGCAGCAGGCCGGCCCAGCCGACGATGCCGCCGGGACCGACCCGCTTGAGCGGCTCGCGCGCGCCGACCTCGGGCTTGAATACGTGTTCCAGGCGACCGGCGGCGACGACAAAGAGGTCCTCCGCCGCGTCTCCCGCGCTGTAGACGCGGTTCCCGGCCGCATGCTCGACCTTCCGGGCGATTGCCGCAATGCGCCGCAGCAGCCCCTCCGGGACATCCCGGAAGGGGCTTGCCGCGCGCAGTACCGCGACCGCGTCGGCGGTCGTGTCCTGCTGCTGCGACACCATCAGCCCTTGGGCGCCTGCGACTCCGGCAGCGCCTTTACCTCGCCGATCGGCGCCTTCAGGCCGCGTTCCTTGAGGATGTCCTCAGTCCACTTCGACTCGATCGCTTCGGGACGCAGCTTGTCGACGTTGATGCTCTTCACCGAATGCAGGAACGTCGCCGCGCGACTGATCAGCTCGCGGGCCTGCGGCGTGAAGGTGAAGTGCATGTAGTTGCGCACCGCCTGGCCGCCGTCGGCCGCCGCGTACGAGCCGTAAAGCGACTGCCACAGCACGCGCTCGCTGAAGCCGGTGGTCTGCTCTTTCGCCATCTTGATGACTTCGTTCGCGTTCTTCGGATCGGCGAGGAACAGTTGCGCGTCGAGTTCCGCCTGCAGCCAGCCCTTGACGACGTCGGGACGCGACTTGATCAGGTCCGCGCGCATGCCCAGGAAGCCGCCGTCGTTCTCCTCGACACTCGCGCCCGATGCGACGCGCCGCGCCAGACCCTCCAGCACGAGCCGCGACGCGGTCGGTTCCCAGATCACCGCCGCGTCGATCTTGCCGGCGCGGAAGTTCGAGGTGATCACCTCGATGTTCTGGTTCAGATACTCCTTCGGCGTGACGTTCAGCTTCTTGAACGTGGCCTGCGCGTAGCGGTCGGTGCACGAGCCCTTGGGAACCGCGACCGACTTGCCGTCCAGCCACTTCAGCGCGTCCGTGGGCGTGCCGAACTTCGGCGCGTCATTGCGGGCGAGGAAGATGTTGCACTGGTCGAACGCGAGGCCGAGGTTGGCGACCAGGCGGACGTCGGCGACTTCGGTCTTGGTCGTCGATACGATCGCCGGCATGTCGCCCATGTATCCGATGTGCTGCTTGCCGGCGAGCATGTTGTTGACGATGATCGCGCCCTGCAGGCCGATCTGGAATTCCACGTTGGAACCCTTGGGCAGATACTTTTCGTAGAATTTCTTGCCGCGCATCACCACCCCGGACCACGACTGCGTGTAGTAGGGCTGGTAGCCGACCACGAGAGTGACCGGGCCGCCGGGCTTGCCGTAGTCCTGCGAAAATGCGGGGGCGGCGAATCCTGAAGCCACGCATGCTGCCACCGCTGCTGCCGCGAATTGTCTCCTGTTCATCACTGCCTCCTATGGGTTGTACGACGGATTGCCGGCGCCTCCTGGCGCCCTCACTGCGTCCCGCTGACCGCGAGATAGCGCGCGATCATTCCGGCGAGCCGCTTCATGACGATGAAACCACCTGCGGGATCGGCTTCAAGGATGCCGGTCACGCCCTTTCCGTTCAGCCTCAGCACGGTCGAGGACTCGATGCAGCGCGCGCTGGCGATGCGCTCGGTGTAACCGTCGAGCATCGCCGCCCAGCCGAATGCCTCGCCCTTGCGCAACATGAAGCCGCCCGGCGCCGTTCGGGTGTCGCGGCCGATCGAGAACTCCACGCGTCCTGAGTCTAGCACGAACAAATCTTCCGCCCGGTCGCCGGGACCGTAAAGCAGCGTCCCCGGCGCGTGCGTCTCCGCGCGCGCGAGCGCCGCGAGTTTCTCCAGCGTGCCGGCGGCGACGCCGCGAAACAGCTCGCCGACGTCGAGTGCCGAGCCCTGGCCGGCCAGGTTGATCGTATCCGCCTCGACCGACAACGCAAAACGCTCCAGCGGCGCTTCGGCGAGCCCGATCGGCTCCCCGGTACGGATGCTCCACTGCCATAGGTGCATGTGGCAGGTCAGCGTCTCGCCGTCGAACAACCCCTCGCACAAGGACACGTCCTGGTGCGGGCACATCGCCTGATAGCCGAAGAACTCCCCGCCGGCGTTGGCGATCAGCAACCTGATGCCGCCTTCGACCTCGCATTCCTTCAGGCTGTTCGGCGGAACATCCGACACACGGCAGACGAATTTGCCGGCCATCAGCTGAACTTGTCGTAGCGGATGTTGTCCGCGGTCAGCTTCGCCTCGAGCAACAGCACCCGCAGCACAGCGTCCACCGCGGGCGGCGGCCCCGCGACGTAGGCGCGCACATCGCGGTACCGGCCCGCCATCGCCTGCTTGGCGACCTCGTGCACGAGTCCCTGCGCGAACCTCAGCCGCGGCCAGCGCGCAGAGAGTTCCGCGGATACCGGTTCGTCCGACAATGCCACCGTCACCGCGAGGCGTTCGCCGCAGCGTTCGCTCAGCTGCGACAGCTCTTCGAGGTAGAAGGCGTCCTTCGCCGTGCGCACGCCGAAGAAAAGCCATGCCCGGTGCGTCTCGAGCGCGCCCCCGCCGGCCGCGCACGACAGGATCGACATCATCCCCGCGACGCCCGAACCGCCGGCGATGCACAGCACGTCCTTGCCGAGCGCAGGATAGTAGGTCGCCTTGCCCAGCGGCCCGAACAGGCGCAGCGGCGCACCCTCCCGCGGCGCGCCGAACAGCCACTCGGAGAATCCGCCCCCGGGCTTGCGCTTGATGACGAACTCCAGCCGCCGCGCGACGCGCTGATGGTTGACCATGGAATACGCGCGGTATCCGGACACGCCCTGCGCCTGCAGAACCATGAACTGCCCCGCGTCGAACTCGCAGGGCGCGTCCAGCTCGACGCCGAACGACATCACGTCGTGGGTCAGTGCGGTCGGCGTGCGCAGCACGCCCGCGAGCGGGGCGGCGCGGCACGCGCCTGGTCCCGCGGGGTTGACGAACGACGGGATCTCCAGCGTGAGGTCGGTCTCGGCCGCGCACTGGCACATCAGGAAGTCGCTGGAAGACTTAAGGACCTTGCGTCCCGGTGCTTCCGGCCAGTCGTCGCGAATCCGTCCCTCCACCACCTTCGCGCGGCAGGTGCCGCAGGTCCCGGTCGCGCACTCGTACGGCAGGTCGACGCCGGCGCCCAGTCCGGCATACAGCACGGGCTGGGCGGCAACGGCATCGAAATGCAGTCCGCGGTTGCGAGCGTTGACCTGTATGCGCATCAGAACGGCACGTGGTAGCCGTAGCCGATCAGGCGCGTGTCCAGACGCACCACGCGCCGCAGCAGCCGGGAGGCCGCGCCGTCCAGCCGGATCGTGTCCGTCATCCGGCCGACCGCGAACAGTTCGCTCGCGCCGCCGTCCAGCTGGGTACGGAACACCTGCAGCGCGGACACCGCCGTCGCCTCGCGCCCCGCTGTATCCGCATCCACGGTATAGACGGTGGCGTGCCGCGTAATGGGCGAATGATCGCTGTTGTGCCGCGGCAGGTTGGCGAACAGCGTGTCCATGCCCTTACGGTCATGGTCCAGCCAGACCATGTCACGCCGGATCTCGGGACTGTGCGCGGCGATGGTGTAGCGGAACTCCTCGCCGCACAGCGCGAGGAATCCCTTCCAGTCCTTGTCGTCGAGCATCATGCAGGACCGGTAGACGAGTTCCTCGACCGCCTGGCGAATTTCGAAACCGACCATTGCACCGGCCTCAGGCAGCAGCCCGTACGGGCGCGGGCTTACCCTCGCCGTACGGGTCGAACGCCGGGCGGCCCATGCGGCGCGACCACTCCGCGTAGAAGTGCCGCATCCCGACCTCGTCGTGGATGGTGCTGTTCTCCTCGCGCCCCTGGATGATCCAGCGGCTGTCGGTGCCGGGCCGCATCGCGCGGCCCTGGCCGTGCACGCCGAGCAGATCCTCGTGCAGGTTGCGTCCGAACGGCCCCCAGATCATGTTGTGGTCGAACACGCGCTCGCGGCGCTCCTCGGCCGTGTCTCGCTTCAGCCCGAGGCCGCGGAACTCGATGATCACCTCGTTCGGCCCCAGCGGCACCACCGTATCGATACGCAATACCGAGGTGCGCAGGTTATAGGTCATTCCCGGAAAAATATCGACCATGTACCAGCCGCCGGTCGCGAGGCCCGGCCAGCCTACCGCACGCGATTTGGAGCCCTCGTACTTGTCGTACTTGATCTCCATCGACCCGACCGAGGCGTGGCCGTTGGGGAATCCGGTGTACTTGCGGTCGAAATACCCGGGCTGCATCATTCCCGTGATGCGGTTGAAGTAGTGCAGAAAGTCGTGATAGAACTCGCTGTTGGTGTCGTGCCACAGCTTGAAATTCGTGCGCACGTGCGCCTTGTGGAAGTGGAACACCTCCAGCGGCTCGGAGATGAACGGCGCGAGAATATCCAGCGCGCCGCCGACGAACTCCTTCAGCGGCTGGCAGTCGTCGACGAGATTGACCCAGACGAAGCCGCCGTAGGCGGTCTCGCAGTTCACTTCGCGCATGCCGGCGTCTTCCTTGCAGAAGCGCTTCTGGTAGCCCTGATCGGCGCGCGAGATGTCGATGCAGTTGCCGCGCGAGTCGAACGACCACTGGTGAAAGATGCAGGTCATGCGCTTGGCGTTGCCGGCCGGGTCGTACAGGATCGTGTTGCCGCGGTGCGGGCAGATGTTGTAGAAGGCGCGCACCTTCATGTCGTCGCCGCGCACGATGATCAGCGGCACGCCGGTCGGGTGCGTGAACAGGCGGTAGTCGAAGGCGGCCTCCAGCTCCGACTCATGACACGCGATGATCCACGAGGGCTTGAAGAGCTTCTCCTTTTCCTCTTCGAACAGCAACTGGTCGGTGTAGATGCGCGAGTCGACGTAATGCGTCTGGGGCAATGCGGGCGTTTGCTGCCACTGCTGCGCGTTCTTGGACATGAAATCTCCTGACTGAGGGTGTTCTGCGGCGATTGTGGGCCAGCACCGCCGCTGCGGCAACCCCGCGCAGCCCTGCGGAATGACCCTGTTTCCGACGGAAGCATTGTTTCGGATCGAAACAGTGCTTCCCAAAAACAAACGAGGCAGCCGGCGCGCCGGCTGCCTCGTCACTGCCTCCGCTGCGTCAGTTGCAGTTCGACATGCAGCGCGTCGCCGCGGAATCCGGACGGTCGTCGATCAGGAACCCGTCGCGATTGGGCATCTTCACCGCGGTAAGCGATGCCGCGTCCATCACCGCCCCGGCGGGCACCAGCCCGTTCAGGTTGAGCAGGTACGCGGTGACCGCGTAGACCTCGTTCGCGCTGAGCGACTGCGGGCGGTCCATCGGCATCGCGCGACGGACGTAGTCGAAGATGATCGGCGCATAGGGGTACATGCTCCCCGGTGTGAGCACGCGCGCATTGGTCGTGAACGAACCGATGCCGCCCACCATCGTGCCGAACATCGCGCCGCCCTTGGCGTCCGCGCCATGGCAGGCGATGCATTTGGTGTCGTACACGGTCTTGCCTTCGGCGACGCTGCCGCGTCCGGGCGGCAGCCCCAGACCATCCGGCGTGCGGATGTCGATGTTCCACGGCGCGATGTCGGCCTCGCTGATCGGACGGCCGAACTTCGGCCGGTCCGGCAGCGCAGCGACCTCATGCGGCCCCGTCATGCCGAGCGGAATACCGGACGCGGTCTTCGCCGCCATGCCCCCGCCGCCGGCGGCGCAACCCGCGAGCACGAGCGCCCCTGCGACGCAGGCAAGAATCAACTCAGGCTTGACCGATCGCATTGCGCACCTCCCCTTTGGCATTGACCGTCCACGGCTGGATTGCGTTGTGGTGCTGCACGAAGCCGACGATCGCGCGCGTCTTCTGCAGGTCCTTTACCGTCGGCTGTACGTAACCCATGCTGTCGACCGCCCGGCTCATCAGCACGGCGGGTTTGCCGTCCCACTCCCAGGGCGCCTTGAAGCGCGTCAGGCACTTGTCCATCACCGGCCCTTCGAGCATCGCCTCGCGCCAGGTCTTGCCGCCATCGACGGAAACGTCGACCGCGCGGATCTTGCCGTTGCCGGACCAGGCGAGCCCGGTGATCTCGTAGAACCCCGGCCCTTTCAGGTCCATTCCGCCCGAGGGATTGGTGATCACCGACTTGGCTTCCATGACCATGCTGAACTGGCGCCACTTGCCGCCCGGCATCGGGTCGGTATAGCGCGCCGTTTCGCTGCGCAGGTGCCACGGCTGGTCGCCGACCTTGATACGCCGCAGCCACTTGATGCTGACGTTGCCCTCCCAGCCCGGCATCACCGCGCGCACCGGGTAGCCGTTCTCGGGGCGCAGGCGCTCGCCGTTCATCGCGTAGGCGATGATCGTGTCGTCCATGACCTTTTCCAGCGGAATCGAGCGCGCGTGCCCCGCCGAATCGGCGCCCTCGAAGAGCGCCCATTTGCCGCGCGGATCGACACCCGCCTCCTCGAACAGCGTCGAGGCGAGCACGCCCGTCCACAGGACCCCGGAGAGCAGCCCGTGCGTCTGCTGCACCGTCGTCGAGGCCGGCTTCAACCAGTCGGTCAGTCCGTTGCCCGAGCACTCGTGAAAGTGAAAGCGTGACACCGACGGATAGCGGACCAGGTCTTCCATGCGGAACTCCAGCGGCTGCCTGACCATGCCGTGGATCACCAGGCGATGCGTCGCGGGGTCGATATCCGGGATTCCGGCGTGATGACGCTCGAAGATCAGGCCGTTGGGCGTGATGATGCCGGGCTGGTGCTGCAACGGGCTCATGCTCCAGTCCGACCAGTTCTGCCGGTTCTTGAATACGTCGGTACGACGCCGCGCGACATGCGCTTCGAACTTCGACGGCATGCCATACACAGATTCCGGAATCGGACGACCGGTTTCGTGCGCGATCGACGGAATCGCGAGCGGCGCCGCTGCCGCCTTGGTACCCGCCGCCAGCATGCCGCCGCCGGCCAGCGCGGCGCTGCTGCGCAGGAAATTGCGCCGGCTGCGCGCCTCGGGCCTGCGCCCGCCTTCCTCACGTCCGGGCGACTGAGAGCCCGTCTTCTCCGAAGACTTGCTAGTCATGCCTCACCTCCTCCAGGGTCCGACTGCATGAAGTCCCCTCACCTCGGGACGGGAACTGAGTATAGGACCTATTCCGCCGCGTGTTAACGCAGTGTGTGCCCGGTCGCGCGATCGAGACACTGCGCAGCGACGGCAGTTCTGTTTCGTTTCGACATCATTGCGCCGTCGGTAGCGCGAAACGAAACAAACTCTGCTGCACAGCCACACGATGTTGAAGTGCGCTGGCGGCTATAGTCGCCGCATGGGAAAACTTGCCGAGCGCTATGCTGACGCCGGGCGCTCCGGCGTCTATCGCGTTTCCGATGCGCGCATACCGCTCGCGGCAGCACGCGAGGCAGACGCTTTCGTGCTCCACCTCGACGAGTGCGCCGCGATAGACGCGCCGCAGCGGGTGCGCGATGCGATGAGCACTGCGGGAACGGGTCGCTGCCGCGTGCTCCTGGTGACGCGAGCCGCCGAAATGGCGCGCGACCCGGCACCCGGCTGGAGCGCGCTGCTGGCGTGCCTGCAACTCGCCGCGATCGAAGGCCGCAACAAGGGCAATCCGGTGTTTGCGGTACTCGTCGATCCCGACCGCCGCCTCGACCTGCCGAACCTCTACAAGGAAGCCTAGGCGGCGCCGCGCCAGCTCAGCTGCACGACGGCGCGATGTCCGGCGGCGGCATGACGATGCGCCCGCCCTCGCCGCGTTGCAGCCGGGCGCAGGTCGCCCGGTACTCCAGTGGAAGGTGCGCGTCCAGCTCGGCCATGCAGGCGAGCTCCAGCGACGCGAGATAACCGCACTGCAGATGCTCCGCGGCACGCCCGCCGTGGCGCATGTAGGTCGGTCCGACGAAGAACTTCGGCTCTTCCAGCCCGATCACCGCCTCCGCGGCCGGCAGTTCCCCGCCGAGATGCGAGCGCGTCATCAACGGGCCTGCGAACGCGACGTGCAGGCGCGAGCGCTGCATCAGTCCGGCGAGCCTCTCTTCCACGCCGGCGGCCAGCGGCCCGAAGTTCCCCGCGTGGTGCAGCGTGTTCGGTCCGCAGGTGTCGACGATTTCCCGCGCCAGCGCAGTAACCCGCTCTCGAGCGGCGGGCGGCAGTGCGATCTCCTTGCCGCCCAGGCGAAGCGAGATGCGGTCTGCGGACTGCGCGGCGGCACCCTGCGCACCGGCCAGCGCGAGGCCGAACCCGACGATGCACAATGACGCGGAAATCGACGACGCGACGATCGAACGCATGGCGCCATGTTGCTTCAACTCCATGCTTGCGTGCAAGCCCGGCATGGTCGCGTGCAAAGCCCGCAGGCGCGGTCTCATGCCGTCAGCCGCCGGTACACCTCGGCCGACTTCAGCGGCAGCTTCCTCACGTCGTCCACCAGCGTCCAGCTCGCCTGGCCGTAGAGCCGCGGCAGGTAGTCGCGCGCCTCGCGATCGATGGTGATGCAGAACGGGTGCACGCCGGACTGGCGCGACTCGATCAGCGCCTTCCTCGTGTCCTCGATGCCATAGGCGCCGCGGTAGCCGTCGTGGAAGTCGTCGGGCTTGCCGTCCGACAGCGTAAAGAGCACGCGCGTCCTCGCGTCCTCCCTGTTCAGCAGCCGCGTCAGGTGCCGCACCGCGACGCCCATGCGCGTATAGTCCTTCGGCGCCACGCCCGCGATGCGCGCACGCACCGGCTCGCCGAACGGTTCGTCGAAGCGCTTCACGCGGTAGATCTCGCAGCGCTTGCGCGTCCAGCCCGAGAACCCGTAGATGGCGTAGCGGTCGCCCAGCGCCTCCAGCGCCTCGCACAGCATCACCAGCGCCTCGCGTTCGCACTCGTTTACCCAGCCCTTGGTCGAGCCGCTCATGTCGACCATGAACATCACCGCGATGTTGCGCTCGGTCCTGCGCCGGCGCGTAAACAGGCGATCGGATGGTTCGCGGCCGGTCTTCGCATCGGCCCAGGCCTCGACCACGGCGTCGAAGTCGATGCCGTCGCCATCGGGCTCGCGGCGCAGCAGCCGGTCTTCGCCGCGCAAGGCCTCGAAGCGGCGCTTCAAACGGATAGGAAAATCTATCCGCCCCAAGCTGCGTTGCACCGCACGATTTGGCCATTCTCCCGCTCCCTGGTCCCGGTTTGACGGCGCACAATGCAGCTTATGTCGCCCCACGAGCCGCTAAGGGTAAAGAGCGCGCCCGCTGGCTCTGTTTCAGGCGGCCTGATCCCCCGAGGGCCAGAACGGCTCTGCGACGGGGCCGACCATCCCGCTCGGCCTGGGC
>VGER01000069.1 GCA_016869235.1 Alphaproteobacteria bacterium | reverse complement strand
TCTGCTCGGCCGTAAATCGCTGACGCGGCATCCCATTCTCCATTCAAAAGTGGGCCAATCCTAACTCTGGGCTTGGACCACTTTCGACAGGGCAGACCAATCTCGGGCCAAACCATCGAATCATGCTGCGTTCCTCCTCGGACACCCACACCACCGCGACGGCGGCACACCGGCGCCTATCGCAGCCATGGACGGGTTTGCGCCGGTCTTGGCGGCCAGGGGGCTCCGCCCCCCGGACCCCCCGCAAGAGGTAAAGAGGTAAGGATTCAAGACGTCAAAGCGTCCTGGCCACCCGGAACCCGTCGACGTTGTTCCGGATGACGGTCGTGAACCTGCTGCGGAACGCGGAACGGAGGTTGCCTGGGAGGCTGATCCACGACCCGCCGCGCAGGACGCGCGCCGCTGTCGAGCAATTCGTCGTCCAGGCCGTTCCGTCCGCCGGCGCTCCCGTGTAGCTGTTGTGCCAGCAGTCCTCCACCCACTCCCACACATTCCCCAGCATGTCGTGAAGACCGAATGCGTTCGCTCGGAAGCTGCCCACCGGCGCCGTCTGCCCGTTGTACGGCGTCCCGCACCCGGAGCAGTTTGCGTTGCCGCGCCCGATGTCGTTCCCCCACCAATACCGTGTTGTCGTCCCAGCACGGGCCACGTACTCCCACTCCGCTTCGCTCAGGAGACGATAGGTCTGACCCGTGCGCTGCGATAGCCATGCCAAATAGGACTTGGCGTCGTCCCAGTTCACGTTGATCACCGGCTGCCGGCCGCGACCCCAGCCCTCATCACTGGGCCGGTAGCCGCCGCAGCCGCCACCCGCCACACATGCATCCCATTCCGCAAACGTCACCTCGTACTTCCCCACCGCAAACGCCCGCGCGATCGTCACCGTCCGCTGCGGGCCCTCGCCGCCCTCCCGTCCAACCTCGTTCGCCGGCGAGCCCATCGTGAACCGGCCCGCCGGCACCACCACCAGCTCCGGGCACTCGGCACAGTCACGGAACACGTCGCCGTGATTGCGGGTAAACACTCCCACCGCAACCTGCGGACCCGCGGGCGCCGTCGGCGCGGGAGCGGGCGTAGGCGCTGCCACTGCCTGCTGCGGCGCCGCCGGCAACACCGCCAGCACGACGTCGGCAGGTCCTGCCAGCAGGGCATCCTGGCGGCTGCCGAAGCGCGCCAATGCCCGGCCGCTCATCTCGCGGTCGAGGAACGCCTTGGCCTCGCGCGCCGTCACGCGCCCATCGCCGTTGCCGGCGCCGGCGCCGTCGGCGCCGCCGCGCAGGCCATCGAGCAGATAGCGCGTGAACAGGCCGAGCCTGGCGTCGCCGTCCCAGAACGCCACCTGGCCGCGGTCCGTCGCCGTGACCATGGTGAGGTTCGGCGACTCGCGCGGCAGCACCTGGTACGTCGCCGAGACGCCGAGCAGCCCGCCGGCCGCCGAATTTCCAGAGAAACACGCATCGAGGTAGACGGTGATGGAACGCGCCGGGATGCGGGCGAGGTTCTGCTGCAGCAGGTCGAGCGGGTAGACCGACTGCTCGTTCAGCCGCTGCGGGTTGGCGTCCACCGGCAACAGATGGCCGCGCGCCTGGTCGTGCGCGAGCGGGAACGGCACCCCGTGCCCGGAGTAGAACACGACGATCTCGGCGGCGCCGCCGAGCAGCGCAGCGCGCTCGGCCAGCTCGCCGCGCGGCGCGCGGTCGCTGCCGAACCAATTGACCAGCTGCAAGTGGGTGGCATTGTCGATGAGGAAGACGTTGCGCTCCGGGAAGCCGAGCACCTCGACCACGAACGCGCGCATCGCCCGCGCGTCGTTGTCGGCGTAGAGCACGTCGGGCGTCGTGCCGCTGTAGTCTTTGTTGCCGATGATGACGGCGATGCCGTTGGGGTTTTCGGCGCGCGCCGGAACCGTGCATAGCAGCGCCGCGGCGAGCGCGGCCGCTGCGTGCACTAGGCAAATTCGGATGCGCCGATCCATGCGGCCTAAGCCAATCATTCCGATCTGCATGGTGCGCTCTCCCAGTTGCGTGCAGCGACCGAATTTCTACGCGACCGCACGACGAATCGCCTTGTTGAGCTTGTCGAGCTCCGACTTCAGGTCGGCGCCGAGGTGCACACGCAACGCGCGACGGCCGCGCTCGGCGAGCACGTCGAAATCGCCGCGCGCCTGCGCCGCCTTGACCGCGCCGAAGGTGTACTTCTGTCCCGGCACCGGCAGGTCGTGCGCATCATCGCACGTAACCTGCAGGAAGACGCCGCTGTTGGGTCCGCCTTTGTAGGCCTGTCCCGTGGAGTGCAGGAACCGCGGGCCGAATTCCGCGACCGTCGCCACCTTGCGTGCGTCGCGCACGGCATGCCGGGCGTCCTGCATCACGTTGATCGTGGATGCGTTGCGCGGGATGTAGGCGAGCAGTGCCGCGTAGTCGCCGGATGACAAGCGGGCAAAGTGCGCCTTGAGGTAAGCATCGAGGGTCTTGGCCTTCGCCGCCTGGGCGAGCACCGCCGCGTTCTTGGCGTCGGCAAACAGCTTCATGCCGCCATCCACCAGGATCGGCGTCTCGGCGGGCAGGCTGCCGGTCTTCTCGTAGGCGTCGGTGAGCGCGCGCGTGGCGATCTTGCTCGCCTCGACGTCGGGCTGATCGAATGGATGGATGCCGAGGATGGAGCCGGCGACCGCAGTGGCGAGCTCCCAGCGGAAGAACTCCTGACCCAGCTGGTACGGGTTCGCCATGGTGATGCGCACCACCGGATGGCCGGCCGCTTCCAGCGCGGCGATCTTCGGCTCCCGCGGATCGGCGCGGCCGGTCAGCGACAGGTGCACGAACACGCGGTCCTTGCCGTAGACCGACGGCGGGCCGATCGATTCCGATTCGATCGGGATGAGGCCCTTGCCGACCTTGCCGGTGGATTCGGCGATGAGCTGCTCGGCCCAGGCGCCGAAGTCCTCGATGCCGGGGCCGCACAGGACGGTGACCTTGTCGCGGCCCATCTTGCCGGCGGCGCCCATGGTGACGCCGAGCTGCGTGCCCGGGTTGATCTTGGGCGGCACGTCGGGACCTGACGAGCGCACCGTGAGCAGCGCCGCCTTGAGGAATCTCTGGATGTCCACGCCCATCGCCGCCGCCGGCACGAGACCGAAGGCGGACAGCGCCGAATAGCGGCCGCCGATAGTGGGCTCGCCGTGGTGGATCTGCGCGAAGCCTTCCTGCTCGGCGATCTTCTGCACCTTCGAGCCGGGATCGGTGACGGCGACGAAACGCTTGGGCGCTTCCTTGGGGCCGAGAGCCTTCACCGCCTGGTCGAAGAAGTACTGCTTGAAGATGTTGGGCTCGAGGGTGCTGCCCGACTTCGAGGCGACGATGAACAGCGTCTTCTTCACATCGATCTTGGCCTGAGTCTCGCGGACCTGCTCTGGGGCGGTGGAGTCGAGAACGAGGAGCTGCGGCCTGCCCGGCTGCTTGCCGAACGTCTCGGCGAACACCTCGGGCCCGAGGCTCGAGCCGCCCATGCCGAGCAGCAGCACGTGATCGAACTTGGCGGCGAGCTCGGCGAGCTTCTTGTACTGGTCGAGCTTGTCGAGCTCCTTGCCGGCGATGTCGAGCCAGCCGATCCACTTCGCCTCGTCGCCGTTGCTCCAAAGGCTTGCATCCTTCGCCCACAGGCGGCGAATGCGCCCCTCGGCGCGCCACGCCTCCATCTCGGCGTCCACCGCCTTCTGCAGATCGACGGGCAGCGACGCCTTCAGCTTGGTCTGACGTTCCCCCTCCATGGCGCGGCGTTTGGTCTCGACGACCTCGAGAAGCTTGTCGGCCGCATCGGCGAACAGCTGCACCGCGTCCACGACCAGCTTGTCGGTGATCGCCTTGAGCGAGATGCTGGCCGTTTCGAGGTCGGCAAGCACTTTCTTGGCACCGGGAATGTCGTCTTCGATGGCGGCCTTCGCCTTGCCGTGGTCGCGGAAGGCAGTCATGGTCGCCGGCGGCATGGTGTTGACGGTGTCGGCGCCGGCTAGCGTCTCCACGTACAGCACGTCGCTGTAGGCCGGATTCTTGGTGCCGGTTGAAGCCCACAGCAGGCGCTGCGTTTGCGCGCCGCGCGCCGCCAGCAGCTTCCAGCGCGGGGAGCCTAACAGTTCCTTGAAACGCTGATAGACCAGGCGGGCGTTGGCAATCGCGACTTTGCCCTTGAGCGCCTCGAGACCCTTGGCGCCAGCCTTCGTCTTGGCGTCGATCGCCGAGTCCACCGCCGAATCGATGCGGCTGATGAAGAAGCTCGCTACCGACGCGACGTGGCTGACGTCCTTGGCCTTCTTGGCGTAGCGCTCAAGGCCGCCGATGTACGCGTTCGCTACGTCGATGTAGGACTCCTGCGCGAACAGGAGCGTCACGTTGATGTTGATGCCTTCGCCGATCAGGGTCTCGATCGCCGGCACGCCCTCCTTGGTCGCCGGCACCTTGACCATGAGATTGGGCCGCGCGACGCGCGACCACAGGCGGCGCGCGTCGGCGATGGTGGCTTCGGTGTCGCGGGCGAGATACGGCGAGACTTCCAGGCTGACGTAACCGTCGCGCTTCTTGGTGCGCTCATAGATCGGCAAGAGCTTGTCCGCCGCCATCTGGATGTCCTGGATGGCGAGCTCCTCGTAAAGCGCCATCACGCCGAGGTCGGAGCGGCGCATGAGGCCGTCGAGCTGCGCGTCGTAGTCGTCCGAATGGCCGATGGCGTTCTCGAAGATGGCCGGGTTCGAAGTGATGCCGCGCAAGCCATCGTCGCGAATCATCGCATCGAGCTCGGGCCCGATGATCTTGCGGCGGATGAAGTCGAGCCACACCGACTGGCCCAAGCCTTCAAGCTGCTTCAGCGGATTCATGCGGCCCCCTCGGTTCTTGCCGTCATTGGAGATTGGCGAGCCCGACGAACGCGAGCGCGCTGTGCCGTACCACCGCCGTAGGAATGGCGGCGAGATACGTGCTGAAGCGCCCCTTTGTCTCGAAACGGGCGCGGAACGATGACTTGGCGAAAGTAGGTCCGAAGCGCGGCACAATACCGCCAGCAATGTAGATGCCGCCCTGCGCACCGAAAGTGAGCGCAAGATCACTCGCAGTCGAAGCTCTCGTTGCGTTCGGGCCTGAGGAAGTTCCAGCCGCGGTGCAGGTGCCGGATCAGGCTGTGCGACATGAACTGTGTCGCCACCGCGATGCGGCGAATTCCGGAATTGAGCGCGTTCGACAGCGCGAAGTCGACGATGCGCGACTTGCCGCCGAAGTACACGGCCGGCTTGGCCCGCTTGTCCGTGAGCTCCAAGAGGCGTGAGCAGCGCCCGCCCGCCAGCACGAATGCCAGGGCTTGGCGCGTAAGGCCACGCATGCGCGCGTCTTTGGCCGGCATCCCCGTCCTCGCTGTTGCACCGCGTCACCGGTCTCGCGGGGCGCAGTGTACCAAACGTGGCGGGGTTTCGACTCGTACTCGCTTTGGTTAACGCCAGGTGGAGCGCCGGGGGCGCCGCTTACATTTCGTGCCCCGGCACCTCGACGATGGACCAGGCGTCGTCGATGCCGTGCCCGAGTGCGTCGCCGGGTGCGGTGTCCTTGACGCTCATATAAAGAGGCTTGCCCTCGAAGGCCCACTGCAGCCGGCCATCCTCGCGGGCAAACACCGAAAACGACTCGAAGCCTTGCTCGCCGCCGGCAAGCAACGGTGGCCACTGCTGGGCACACGTGCCTGTGCAGGTCGCCTTCCGCTCCGGGTCCTTGGCGTACGTATAAAGAGTACGGCCATCCGGGGCAGCCAATGCCATCTTGCCGTTGAGCACGAGGAAGATGCGGAAGTTGCCGACGTTGCCGTCGGCCATGAGTTCCACCGCGGCATGCGCCAGCCCGCTCGGCATCAGGAGTGCCGCCAACGCCAGCGCGGAAATTCCGTTGCGGTTCATCTGCGCCTCCCTGGCGCCTAGGATAGGAGCGACCCGCGGCCCGTGCAAAGGGCGTGGCGGTACGTTCCCGCGCGGGAACCTCCCCGCCTTCGTTGACACATATCCTTGCGGGACGATACACGACCGAGTCGGCCGCTTCGTGCGCGGCCCAACCGCAACCGAGGTCGATTGATGTCGAAGTCCGCCTTCGCTGCTCTTGTGGTGACGTTGCTGTGCGCCGCGTTCGGTGCGCTCGCCATGAACCACCTCATGGCCGATGACTTCGTCGGCAAGTTCAAGGTCATGGGTAACGCCGAAGCGCCTTTCCTCGCCGACGAGAAGGGCATGTCCCTCTATACGTTCGACAAGGACCCGGAAGGCAAGTCGACGTGCGTCGCCGCCTGCGCCGAGCATTTCCCGCCGGTGCTGGTCGTCGAGGGCGACATGGCGATGGCGCCGTTCTCGTTCATCACGCGCGACGACGGCAAGCGGCAGTGGGCGATCGAGAACCGGCCGATGTATCTGCACGCAAAGGACACCGCTCCCGGCCAGACCAACGGCCGCGCAGTCGAGGGTTGGACGACGGTCAAGGTCGCCGCCCACGAGATGTGATCCGAGTCCTTTCTTCAGCAATGCTGCTGGGGGCATTGGCCGCTTGCGCCGGTCCCTTGGCGGAAGGGACGAGGGTCGGCGGCGCGCCGACTGCGCGGGCGGCGGATCCGGCTGCCGTGACGCCGCCGTTGGCGTATCAGCCGGTGCGCACCATGGACTTCGCGCCCGTCGCGCCGCTTGACTGGGCCGAACGTAACCGCGGCGTGACTCCAATGCCATGAGGCAGGCCGCAGGCGTCGTCACCGGGTTTGTGCTCGCCCTGTTGGCGCAGACCTCCGTCATCGCCGATCCGTACGTGGCGGCTGCCCAAGTCGCACAGCGGCTCGGAGTCGCCACCGCGGTGATTGCCACGGATGCCGATGCGGAAGCGGTGCGCCAGCGCGTGGCGGCGGCGCTCGCGCGGCCGCTTGACGCCGACACGGCCGTCGAAATCGCCGTGCTTAATAACCGGGCGCTGCAGGCCGCGTACATCGCCGGCGAACACGAGTTCGCCGCGCTGGAAACGGCGCTCGATCTTGTGGGAGAGACGCGTCGTGCATACTTCAATGCCGTCGCGGCACAGCAGGTCGCAAGCTATCTTGAGCGGGCGCTCGCTTCGGCCGAGGCAACCGCGGAGCTGACCCGCCGCCTCGCCCAGGCAGGGGGCGCCAACCGCCTCGATCAGGCGCGTGCGGCCGAACTCTACGTCAAGGTTGCCAACGATGTGCGCCGCGCGCGACTCGATGCCACGCTGGCACGAGAAGAGCTGACCCGCGCTCTCGGGCTGTGGGGCGCGGAAGCCGGCTACACCTTGCCGACGCTGCCGCCGCTTCCGGCGTCGATTGAGGTCGCCGCCGGGGTCGAGGCCGAGGCCGTGCGTGGCCGCGTTGATCTCATGGCGGCGCGGCATGCGGTCGCGCATGAAGGCGCACCAGCGGCCCATCGGCTCGAGGCCTTGGCTATCCAGGTGCGCTCCGAAGTCCGCGCCGCCTTTGCCGCTTATCAGGCATCCTACGAGATCGCGCGCGCCTACCGGGACGACGTCATCCCCCTGCGCCGCACCATCGATGAGGAGATCGTCTACCGCTACAACGGCATGCTGGTGGATGTGTTCACCGTGCTGGCGACCGTCCGCGAGAGCGTTGCCGCCAATGTCGCCGCCATCTCCGCCTTGCGCGACTTCCACCTTGCCGAGGCGAACCTCCGCGCCACGTTAATAGGGGGCGCGGTTGCGCCGACGGCGAAGGGCGGGATCACTCCGCACGTCGACGCCGCCCCGGGAGGACATTGATATGACGGTATCGCGCCGCGAGATGCTCGGAGCGGGCGTGCTGCTCGGCGCGGCCGCGGTATCGGGTCGCGTGCAGGCGCAGGCCGTTCCCGAGGCGCCGCACATGCCGCATCCCACCATGCAGCCGCCGCTGTTCCCCACCAGCGGACCCGACTACCGGCCGGTGGTGACCCTCAACGGGTGGACGCTGCCATGGCGCATGAACCAGGGGTGGAAGGAGTTCCACCTCGTCGCCGAGCCGGTCGTGCGCGAGCTGGCGCCGGGCATGAACGCCCACTTGTGGGGCTACAACGGCCAAAGCCCGGGTCCGACCATCGAGGCGGTCGAGGGCGAGAAGGTGCGCATCTTTGTCACCAACCGGTTGCCGGAGCACACCACCATCCACTGGCACGGCATACGCCTGCCGAACGGCATGGATGGTGTCGGCGGGCTGACGCAGCCGCAGATCAAGCCCGGCAAGACCTTCGTCTACGAGTTCGAGCTGCGCCGCTCCGGCACCTTCATGTACCACCCGCACGCCGACGAGATGGTGCAGATGGCGATGGGCATGATGGGCATGTTCATCGTGCACCCGCGCGATCCGGCGGTGATGCGCGTCGACCGCGACTTCCTGTTCCTGCTCGCGTCCTACGACATTGAGCCCGGCAACTTCGTGCCGCGCGTCACGGAGATGACCGACTTCAACCTATGGACCTTCAACAGTCGGGTCTTTCCGGGCATCGATCCGCTCGTCGCAGGCAAGGGCGACCGCGTGCGCATCCGCGTCGGCAACCTGACCATGACCAATCATCCGATCCACCTGCACGGGCATGAGTTCACGCTGACGGGTACCGACGGCGGTTGGATCGCGCCGGAGCGCCGCATCCCCGAGGTGACCACCGACGTGCCGGTCGGAGCCATGCGCGCAATCGAGTTCATCGCGGACGAGGAGGGAGACTGGGCACTGCACTGCCACAAGTCACACCACGTCATGAACGCCATGGGCCATGGCTTGGCCAACTTCATCGGCGTGCAAAAGCGCGACCTCGAGCCAAAGATCCAGCGCCTGGTGCCGGACTACATGGCCATGGGCAACGCCGGCATGGCCGATATGGGCGAGATGGAGATGTTGTTGCCGGACAATACCCTGCCGATGATGAGCGGCCAGGGCCAGTTCGGGCCCCTCGAAATGGGCGGCATGTTCACGGTTGTGAAGGTGCGGCCAGGCGTCGCGGCCAACGACTATCGCGATCCGGGCTGGTATCGTCATCCCCCAGGAACCGTCGCTTTTGAATGGACCGGCGTGGCGCCGGCGGCGCCTCGCGCCGAAGGTCCGGCGCCAGGTGGAAACGCGGTCGAGGTGCAGGTGGTACGGCGCTCGACCAGTGGAGGTCATTGAGCATGCAGGAAGACAAGCACACGCCGATTTCTCCGCGGGTCCTGATCGCCAGCCTGGTGGTGGGCGTGGCGACCATCGCCGGCACGGTCGTGTACATGGAGCGCGGTCGCCTGGAGACCACAAACGATCCCATCGCCGCGCTGCCCAATCGCGGCGAGCCGCGGCCCCTGCCTGCCGCGCCGGCTCCGGATGCTCCGCGCGTCGCCGTCGCCGGTGCTGCTGCAATGCAGGTGACGGCGCCCGGCGCGCCGGCGCCCGCGCCGGCCGTGGAGTTCCGTCCCGACGAGAACCAGCGGCGCGCCTACGCCGCAATGAATGCTTTGGGCCAGCAGAATCCGGCCGTCGCGCCGCCGGCGCCGGCGCCGCAGGCCGGAACGGTGCAGCCGGCGCCGTACGATCCCGTTGCCGGGTATACGCTGACCCCGGCGGTCCCTGCTGTAGCCCCTGCGCAGCAGGCTGCCGCCGCTCCGGCGCCCGTACCCGCGCCGGCGCC
>VGER01000068.1 GCA_016869235.1 Alphaproteobacteria bacterium | reverse complement strand
GGCGTGGCGAAGGTTCTACAACGAGAGCCGTCCTCACACGGCTCTTGGGGATCGAACGCCGCGCGAATTTGCTTCATTGGCCGGGGTTAACCCCGGCCAATGAAGGCCGAAAGCTCACCCTGCGCCCGGTCGAGTTTTTGGGGAACCGTCATCTCGGCGACGGACTCTACTCAAAACTGGAGGAGTTTCAGGTGCTCAGGTCAACGCTTTCGACGTCCGTTCGACAAAAGGCCGGTGCTGCGGTTCCCAAAGATTCCATCGCGACTCGACGATGTCTTAACTTCAAACGAGAATTGAGCCTCACCGTCGAACACGATGTCCTTTTCTGCTTTCGTTCGTCCGCCACGCCACGAAGTATCGTTGCGGTTGAGGTTTAGAGCGAAAAGGCGCTCGAAGATCACACCCGTCGCCTGCGCTGGAAGGAAAATGTCCCGTCCAACCACTAGCTTTCCGTTGCCGAAGCTGGACGCGTATATCTCCTCCCAACTTGCCATCGCTACTGCGACCAGCTCGTCACCTTTGAGCGGAAAAGCTTCGACCAGTTCGGCGGTAACGCGAGACCACCGTTCAGGCGAAACGCCTTCGTACGGCGACGTCACGACTCCACCTCGATAAGCAGTTCGGAGCTTGAAACTCCAAGCGCGCGAGCGACGCGAACGATATTGTCGAAGCTGATGTTTCGTTCGCCGCGCTCGACGGCCCCGACATACGTGCGGTGGAGGCCTACCTTCTCAGCGAATCCTTCTTGCGAAAGCCCTAATTCAAGGCGACGCCGCCGGATCACCCGGCCAAGCGCCTTACGGTGTGCGGCGGCCATGAGGGAGCCTCGCCGCGGAGATGACGATAGGTCTACAGACTATGAGTAGCGCCGCAGCAACCTTGACGAGTCGCTATCGGCATCCTTAGCTAGACATACGGGACGTCGAAGATGAGCGAGCGCCAGTACCGCCGCACGACTAGGGCGATCGAGGTGATCGTAACGCCGAAGTATCTCGAGTCCCGTTCCGAGCCGGCGCTCGACGCACACATCTGGTCCTATCGCATTCGCATCGAGAACCACGGCGAGGAGACGGTGCGGCTGCGCAGCCGTCACTGGCGCATCACCGACGGCGCCGGCCGCCAGCAGGAAGTGGTCGGCGAAGGCGTCGTCGGCGAACAGCCCATCCTGCGGCCCGGCGATTGGTTCGAGTACGAATCCACGTCCGGCTACCTGACCACGCCTTCGGGCGGCATGGTGGGCGACTACACGATGGAGACGCCGCGCGGCGAGAGCTTCAACGTCATGATCCCGGGCTTCCTCCTGGAGAGCCCGCACGAGGCCGCCGAGCTGAGGCCAAATTAGTACCTGCCGGCGCTGGTCCGGCTGCGCCCGCGACCTAGCTCCCGTCGAGCCAGAATCCGAACAAGAAGGAGACACGAAATGGCAGCGCCGCGACCCAAGGCGAGCAGGGCCGCATCCCCCCGTCAGGCCCCTGTGCAGAAGCCGACGCGCGAGGAGGTGCACGAGGCGATCCGCACCATGATCCGCTGGGCCGGCGACGACCCGCGCCGCGAGGGCCTGCTCGACACGCCCGACCGCGTCGCGCGGGCCTGGGAGGAGATGTTCCAGGGCTACGGCGAGGATCCGGTCGCCTTCCTGCGCGGCACCTTCGAGGAGATCGAGGGCTATGACGAGATGGTGATCCTGCGCGACATCCGCGTCGAGTCGCACTGCGAGCATCACCTCATGCCGATCATCGGCTCGGTGCACATCGCCTACCTGCCGGAGAAGCGGGTCGTCGGCATCTCGAAGCTCGCGCGGCTCATTGACGTGTACGCCAAGCGCCTGCAGATCCAGGAGAAGCTCACCGCGCAGATCGCCAACTCGCTGAACGACGTGCTGAAGCCGCGCGGCGTCGGAGTCATCGTCCAGGCGGTCCACCACTGCATGACCACGCGCGGCGTGCACAAGGCGGGCGTAGAGATGGTGACCAGCCAGATGCTGGGTGCGTTCCGCGACGACGCGCGCACGCGCCGCGAGTTCCTCGCCATCGTCAGCGGCCGGCCGACGCGCGCCACGGAGTCGTGAGCAAGGACAGCGGACACTAGCGCGAACGCCATGAGCAGCGCGCCATGACTCCCCGCGAACTCCTGGCTCGACTGGTGGCGTTCGACACCACCAGCGCCAAGACCAACCTGCCGCTGCTGGAATTCATCACCGAGTACCTGCGGCAGATCGGCGTCCGCACCACGCTCGTCCACGACGATACGGGGGCCAAGGCCAACCTGTGGGCAACCATCGGACCGGAGCACGACGGCGGCGTCGTGCTGTCGGGGCATACGGACGTGGTCCCGGTGGCCGGTCAGCAGTGGGACAGCGACCCGTTCCACCTCGATGAGCGCGGCGAGCGCCTCTACGGGCGCGGCACCGCCGACATGAAGAGCTTCCTCGCCGTGGCGCTGGCCCTGGCGCCGGATTTTGCCCGCGCGCGCCTGCGCGCGCCGGTTCACTTCGCTTTCTCCTACGACGAGGAGGTCGGCTGCCTCGGCGTGCGCAAGCTCATTCCGTTCCTGATCGAGCGCGGCGTGCGGCCGGCCGCGGTGGTGGTGGGCGAGCCGACTTCAATGCAAGTGGTGACGGCGCACAAGGGCATCCGCACGTTCCGCACCACCGTGACCGGCGTGGAGGCGCATTCCAGCCGCAGCGAGCTTGGCCTGAACGCCATCATGTATGCGGCCAAGCTGATCGCCTTCCTGCGCAATGCCGCGCGCGACTTCAAGAACGCGGCCGATCCGCGCTCGGGCTATGAGCCCCCGTACCCGACAGTCAACGTCGGCATGATCGAAGGCGGCACGGCCCTGAACATCGTGCCGCGCACCTGCAGCTTCCTGTGGGAAGTGCGCACCTTGCCGGGCGGCGACGACGGCGACCTGTTGCGCCGCTTCGATGCGTTCGCCCGTGAGGAGGTTCTGCCGGTCATGCGAGCGGAGGCGCCATCGGCTGACATCGTCACGACGCCCTCGCACCGGGTGCCGGCGTTCGCCGACGAGGCGGATTCCCCGGCGACGACGCTGGCACTGGCGCTGGCCGGCAAGAACGAGGCGCTCCGCGTATCCTATGGCAGCGAGGCGGGCTTGTTCCGCCAGGCCGGCTTCTCGACCGTGTTGTGCGGGCCGGGCGACATCGCCGACGCGCACCGGCCGAACGAGTCGGTGGCGTTGGCACAGATCGAGCAGTGCGTCGCGTTCCAGCGCGGCCTGCTGCGGCACCTGGCGGCGTGACAGGACGTGAGGGACGGACAGGTCACCAACGAGGCCGAAGAAGCCGCCGCCTTCGCCGCGGTGCCGTGCCTCGCGGCCCTGGTCGAAACCATCCTGCGCCTGCTGCCGTTCGACGTGGCCGCGGCCGTCTCGATCCTCGAGCTCGGCGCCGGCAGCGGCATTCTCGCCACGGCGCTGCTGGCGCGGTTCCCGCATGCGCGGCTCACCGTGCTGGAGGAGTCCGCCGAGCTGCGCGCGGCGGCGGCGAGGCGCCTAGCGAAGGACGCCGGGCGCGTGGAGGCAAGGGACGCCTCCTTCGCCCGCGACGAGCTACCGCGGCCCTTCGATGCCGCCGTCTCGATGCTGCGCTTGCACGCCATCGACGACATCGCGCGGCGCGGCGTCTATCGCGGCATCTATGGCGCGCTGGTGCCGGGCGGCCACCTGTTCATCGCCGACCACGCGCGCGCGCCGACACCGGGAGTGCACGCTCTCTATGCGCGCGTCGCGCCCATGGCGCGCCCCCCGCGCGGCCTGTTGCTCGCAAACGAGTTGCCGTGGCTTGCCAACATCGGCTTTCGCGACGTGGACATCCACTACAAGAATCTGGATTACGCCGTGTACGGCGGGCGCCGGCCGGTGGCGTCGGATTTCAACTTCCGCCGCGCCGACGGCGAAGAGCCGGAGAGGCGGTAGCGCGCCGCCCTAGGGGACGATGGCGGCGGCCATGTATTGGCGCATCGCCGCTACCAGCTGCGCGTCGATGTCCTCCATCAACCCGCGCAGCACGATCACGTAGACCGTGCTGCGCTGGTTGACGGTGGAGCTCTCGGGCATGGTCTGGGTGCGCACGGCGCGCGCCCGCGCCTGCGAGGTCGGCATGTTGACGCCGGCGCGCGGCACGAAATCGATGGTGACCTCGACGGTGCCGTCGTAGCGCGTATCCTGCTCGTTGTAGAACAGGCCGCCGATGCCCTTGCGGGTCGTCAGCCTCACTTCGACCACACTTGCCTCCACCACCGTGACGCGCACGGTGCCGGCCTGGCCCGCTGCGGCGATGCGCGAGCGCGCCCAGTCGCGCACGGCGGCTGCCGGTGTCTGCTGGAACTGATGCTCGACGTTGGGTGGCGCCAGCGGCGGCCGGTAGTTGTCGACGAACTGCACCTCGGTCGCATTGAAGCGAAGCGGCTGCAGGTGCGTGAAGGTGACGGTGGGATTGTTGCTGCCGGTGGTGCCCGCGCAGGCGGCAAGCGCGAGCAGGGCCACGCCCCACAATGCGGGAGCCCACCGAAGGTGGCGCTCAGAACGGCGATCGACTGCCATTGCCAATCCCTAGCAGGGACGGCCCTCCGGCTCAATCGGGTGCGACGCCGATTGTAGGGCGCGCCCGCGTTCCAGGCACGAGCAGCGCCGCGCTAGAGGTTGAGGTCTGCCTGGGCGAATCGGTAGTGGGCGTTGCAGAACTCGCTGGTCACGGTGATCTCGCCGTCCACGACCATGTCGGCGATCTCCCCGGCCGGGAACGAACGCAGCACCATGTCGACGCGCTCGCGGCTGCAGCGGCAGCGCGCCTCGACCTGCACTGGCCGGTAGGCGCGCACGTCGTCCTCGGGAAACAGGCGCCGCAGCATGTCGCGCGCGCCGAGCTTGGGGTCCAGCAGGTCGAGCCGGCCGGTGCTGCCGACCAGCGCCAGGGCGCGGCGCCATTCCTCGTCATCGCGCTCGCCAAGGGACTTGCCGGCGTGCTTGCCCGGCATGCGCTGGATGAGCACGCCGCCGGCGCGCCATTCGCTGCCGTCCTTGGCGCCCACCTTTGCGACGCGGCCGACGTCGACCCGAATGGCGGCGTCGAGTTGGTCGGATTGGCGGAAATAGGCGTGCACACTCTCGACGATGGTCGGGCCATCGAGGGCAGTGATGCCCTGATAACGCTCGGCGCCGGGAGTAGGCTCGACGGTAAAGGCGAGGGAGCCTTTGCCGAGCAGACGTTGCATCAAGCTGAGAGTCGGGTCGCCCTCGCGCGGCACCTCCGCCACCTTGGCGGCGTCGAAGCGCGCGGTACTCGGCGATCATTAACGGGACGGTGCCGTCGGACATGGTCTGCAGGCTGAGCATGCCCTGAAACTTGAAGGCGCCCGCCGTGGCGACCGCCACGACCAGGAGCTCGCCCAACAGGCCGGCTACCGACTCCGGATAGCCGTGGCCGGAGAGGACCCCATCGAGCGCCAGTCCGAGGCGCACGAGGCGTCCGCGCACGTCGGCGCGGTCGATCTGAAACGGCTGCACGACGTCGTCGGCAGCGACGTGCGTGAGAGGCTCCGGGCGCATGAAACTCCTACTGAATTCATTCTAGCCAAGACACCACGCAAGGATCGCCTTTTGCGCGTAGACGCGATTTTCCGCCTCGTCCCAGACCGCAGACTGCGGCCCGTCGATGACCTCCGCTTCGACTTCCTCGCCGCGGTGGGCGGGCAGGCAGTGGAGGAACATAGCGCCCGCATTCGCAGTTGCCAGGAGCGACCGCGTCACCTGGAAGCCGGCCAGCAGCTTCTTGCGCCGCTCGCCATCGTTGTCGCTCATCGACACCCAGGTATCGGTGGTGACGCAGTCGGCCCCGCGCACGGCCACCGCCGCCCGGGTGTTAGCGGAGACCTTGCAGCCCTGCGACGTCGCCCAGGAAATCATCTCTGGCGTCGGCTGCAGTTCGGCCGGACAGGCGAGCCGCAGCTCGAATCCGAAGCGGACGGCGGCGTGGATCCACGACTGCGCCATGTTGTTGCAGGCGCCGCACCAAGCGACGATCTTGCCGCGGATCGGCCCCAGCTTTTCCTCGATGGTCATGACGTCGGCCATGACCTGGCAGGGGTGAGTGCGGTCGGTGAGGCCATTGACGACAGGCACCGTGGCGAATTCCGCCATCTCGATCAGGTGCTGGTGGTTGGAGGCGCGCACCATGATGGCGTCGCAGTAGCGCGACAGTACGCGCGCCGTGTCCGCCACGGTCTCGCCGCGGCCAAGCTGCAGCTCCTCGCCGCGCAGAAGGATGGTCTCGCCGCCGAGCTGCGCCATAGCGATCTGGAACGACACGCGCGTGCGGGTGGAGGGGCGCTCGAACAGCATCGCCAGCACGCGCCCGGCAAATGGCGCGCTGGCATCCGGGGTGACGCGGCCCTCGATGTTGGCGCGGCGCTTCTTCATGGCGTGCGCGTGGTCGAGCATGGCGCGCAACGTCTTGGCGTCCAGGCGATCGATGTCGAGGAAGTGCTTTGGCGCCAACGCGCTGCTGCCCCTACGGGTGGACATGGGTCCTCACGACACCAGCTTGCGGCAGACGCGCTCGAGGATGCCGGTCGCTTCCTCGATATGGCTGTCGTCGATGATGAGCGGCGGCACCAGGCGCACGACGTTGTCGCCGGCGGGCGCGACCAAAAGGCCGTGGTTGCGCAGCCCCTCGATGAGGGCGGCCTGCGCCGACGCGGCACCCTTGGCGCGCAGGCCGAGTAGCAGGCCGGTGCCGCGCATCTCCTCGATGATGCTGGGGAATTCGGCCGCGAGCGGCGCAAGACGCTGGCTGAGCGCGACGGCGACGCGCCGCACGCCTTCGAGAAAACCATCGCCCAGCACAACATCGAGCACGGCGTTGGCGACGGCGACCGCCAGCGGATTGCCGCCGAAGGTCGAGCCGTGCGAGCCCGCCGTCATCACCGCCGACACGGGTTCGATGGCGAGGCACGCGCCGATGGGGAAGCCGCCGCCCAGGCCCTTGGCAATGGCCATGATGTCGGGACGGATGCCTTCCCACTCGTAGGCGAACAGGCGGCCGGTGCGGCCGATGCCGGTCTGCACTTCGTCCAGGAACAGCAACAGGCCGTGCTCGTCGCACAACTTGCGCAGCGCGCGCAGGAAACCGGGCGGCGGCACGCGCGCACCAGCTTCCCCTTGCACCGCCTCGACGAGGATCGCCGCCGTCTCGTCGCCGATGGCGCGGCGCACCGCGTCAACGTCGCCGTAGGGAACCTGATCGAAGCCGTCGACGCGCGGGTCGTAGCCGGCCAGGTGCTTCTCCTGCCCGCCGGCGGCGAGCGTCGCCAGCGTGCGGCCGTGGAACGCGCCTTGAAACGTGATGACGCGATAGCGATGCGGTCGGCCGACCTGGTCCTGGTAACGGCGCACCATCTTCAACCCGCACTCGACCGCTTCGGCGCCGGAGTTGCAGAAGAACACCTGGTCGGCGAACGAGCTCTCGACCAGGCGCGTGGCGAGACGTTCCTGTCCCGAGATGCGGTAAAGGTTCGACGTGTGCCACAGCGTCTCGGCCTGCTTGTGCAGCGCGGCGACGAGGTGCGGGTGGCAGTGCCCGAGCGACACCACCGCGACGCCTGCGGCGAAGTCGAGGTAACGCCGCCCGTCGGTGTCGAACAGGTAGGCGCCTTCGCCCCGCTCAAACGCGATCGGGGCCCGGGCATAGGTGGGCGCTAGCGCTGAATACAAGACTGCCTCGCCTTGGCGGCCTGGGGATAACTGGCTCGCGAAACGTCCCTTGGGCCTGGCCGCCGCTGGGGAAGCGCCGAAGTATGGGTAGGCCCCGGCAGCCTGTCAACGGCGCCAAGCCTTGAGTTTCCTGGATTTTCCGGCCGTCACGGGATCGCCTTTGGCTTGAACGCGGCGAAGCGCGCACCCAGATTCGGCCCGTGGCCGTCACGATCTATCACAACCCCCGCTGCAGCAAATCGCGAGCTGCCCTCGACCTGCTACGCGAGCAGGGCGTGGACCCGAAGGTTGTCGAGTACCTCAAGGAGCCGCCCTCGGCCGCCGCCCTGGACGGCATCCTAAAGGCCATGGGGCGGGAGCTGCGCGACGTGCTGCGCACCCAGGAGGAGCCCTACCGGGCGCTGGTTGACCAACGCACGCGTCTCGGGCTGGGCGAGGAGCGCCTCCTCGGCGGCGCGCATCTGCTCGGCGAGGATCGTGTCGAGGCGGGCGCCAAGCTCGATGGCGCGGCTGGTGAACTCGATGTGGTTGGCGAGCTCTTCCGTGGGACGGCCGTCGTCGTCGAGGCCGGCGCGTTGCTGGTAGGTGCGGATGGCGTTGACGGTGTATTCGTCGAGGCGGCCGTGCATCTCGCCGGAGTAGCGGCCTAGACCCTGCAGCAGCTCCTGGATGCGGCGCACGAGCGGGCTGGGCGGCAAGGCTTCCCGCGTCGGCAGCGTCGTCCACCCCGCCATCGGCGTGAACGCCGCGTGCGCGGGCGCGACGAAGGGGGCTGCGAGCGCCAGCCCCAGCAGGACCACAATGGTGGCTACCCGTCGCATCGGTGCCGTCCCACCAGGAGAATCGGTGCCGTCCCACCAAGAGAAGAGATAGCGGAGTGTACGGAACCCTGGCCGCAATGGCGCGCCCGGAAGGATTCGAACCTCCGACCCCCAGATTCGTAGTCTGGTGCTCTATCCAGCTGAGCTACGGGCGCTTGTCGCGACTGCAGGCGCGATGCGCTCAACCGCGAAGCACGCGGCTGGCGTTGCCGTGAAGGCCGGGAAGGTAGTGCGAACCGCGCCGGGCAGCAAGCATGGCGCAACCGGGCGAGGTCCGCGCCAGCGCCCCCGCTAGCGCTCGCCCTGGCGCCAGCGCGCCGGCGCGACGAACTGGCCCGCCCACATGCCGCGCCGTTCGCGGCTCGCCTGGGCCTCGAGCGGCGCATAGCGCGGCGTGATGCCCCGCTCGGCCATCGCCCAGCCGGCGCGGATCATGCGCTCGTTGAGCGGAATCGCCTCCGGCTGGTCGGCGTCGCGGCAATGGCCATAGGCGCGGTCGTCGCCCTCGCGGCGGAACAGCGTGCAGTGGATGCGCTTGCCCATCACCTGGTCGATAAGGAAGCCGCGCGCCAGCTCGCCGCAGTCGTAGGCGCGGCCCTGGGCGCGGCATTGCTGCCCGAGCTCGGGAGCGTCGATGCTGTCGAGGCGCACCTTGATGCCATCGACGAGGATGGTGTTGCCATCGAGGACCCGCACGGGGCCACTCGCCACCGTGGCATCGGTGCGCTGCGAGCGCGGCGGCGCGCCCGCCCAAATGCCGAGCTTGGCGTCGCGCGCGGCGCGCTCGTCGGCGGCGTAGGCATCGGTGTGCAGGGTGTGCGCCCGCGCCCACCCAGAGCGCACCCACTCTTGATTTAGCGTCGTGGCGAGCAACACCGGCCCGCGCGTCGCGGGGTCGAACGGCTTGCACATGCCCCACGTGCGGCTGTCGCCCGGGAACTGCTGCAGCGCGCAGTGCAGCACCCTGCCGTTGACGATCTCGGCGAGCCTGGCCATCGCGACGATGCCGCACGCGTATGTGCCGCCGTCGCGCTCGCAGGTGGAGTCTTCGTCGAGACCTTCCACGCCGAGCAGATAGAAGAAGCGATTGCCGACCGTGACCGCACCGGAGCCGCGCACCAGCAGGGCGCCGATGGCGTCCTGCGGCGCAGGCG
>VGER01000067.1 GCA_016869235.1 Alphaproteobacteria bacterium | reverse complement strand
CCGACCTTGCGGCTGACGGTTAGGCCGACGCGAATCTCCGCCGCCGATTCCGGTGCGGGCGCGGTGGCGAGCGCCTGCAACAGGACGCCGGGTGTGGAGGCCTTGCGGCCCTTGGCGGCGACGCGCAGGAACTCGGAGCGCTTGCGCAGCCGGCCGAGACGAGACGCCGATGCCGGGGGGGTCTGTTGCGCCACCGCGGTGCGCGGCAGCATCCGCGCTAGGCCGAGAGCTTCTTGCGGCCCTTGGCGCGCCGGCGGGCGAGCACCTTGCGGCCGCCCGTGGTAGCCATGCGGGTGCGGAAACCGTGGCGGCGCTTGCGCACCAGCTTGCTCGGCTGATAGGTCCGTTTCACGACAATTCTCCTGAGTTCTGCTGCTCGTGCTGTCCGAGCCTTGCTGAAGCTTGCTTGGCGGACCCGAGGATGCGGCGCCGGGCGCCCGCATCAATTCCGCGGCCGCACCTAATACAGGCAGGGCCGGAAGCTCGTCAACCTTCGGCCGCGCCGCGGGATTTCGCCCCCGGCCGGTCCGGCGGCCGTTTGCTGGCTTGGCCTCGGAGGGACTAGAGTCCCCGGCAATGACCAGCCTACCGCGTGGTGATGGTTCGCTGGCCGGCAAGGCCCCCGACCCAGCCCCTGGCCGGCCGCGCACTCCCAGTCCCGCCGTGACCGCCCCCGCCGGGGCCACGGCCAAGGTCAGCCTTGCGCCCGCCGCGCCGCCCCCGCCGCCAGAGCCCGCCGCCAAGCCCGCGGTGTGCTGGTACCGCGGCCTCACCGGCCAGCTGGGGGTCCTCACCATGGTGTTCGTGATGGTCGCGGAAGTACTGATCTTCGTGCCGTCGGTGGGACGCGAGCGGCTCAACGTCCTGGAAGCGACCATTGCCGATGCCGACCTCGCGACCCTGTCGCTGGAGGAAACCCCCAACAATATGGTGAGCCCTGAGCTCGCCCGCCGGCTCCTCGACACGGTGGGCGTGCGCGCCATCGTGCTGCGTGGCGCGGTCAGCCGGCTGGTGCTCGCCGACGACATGCCGCCGGCCCTCGACGTCACCGTGGACCTGCGCACGGCGACTCTCGCCAACACCCTTGGCGACGCGCTCGCCGCCCTGTGGCGCGGCGACAACCGGGTCGTCCGCCTCATCGGCGCCTCACAGCAGATGCCCGGCGCGATGGTCGAGGTGCTGATGGACGAGCGGCCGCTGGTGGCGCACCTGAGCGCCTACGCCGGCGAGATTCTCAGGGTCTCGATTCTCATCTCGCTGGTGACGGCGCTGCTCATCTACTTGGTGCTGCATTGGCGCTTGGTGCGCCCGATGGCACTCATCACCCAGAGCATGGTGGAATTCCGTCACGACCCATCCAACCCCTGGTCGGTGATCCGCCCGACGGCGCGCGACGACGAGATCGGCATCGCTGAGCGCGAGCTCTCCACCATGCAGACCGACCTGCGCTCGGCGCTGCGGCAGAACCGCCGCCTCGCCGAGCTCGGCCACGCGGTCAGCAAGATCAGCCATGACCTGCGCAACATTCTCGCCACCGCGACGCTGGTGTCCGACCGCATCGCCTCGCTCTCCGATCCCGAGGTGCAACGGCTGGCGCCGACGCTGGTGCGCGCGGTCGACCGCGCCGCCACGCTCGCCAGCGAGACGCTGCGCTACGGCCGCGCCGAGGAGCCGGTGCCGCATCGCACGTGGTTCGACTTGCACGACCTGATGGAAGACGTCGGCACGTCGGCCGGTGTCGGTCAGGTGGCGCGCGTCGCGTGGAAGAACGAGGTGCCGGAGCGCTTCTCGGTGAACGCCGACCGCGACCAGGTGTTCCGGGCGCTGCTCAACCTCGCCCGCAACGCCGTGCAGGCGATGGACGGCGAAGCCAACGCGGCGCGCGGCCCCGGCGGCCAAGTGGTGGCGCGCGCGCAGAGGATCAACGGCCACGTCGCCATCGACATCATCGACACCGGCCCCGGCCTGCCGCCCAAGGCGCGCGAGGCGCTGTTCCGCCCGTTCTCGGGCAGCGCCCGGGCCGGCGGCACCGGTCTTGGCCTGGCGATTGCACGGGATATCGCGCGGGCCCATCGCGGCGACATTCACCTTGTGCGCAGCGACGAACGGGGCACGCAGTTTCGCTTGGAGATTCCCGATGTATAGCCGTCGGTTGTGGTTAATTCCCGTCGCCGCGTGGGTAGGCATGATCGGCCTGTCCGGCTGCGTGGGCGCCGAGCGGATTGCGATGCGCTTCCAGCAGTTCGGCTGTCAGATGGCCGGCAACGTACCGGTCGACGACAAGTGCTACGAGCCGTTCGTCGCGTTCGACCCGCCGCGCTTCTGCTACCAGGTGCTAGGGCGGGTCGATTGCTACGCCGAGCCAGTGCGGTTCGGCCCCGACCCGGGCCTCCTGCGTGCAGCTCCGCCCGACCTCGGCCGCTAAGCCATCCAGCGCGCCGCCGCGGCGCAACCTCATCAGCGACGTTGAGGGCCTCACCGTCGGCAACGCTGACGACGCGCGCCTGCGCTCCGGCGTCACCGTCGTGCTGTGTGCCGAGCCGTTCGTTGCGGCGGTGGACGTGCGCGGCGGCGCGCCCGGCACGCGCGAGACGGATCTCTTAGCGCCGACGTCGCTGGTCCAGCATGTCGACGCCATCGTCCTGTCGGGCGGCTCCGCGTTCGGACTCGAATCCGCCGCCGGCGTCTCCGCGTGGCTCGCTGCCCGCCAGCGCGGCTATGCGGTCGGACCGGTGCGCGTGCCGATCGTGCCGGCGGCAATTCTGTTCGACCTGCTGAACGGCGGCGACAAGGAGTGGGGCGCCGAGCCGCCCTATCGCGCGCTCGGCATGCGCGCCTGCGAGCAGGCGCGCGCGGACTTTGCGCTTGGCAACGCCGGGGCCGGCCTCGGCGCCATCGCCGGCGAGGTGAAGGGCGGCTTGGGCAGTGCGTCCGTCGCGCTCGACGGCGGCATCGTCGTCGCCGCGCTGATCGCCGCCAACGCCGTCGGCTCGCCGGTCATCCCGGGCACGCGCACCCTGTGGGCGTGGGCCGCGGAGCAAGGTGGCGAGTTCGGCAACCAGGGACCGCCGTCGGCGATGCCCGATTGGTCCAAGCCCTACGGCAAGCAGGGACCGAAGCCCGGCGCCAACACCACCGTCGGCGTCGTCGCCACCAACGCGACGCTCACCCCCGCCCAGGCCCAGCGTGTCGCGCTCATGGCCCAGGACGGCATCGCCCGCGCCGTGCGGCCGGCCCACAGCCCCTTCGACGGCGACACCTTGTTCGCGGTGGCGACGGGCCGCAACCCGCGCCTGATCGAGCCGGCCGAGCTGGCCGCCATCGGCGACGCTGCCGCGGCTTGCGTGGAGCGCTCTATCGGCCGGGCTGTTTACCTGGCCGAAGCTTTGGGAGATATTCCGGCCTTCCGCACACGTTGAGCCCAGGAGGCCCGCGGTCATGCAAATGACTCGCGCTCTGATTCTGGTTGCCGTTGCCCTGCTTGCCGCGCTGCCGGTGGCGCGAGAAGCCCATGCGCAGGCGCGCCGCGCGCTCACGATCGGCATGGCGCTCGAGCCGCCCGTCCTCGATCCAACGATCAACCAGGCCGCTGCCGTCGCGGAGATCACCCAGATCAACATCTTTGAGGGGCTGACGCGCATCGACGAGCAGGGACGCGTCCTGCCGGGTCTCGCCGAGCGGTGGGAGGTTTCGCCCGACGCCCGCACCTACACGTTCCACCTGCGCCGCGGCGTGAAGTTCTCCGACGGCACCGACTTCGATTCGGGCGACGTCAAGTTCACCTTCGAGCGCAACGCGCGTGACGACAGCACGAACGGCCGCAAGGGCTACTTCACCCAGATCGAGCGCATCGAAACGCCCGACGCGGCGACGGTCGTGCTGACCCTGAAGGCGCCGAGCGCGCTGTTCCTGTTCAACCTCGCGGAGAACGCCTCGGTCATCGTCGCGCCGGAGTCGGCCGCGACCAATCGATCCAAGCCGGTGGGCACCGGACCTTACATGCTCGAGCGCTGGCTGCCGGGCAACTCCGTTACGCTGGTGCGCAACCCGGCCTACCGTGCCGCCGCCGGCATCGGCATCGACCGTGTCACCTTCCGGTTCATCGGCGACGCCGCCGCCCAGGTCGCGGCGCTGCTGGCGGGGGACGTCGACTTCTTCGCCAACCTCGCCGCCGTCGAGGCGATCGGACAATTCCAGCGCGATGCTCGCTTCCAGGTGTTGATCGGCACCACCGAGGGCGAGACGATCCTAGCCATGAACAACAAGCGCGGCCCGCTCGCCGACGTGCGCGTGCGCCGCGCGCTGTCGCACGCGATCGACCGCCGCGACATCATCGCCGGCGCCATGTCGGGACTCGCCCAGCCGATCGGCTCGCATTTCGCGCCGCATCATCCGGCGTACGTCGACCTGACGGGGGCGTACCCGCCGGATCTCGACAAGGCGCGCGCGTTGCTGCGTGAAGCCGGCGTCCCCAACGGCTTCGACGTGACGCTCACGTTGCCGCCGGTTCCGTACGCATTGCGCTCCGGCCAGATCGTCGCCACGCAGCTGGCGCGCGTCGGCGTGCGCGCCCGCATAGAGGAGGTCGAATGGGCCCGCTGGCTCGACGCCGTCCTCGACAAGAAGAACTACGACCTGACCATCGTCAGCCACGTGGAGCCGATGGACATCGGCATCTACGGCAACCCGGACTACTACTTCCAGTACGACAGCCCCGCGCTGCGCGACATCCTCGCGCGCGCCAACCGCACCATCGACGCCAACGAGCAGAACCGCGCCTGGGCCGACGCCCAGCGCAAGATCAGCGAGGACGCGGTCAATGTGTTCCTGTTCGAGCTGCCCAAGGTGGCGGTGGCCCGCGCCGGTCTCAAAGGCCTGTGGACCAACTCGCCGATGTTCGTGAACGACGTCGCGGCGATGCGCTGGGAGTAGCGCCCATGACCGGCGCTGGGGCCGGAATTTCTTAATTCTGTCGCGTGGCCTAGCCCGTGAGCCGCCGCCAGGCCGTTCGCGCAGCTCTCGGCTGGATTTGCGCGCATTGAGGACGTGGAGGCTACGCTCGCCAAGGTGAACGTCCGGCTGTTGGGTATTCCTCGTACAGCCCTGTTCCTTGCCGGCTTCTTCGTCGGAGCGCACGCCGCGGTGGCGGACCTGGCATTGCTGACCCGGGATACGCGCCGCTACGCCACCTATTTTCCCAAAGTCATGCTCATCGCGCCGTCGAACGCCGGCACCTAGGCGTTCCAGAATCCGGCCACGTCGGCGATACGGCCGTTGGCGGCAAGCCGGAACACGTTGGTGCCGCCCGCCTTGCCGGCCTTCCAGCGCACCAGCGCGGTGCCTTGGCACTGTTGCGGCTCGCCGTCGCGCACCAGCGCGGTGCCCGGCATGTGCTTCTGCACCGCGGTGATGTGCTCGACCAGGTCGTCCAGCCCCGAGATCGTCGCGTACGCGTCGCGCAGGCCGACCTCCTCGGTCGCCACTACGTCAAGCTGCGCGCGCCGCTTCACCGGGTCCGCTTCGGTCCACGCGGCGAAGAACGTGTCGACGCGCACCGCCACATCCGCGTGCTCCTCGCGCGCCACGACGTTGGCGAACAGCGACAGCTGGTAGCGCCAGCCGGCGACATGCTCGTCGCGCACGCGCTCCTCTGCCACCTCGTGCAGCAGGGTGAGCTTGGTGCCGTCGCCATGCGGCGCGAACTCGATGGTTACCAGCGAAGCGCCCCGCGCGATCAGCACCGCCGTGTCGTCCGACTTCTTGTCGTAGCCGTAGGTGAAGACGACGCGGCGCTCGGGGTCGATGGCGACCACCTCTCCCCCTGCGGTCGTACCGCCCGGATAGACGATATGCACCCGCCCGCCCGGCTTCGGATCGATGGTCGAGCCGGGACCCCACCACGACGCAAAGCGCACCGAGTCGGTGAAGTAGCGGAACACGGTGGCGGGGCGCGCGCGAATGACGATGGTGCGTGTGTAGCGGAGCGGCAGGTCCTTCATCGGGCCGTCCTTAGCGGCCGCTTCGGCCTCGGGCCGCGGCGCGCTTCGTCCATTTCGGCGCGCAGCTTGAGCTCGGCCAGCGCGCCGTTCCACATCTCTTCCAGCAGCTTGGCGAGGGGACCGAGCGCCTTGCGGTCGGCGCGATAGTAGCGCTCGCGGCCCTCCGCGCGGCGGCGCACCAGGCCCGCGCGCGTCAGCACGCCGAGATGCTGCGAGACGGCGCCGAACGTCACGTCGGTCATGGCGCGGTGCACCTCGCCGGCCGTGCGCTCGCCGTCCCACAGAAGCTTGAGGATCATGCGCCGGCGCGGCGCTCCCACCGCCTGTAGCAGAGTATCCATGATTTTAAAGTAAACTAAAATATTGCAGGCGGCAACGGCAGCGTGGCGCTACGGCTGAGACCAAGCATTCGTGATTGTCTCAGCGCTTGATCGGCGGCGTGAGATGCACGATGCTGCCATGCAGTTCCTGCAGGCGGGTCGCAGCGATCGGCGGCGTGTTCGTTTCTAGAATGCCTGCGCGCTGGAGACCGCCGGACAGCGCCCCGCCCGCGGCCCGTTCGCGGCGCCGGCTGGAACGGCCCGCATTTTGCCCGGGCAATACGGCGGCGGTGATGCCGTCGTGGCCGCGCTAGCGGACGAAGATGCGCACTTCGTTGGTGGTGACGTCGGGCGTGCTGGTCGACGACAGGCGCACGCGGTCGGCGGGCAGGCCCATGTTGGTCAGCGTGCGCAGCACCTCTTCGGCGTTCTGTTTGGCGCGCGTCACGTTGAGCGCCATGTTGGCGGCATTGCCCTGCGCGGAAGCCACCGCGACCAGGTCGAACGTCGCGGTCGCCTTGCGCTCGAGCGCGGCGGCCACCGCGTTGTAGAGCGGCTGCTGGTATTGCACGTTCGTGCGGTCGAAGCGGATGACGACGAGCGGCTGCTGGCCGGCGCCGATCTGTGCCGCCCCGAACGGGGCGCCCGCGGCCGCGGCATTGGCGGCGCCGAAGTCGGCGGGCGCCGCGGCGTTCGCGAAGGCGCGGTTGAACAGGCTCTGGCCGAGGATCTCGCCGTTCTGGATGGCGATGGCGATGGTCTGCAGGTTGCGGCGCTCGGCGGCGAGGTACGCGGTCTGGCGGCTGATGTCCTCGGACAGCTCGTTGAGCAGGCGGTCGATCAGCACCACGGTGCGGTTGGTCTCGTCTTCCAGGATGGCGAGCTGGCGGTGATCCTCGTCGATGGCGCCGGCAAGACCGTAGGTCGCGCGTGCCGCTTCGAGGAGGTACGAGGCCATCGCCGAGTCGGCGGCGACGCTGTTCGCCAGGCTGTTCAGGTTGGCGACGTCGGCGCTCAGGCGCTCGAGATCGCCTTGAGCGCTGCGCCACTGGCCGAGCAGCACCGGGTTGCCGGGCGTCGTGCCGATCTGCAGGCGCGAATTGATGGCGGCGATGGTGCCGTGGTAGCGCTGCGAGTCCTCGGTGGTTTGCGCGCGTACCTGCTGCAACTGCTGGTTATGGCGGATGATGGTGTCCTGCAGCCCGATCAGTTCGCCACGGTGCTGGGCGACCTTGGCGCCGACGAAGGTGCCCGTGGAGACGCCCTGGGTGACGGCGGGCGGGACGAACGTGGTGGTGCCGAGGGAGGGCGGCGCCGGGACCGTGGCCTGAGCCACCTGGGTGGTGCCTGCCGGCTGGTTGGCCCGCTGAACGGCCGCCGTCTGGGTCGCGGCAGCACGATCGCCACCGCCCAAGGAAGGCCACAAGGCATTGGAAGTAAAGGAACACGCCGACAGTCCGAGAGCAGACGCCAGCGCACCAAACCGCACCACCTTCGCAGCCATCATGGCCGAATCACCCCTACGCTTTCGAGCCGGCCCGTGGCTGGTCTCGACCGCAGTCGACGACAGAAGATGGAACCCCCGGACAAGCCCGCAGTCTCTCGACTGCGGGCGAGAGTAGCCCAAGGAATCGGCCGGAAACAAGCGTCAACTCAGAGGCTTGACGCTCCTTACTTGGCCTTTTCTCGAATGTTGCGACAACGTCACGCTCGATCTCGTTGGTGCGATTTGCCGCCCCGGGGGGCGCGTGCTAGCAGTCAGGCAGACCGCGCCGGGGACCGCCGCTTCGATCTATGTCTGCTGACCGCAAGTGGCTGTTTTTGGCGTTGGGAGCGGTGGTCGTCGGACTCGCCGGCGCCGAGGTGTTTTATTTCCTGCGCGGCGGCGGCGGCGCTGGGTCCACGGCCCAAGGCGTCGCCACTTTGCCGCTCAGCCAAACGGGGCCAACCGGCGCCGTTCTGCAGGTTCAGGGCCGTGTCATCCACCTGACCGGCCTGGCTTCGTCGGACGAAGCGAAGCTCGCCGAGCTGGCCGCCGGCAAGCAGGTGCGCTGCCAGATCCGGCAGCTGCCCCGCGATGAGCGCAACTGGGGCGTGTGCCGTACCATCGGCAGCGGCACGCCGATGGGCGACCGCCTCGAGGACACCATCAACGGGCGGATTTTGCTCGCCGGTTGGGCGCTGCCCAACGAGGTCCACGGCCGCGAATGGGTCGAGTTCGCACGGCGTGCCCAGGCGGCGCGGGCCGGTATGTGGTCCGGCAACATCCCGCCCGATGGGATGCGCACGGGCCTCCCCGATCGCGTTGAACGGCGGCCGTCGCTCATGAACGTTCTTGCTGCATGAGTTCCCGCCGCAACGTCGTCACCGCCCTCGGCCTGCTGGCCATCGTGGTTTTCGCTGCGATCGGCGGATACTTCTACCTGTCCGGCCCGCTGCACTACGCGGTGGAGGGACCGGCGGCCGTGCCCGCGGCGGGGCGGCTGCTCATCAAGGATCACGTCGTTCACCTCGAGGGCCTCGTCTCTCCGCGCGAGGACACCGACTGCCGCATCGGTCCAAACGTCCTACAGTGCAACCTCATTGCCCACGCGCGCCTCATCGAGATGGTCGCCGGCAAGACCGTGCGCTGTGACGTCACGCGCTACAAGACCGACGAGCGCAACTGGGGCCGCTGCACGGTCGCCAAACCCGACGCGGCGCTGTTCGCCGACGCCGGCGGTGACATCAACCGCGCCCTCGTGCGCACCGGCTGGGCGATCGCCGACCAGCAGCACACGCTCGATTACGTCGAGGACGGCGCGCAGGCGCGCGGCCAGCGTCGCGGTTTGTGGCAGGCGGCCGTGGCTGAGCGTCGCGTCGACACCAACGTGCTGGCCGGCGTGCCCGTGGTGAAGGACGGCGATACCCTCGAGCTGATGGAGGTGGACATCCACCTGCGCGGCGTGGACGCCCCGGACCTCTATCAGACCTGCACGATGAACCGCATTCCCTACGAGTGCGGGCTCCGCGCGCGCGCCAACCTGATCAACCTGCTCGCCGGCATTCCGGTGGTGTGCCACGTAAAGAACTTCCAGGGCGACGACCGCGTGTGGGGCATCTGCGGCCAGGACGACGGAACGCGCCGCGACATCGCGCCGACCGCCATCACTCTCAATCAGGCGGTGGTCGCCAGCGGCTGGGCGGTGGCGCGCGCAGATCCCGAGATCGGATTCGGAGCAGCCGAGGCGAAGGCGCGCAACGAGCGGGCGGGCATGTGGGTCGGCCAGTTCGTCCGGCCGGTCGACTGGCGCCGCGGAGTCCGTTGATGCACAGCCCCGGCCGACTTCTCTTTTGTGCGCTCGCTGCCGCGGGCTGGCTGCTGGCGGCGGGCAGCGCGCTGTCGCAACC
>VGER01000066.1 GCA_016869235.1 Alphaproteobacteria bacterium | reverse complement strand
CCCACAGCGCGCTCGGCTACCGGCCGCCGGCGCCGGAAGCGGTCCTCCCAAGCTGGCCGTTCGGCTCCGCTCCGCTGCGCCTGCCGGCCAGCTTGGCCTCAGCGGGCGCTTGGGACTAACATTGCGCTTGGACCACCAAGTGCAGGCAGTCCAGTCATTGTTGAGAAGGAGGTCGTAGTGGGTGTGCCTGTTCTTCAGCAAACGGTCGAGGACCAAGCCCGCGCGGCGGCAACGCTCCCAGTTCCAAATCAGTCAGTTCCCGTGGTAACGAACTTCACATTGTTCCGGGAAGTGGCATTCAACGAGGACGGAATCACGGCGGTGGTTACTGGCGCACGCTACGCCTCCAGTGGAGACACACGTCGATCGCATGAATACTGCTACGTTTCGATTCCAATCCCCATCCGATCGGGGGGCCTCCCAACACGGAAAACTGTGCACATAGCCGAGCGGGATGTTGGCCAACTGCCAGAATACTTCACAGTGAACCGGTCAATCGCCGAGGAGGCCGGGACGTCAATCGGGGTCATTCAGCGTGCGTAACGCCTATGTCAGTTCACAAACTGAATCGTCTCTCGTTGACCGCACTTCTGGCCCGGCCTAAGTATTGCCGGCTTCGCCCAAGGAACCCGATGCCGGCCACCGCACAAGTCTTTGAATTTGCCGCCTTTTCCGCGGGCCAGCCTGCGTCGGCCACTTGCGGCACCGCGCATTCGCACCCTGCGGCGCTTTAGCGCCGCTCCCTGACCATGGCCAAGCTGCAGCCCGTACGGGGCACACACGACCTGTTGCCGGAAGAGGCGCGCCGCCATCGCCGCGTCGTCGAGGTCGCGCGCGACTATGCCGAGCGTTACGGCTTCGCCGAGATGGCGACGCCGGTGTTCGAGTTCACCGAGGTGTTCAAGCGCACCCTCGGCGACACCTCCGACGTCGTCACCAAGGAGATGTACACGTTCACCGATCGCGGCGGCGAAAGCATCACGCTGCGCCCGGAGTTCACCGCCGGCGTCGTGCGCTCGTTCCTCTCCGAAGGCCTGTCGCAGCAGCTGCCCGTGCGCTTCTTCTCGCACGGCCCGCTGTTCCGCTACGAGCGGCCGCAGAAAGGTCGCCTGCGCCAGTTCCACCAGATCAACGTCGAGTGCATCGGCATCGCGGAGCCGCAGGCCGATGTGGAAGTCCTGGCGCTCGGCCACGACATCCTCTCCGCGCTCGGCATCCGCAAGGACACGACCCTAGAGATCAACTCCCTCGGCGACGCCGAGAGTCGCGCCGCCTATCGCGCCCGCTTGGTCGAGTACTTCTCCGGCCACGCCGGCGCGCTGTCCGAGGACAGCCGCGCGCGCCTGGAGCGCAACCCGCTGCGCATCCTCGACTCGAAAGACGAAGGTGACCGCAAGATCGTCGCCGGCGCGCCCATGCTCGCCGACTCGCTCAACGCCGCGTCGGCCGAGTTCTTCGCCGGGGTGCGCCGCGGCCTCGACGCGCTCGGCGTCGCCTACGTCGTCAACCAGCGCCTGGTACGCGGCCTCGACTACTACAGCCACACGGCCTTCGAGTTCGTCACCAGCGCGCTGGGCTCCCAGGGCGCCGTCCTGTCCGGCGGCCGCTACGACGGTCTGGTGGAATCCATGGGCGGGCCGTCCACGCCCGGCATCGGCTGGGCCGGCGGGGTGGAACGCCTCGCCATGCTCCTGCGCGACCTGGAGCCGCCGCGCCGCGTCATCGCCCTCGTGCCGATCGGCGAAGCCGGCGAGGCCAAGGCCCTGCTGCTGGCGCACGAGCTGCGCCGCCGCGGCCTGGCGGTCGATCTCGGCGCCTCCGGCAACATCTCCAAGCGCATGAAGCGCGCCGACAAGATCGGCGCCCGCGTCGCGGTGCTGCTCGGCGACGACGAGCTCAAGAAGGGCGTCGCCGTCGTGCGCGACCTCGCCTCCGGCGCGCAACGGGAAGTTCCGCTCGCCGACCTCGCCACGACGCTGGCGCGCGAAGCGACCGCTTAGTCGCAGCGAATCGATTTGCGGTCTCACTCCGCGCAGCGGAGTGCAGGGACGAACCGCTCCCCTACTTTGGGGAGCGCTTCGTCCCTTCGCTGCGGTTCGCGGCCGATCCTGGGTTTGCTACAACCACCTCCGAGCCGGGCCCGCGTCGATTGACTCACGCGGGCCAATGCGAGACAATAAAGTTGTAGCAAACCCCGGATCGGCCGCTTATCGCAGGCAAAACATAAGCGTCCTAGGGTGCGGGCTGGGCAACCCAGTGACGCTACTGCCCCTTAAGCCCCCCGAGCGGGGGCTTTCGCATTTTCCAGCCTCTGCCCGCAGTTAGTTGCATCACATGGCCGTCGTCCCCGAAGACAAGCTCGAAGCGGTCGTGGCGCGCTTCCGCACCATCGAGACGCAGTTGACCACCGCCGCCGGCGGCGGCCCGGAGTACGTCAAGCTCACTAAGGAGTATTCCAGCCTCGGCCCCGTCGTCGCCGCCATCGAGGCGCTGCGCAAGGCGCGCAACGACGTCGCCGGCGCCGAGGAGGTGATGAAGGACCCGTCGCTCGACGCCGAGATGAAGGCCCTCGCCGAGGCCGAGCTCTACGACGGCCGCGCCAGGCGCGACGAGCTGGAGCGCAAGGTCACCGTCGCGCTGCTGCCCAAGGACGAGGCCGACGAGCGCAACGCCATTCTCGAGGTTCGTGCCGGCACCGGCGGCGACGAAGCCGGTCTGTTCGGCGGCGACCTGTTCCGCATGTACCAGCGCTACGCCGAGCTGCGCGGCTGGCGCTTCGAGGCGCTCGCCTACGACGAGAAGGACGGCGGCGGCATCAAGGAAGCCCAAGCGATGATCTCGGGCTTCGGCGTCTTCGCGCGCCTGAAGTTCGAGTCCGGCGTCCACCGCGTCCAGCGCGTGCCCGAGACCGAGGCGCAGGGGCGCATCCACACCTCCACCGCCACCGTCGCCGTGCTGCCCGAGGCGCAAGAGGTGGACGTGAAGGTCGAAGACAAGGATCTGCGCATCGACGTCTACCGCTCGTCGGGCCCCGGCGGTCAGTCGGTCAACACCACCGACTCCGCCGTGCGCATCACCCACCTGCCGACTGGCATCGTCGTGGCGATGCAGGACGAGAAGTCCCAGCACAAGAACCGCGCCAAGGCGATGAAGATTCTCCTCTCGCGCATCTACGACGCCAAGCGCGCCGAGCAGGATGCCGCCCGCGCCGCCCAGCGCCGCGGCCAGGTCGGCACCGGCGACCGCTCCGAGCGCATCCGCACCTACAACTTCCCGCAGGGCCGCGTCACCGACCACCGCATCAACCTGACGGTGCACCAGATCGACAAAGTGATGGCCGGCGAAGGCCTCGACCCCATCATCGAAGCCCTCATCACCACCGACGAAGCCGAACGCTTGGTGGCGATGGACGAGAAGTCGTGAAGCATTCTTCTCCCGTCATGCCCGGGCTTGACCCGGGCATCCACGCCGAACCGCGCAAGGTTCACGACGCCATCTGCGACGCCACCAAGCGCCTGCGTGCGGCGGGCGTCGAGTCCCCGCGTCGCGACGCCCGCCTGTTGCTCGCCGAGGCAATGGGCGTCTCGCACCCGGCGTTGCTCGACCCGTCTTGTCCCTTGTCAGACTCAGACTCGGCGCGTTTCGTGGATAAGGTTGTGCGTCGCGAGGCGCGCGAGCCAGTGTCTCGCATCCGCGGCACGCGCGAGTTCTGGGGCCTGGACTTCGCCCTGTCTCCGGCCACCCTCGACCCGCGCCCCGACACCGAGACGGTGATCGAGGCGGTGCTCGCCGCGTACGCTAGCTCCGCGCCGCCGCTACGAATTCTCGATCTCGGCACCGGGTCGAACTGCATCTTGTGCGCACTGCTGCACGAGTTTCCGGCCGCGACCGGCGTCGGCATCGACATAGAACACGACGCGATCGCTACCGCCCGGCTTAACGCCGCGCGGCTCGGCTTCGCCGATCGCGCGTCGTTCGTTGTCGCCGACTGGGCGTCCGCAATCGCTGGGCCATTCGACCTCGTCGTGTCGAATCCGCCCTACATCCCGCGCACCGAGATTGCGTCGCTCGCGCCTGAAGTTGCGGCGTTCGATCCGCGCCGCGCGTTGGATGGCGGCGATGATGGTCTCGACTTCTACCGCCGCCTCTCGCCCGCGTTGCCGCGGCTGCTGACGCCCACCGGTGTGGCAGCCGTCGAGATCGGCTTGCGCCAAGCAGAAGAGGTAGGGCGGCTTTTCTCGTCGAACGGCCTTGAAGTTGCCTCGGTGCGCGCCGATCTATCCGGCACCCCCCGAGCAATCGTCGCCCGCATGAGGTAGGGGCAAAAGGGCCAGGCAAATCGGGTCTGGCAAGTAGGTTTCGGACCTAGCGATAGAAGAAAAGGGCTTGGAAACCACCAAGCTTGGGGCTAGGCTTGATAGTGGAAATGACAGCGCGCTCAGGTCGTTCCTGTCGAAATTGACTGGCCTGCCGAAGCTGACGGTTCCCTCCGACATTCTGGACCGAACCCGGGATGGCTTCGCCATGAAGGCGAAAATCTAACAGTGCAGGTTGCTTGGTTCGGATGGGCGCTGGGGGAGTGCCCCAACGCTTAACGCACAACAGATCCGATCTCGTTTCGCATCCAACGACATCGTTAGGGTGGTGATAAGCGCAACATGGACAACATGAGACGCGGGAACAACTCCAAGCGGTCCCGTAACGGCAGGCCAAACGGCCGCGGCAAGCCACCGATGATGAATCGGTCGCTCGAATCCAACACTCCAGACGGCAACAAGGTCCGCGGCAACGCGAACCAGCTGTACGAGCGGTACACCAGCCTGGCGCGCGAGGCCCAAAGCGCCGGCGACCGGGTGGCGGCCGAGGGGTTCCTGCAGTACGCCGAGCACTATTACCGCGTGCTGAGCGCCGCCGGTTGGAAGCGCAACGGCAACGGCCAGCAGCAGCCGCAACAGGGCAACGGCCAGGGGCGCCCCCCCAATGGCCAGGGCGAACACGCTCCGCAAGATGGCATGAAGAATGCCAACCAGCCCCAGATGGGCCAGAAGCCCGCCGATCCTCAGGCGGCATACGCAGACTCCGAAGACGAGACCGCCGAGCTAGGCCCGGTCAACTGACCGCTCCCAGCCCCTGATCCTGGCGAAGTCCGCCTGGCGCGGACGCTGATCGGGGAGAGTCCGTACTTGTGCCGCGTCGGCTGCAGCCCAATATTTCGGGACTGGAGCCGAGCCCTAGCCACGTTCGCCTGGCCGGCCCCAAGGAGCCGTTGCCGTTGCCGCATGTCGGGACGGTGCGGGCCTGCTGCCGAACACCGATGGGGCGCGCCGCATGCAAGTCGAGAAGTACACCAGCCGCTCGCGCGGCTTTTTGGAGAATGCCCAGGGCCTGGCGCTCCGCTCAGGCCATCAGCGCTTCGTGCCTGAGCACCTGCTCAAGGTGCAGCTGGACGACGAGGAGGGCCTGGCAGCCAATCTGATTCGCGCGGCCGGCGGCCGTCCCGATCAGGCGCACGCCAAGACCGGGGAGGCGCTCGCCGCGCTGCCCAAGGTCGAGGGCTCGGGCGCCGGCCAAGTCTACCTCGCCCCTGAGACGGCGCGGGTGCTCGAGCAGGCAGAGAAGAACGCCGAGAAGGGCGGCGATTCGTTCGTCACCGCCGAGATGCTGCTGCTCGCCCTGGCGCAGACGGCGGGCACCAAGTCCAACCAGATCCTCAAGGACTCCGGCGCCAAGCCCGAGGGCCTCGCCGCCGCCATCGCCGAGCTGCGCAAGGGCCGCACCGCCGATTCCGCCTCGGCCGAGGATTCCTACGAGGCGCTCAAGAAGTATGCGCGCGACATCACCGCCGCCGCCAAGGACGGCAAGCTCGACCCGGTCATCGGCCGCGACGAGGAGATCCGTCGCACCATGCAGGTGCTCTCTCGGCGCACCAAGAACAATCCGGTGCTGATCGGCGAGCCCGGCGTGGGCAAGACCGCCATTGCCGAAGGTCTAGCCCAGCGCATCGTCAACGGCGACGTGCCCGAGCAGCTGCGCCACAAGCGCCTGATGGCGCTCGACCTCGGCGCCCTTATCGCCGGCGCCAAGTACCGCGGCGAATTCGAGGAGCGCCTGAAGGCGGTGCTGAAGGAGATCGAGGCGGCGGCCGGCGAGGTCATCCTGTTCATCGACGAGCTGCACACCCTGGTCGGCGCAGGCAAGGCCGAGGGCGCCATGGACGCCTCCAACCTCTTGAAGCCGGCGCTCGCCCGCGGCGAGCTGCACTGCATCGGCGCCACCACGCTCGACGAGTATCGCAAGCACATCGAGAAGGACGCGGCGCTGGCACGGCGCTTCCAGGCGGTGTTCGTGTCCGAGCCGACCGTCGAGGACACGATCTCGATCCTGCGCGGCCTCAAGGAGAAGTACGAGCTGCACCACGGCGTGCGCGTTACCGACAGCGCGCTGGTTGCGGCGGCGACGCTCTCCAACCGCTACATCACCGACCGCTTTCTACCCGACAAGGCGATCGACCTGGTGGACGAGGCGGCGGCGCGGCTGCGCATCGTGCTCGACTCCAAGCCGGAGGAGATCGACGAGCTCGACCGCCGCATCCTGCAGATGAAGATCGAGCGCGAGGCCCTGAAGAAGGAAACGGACCCCGCGTCCAAGGCGCGGCTGGAAAAGCTCAACAAGGAGCTGCAGGACCTCGAGGCGAAGTCCGCCGAGAAGACCGCGCGCTGGCAGGCGCAGAAGTCCGAACTCGCCAAGTCGGTGAAGATCAAGGAGCAGATCGAGCAGGCGCGCACCGAGCTGGCCGCGGCCCAGCGCTCCGGCAACCTGGGGCGGGCCGGCGAGCTCACCTACGGCGTCATCCCCGAGCTCGAGCGCAAGCTGGCGGCGGCGCAGGACAGCCGCGGCGAGGAGACCCTTTCCGAAGCCGTCACCGACGGCGACATCGCCGCCATCGTGTCGCGCTGGACCGGCATTCCCATGGACCGCATGCTCACCGGCGAGCGTGAGAAGCTGTTGCGCATGGAGGACGAGCTCGGCCGCCGCGTCGTCGGCCAGCGCGAGGCGGTGAAGTCGGTCTCGGAGGCGGTGCGCCGCGCCCGCGCCGGCCTGCAGGACCCCAACCGCCCACTCGGCTCGTTCCTGTTCCTCGGCCCCACCGGAGTCGGCAAGACGGAGCTGACCAAGGCGCTTGCGGCGTTCCTGTTCGACGACGAGCGCGCGCTTGTGCGCGTCGACATGTCGGAGTACATGGAGAAGCACTCGGTCGCCCGCCTCATCGGCGCGCCGCCGGGCTACGTCGGTTACGAGGAGGGCGGGGCGCTGACCGAGGCCGTGCGCCGCCGCCCCTACCAGGTGATCCTGTTCGACGAGATCGAGAAGGCGCACCACGACGTCTTCAACATCCTCCTGCAGGTGCTCGACGACGGCCGCCTCACCGACGGCCAGGGCCGCACGGTCGACTGCCGCAACACGCTCATCATCCTCACCTCGAACCTCGGCGCCGACATCCTCGCCAGCCAGGCCGAGGGGCAGGATTCCACCGCCGTGCGTCCCCAGGTGATGGAGATCGTGCGCGCGCACTTCCGGCCCGAGTTCCTGAACCGCATCGACGAGATCCTGCTGTTGCACCGCCTGACGCGCGCCGACATGACCGGCATCGTCGACATCCAGCTTGGCCGCCTGCAGAAGCGCCTTGCCGAGCGCAAGGTCAGCATCGAGCTCGACCAGAAGGCCAAGACGTGGCTCGCCAACCAGGGCTACGACCCGGTCTACGGCGCGCGCCCCTTAAAGCGCGTCATCCAGCAGCACCTGCAGAACCATCTGGCGCGTATGCTGCTGGAGGGCCAGATCGCCGACGGCGAGACGGTGCGCGTCACCTCGAACGAGCGCGGCCTCGTCATCAACGGGCGCGAAGCTCACGCCGAAGCGGCCTAGCGCCCCGGCATGCTCAGGCCCGCGCGGTTTTCGCGCCGGTCTGCTGCCGCTGCACACGCGCGCGGTCGCACCCCGCCCTCGCTCCCGCCGCTCTTCACGGTAAGGGCGGACGACGGCTTTCCCATTCCGGTGCGCCGGTGTTTGCCGGAGCAGAAACCGCACGCGGTCATTGTCGCGGTCCACGGGTTCCGTAACCACTCCGGCTCGTTCCAGCGGCCCGCCTCGGCTTGGGCGGAGGATGACGTCGCTACCTATGCGTTCGACCTGCGCGGGTTTGGCGCCGCGGGATGCGGCGCGCCTTGGCCGGGCGGGCGGCGCCTCTACGACGACCTGCGCTACGTCGCAGCGCATGCACGGCGCAAGCATCGGCGCGTGCCGCTGTTCGTGCTCGGCGAGAGCATGGGCGCGGCCCTCCTGCTCGCCTTCGCGAGCGAGGCAAACTATCCGGACGTGGCCGGGACCATTCTCGTCTCGCCGGCCGTGCTGGGCTGGCAGAAGCTCCCGTCCGTCACCGAGCCGGTGCTGAGGGCGCTGGCGGGCAAGATGCCAGGGCTGACTGCGCACGCACGCAGCCCGCGCGGCCTGGCCACCGACAATAAGGCGGTGCTCGCGGCCATGGATGAGGATCCCCTCGTGCAAAAGCGGGTTCGCCTCGACGTGCTCGCCGGCCTCATCGACCTGATGAATCGCGCCCTGGACAACGCCGAGGCGATTCCGCAGCCGGCTCTGGCACTCGTGGGCGCGCGCGATCGCATCATCCCCGGCTGGGTGCGGCGCGATTTCGTGCGCCGGCTCGGCGACCGCGCCGTGGTGCGGCGCTATGCGCGCGGCTAACACCTCCTGCTGCGCGACCTTGGCGCGCAGGTCGTGATCGACGATATTCTCGCGTGGGTGACCGAGGCACAGTGACTGTCTCCACCACCTCGCGTCGTTCCTCCCACCAGCCCAGGCGGCCCCACCGATGAACAGCCTCGTCGCGCTCGCCACCGATCCCGCCGCATGGGCGGCGCTCGTCACCCTGATCGCCATGGAGCTGGTGCTCGCGGTGGACAACCTTGTCTTCATCGCCATCATCACCAACAAGGTGGCGCCGCACCTGCAGGCGCAGGCGCGCCGCATCGGCATCGGCTTGGCGCTCGGCTTGCGCCTTGGCCTGTTGGGCACCGTCGCCTGGCTGGTCGGGCTGGACGAGCCGCTGTTCGGCGCGTTCGGCTTCGAGTTCTCGTGGCGCGACCTGATCCTCATCGCCGGCGGCCTGTTCCTTGTGTGGAAGGCCACCAAGGAAATCCATCACAACGTCGACCCCGATCCGGCTCCCGACATCTTCGACAGCCAGAAGCCGTCGCTCGGCTTCGGATCGGCGATCGTGCAGATCCTGCTGCTCGACATGGTGTTCTCGATCGACAGCATCCTTACCGCGGTGGGCATGACCAGCAACCTCACCATCATGGTGATCGCCGTGGTGGTCGCGGTGACCGCCATGATGCTGGCGGCCGATCCCCTGTCGCGCTTTGTTCAGCAGAATCCGACGGTGGTGATGCTGGCGCTCGGCTTCCTGCTCATCATTGGCGTGACGCTGATTGCCGACGGCTTCGGCCATCACGTGCCGAAGGGCTACATCTACACGGCGATGGCGTTCTCGGCCGGCGTCGAGTTCCTCAACATGCTGGCGCGCAAGCGGCGCGACCGCTTGAAGGCGAGCAGCGCAGCGAGCGGGTGAGGGAGCTGCGCTAGCTGTGGAGCCTCAATAGGTTGTTCCGGGTCAGGCCGAGTCTGCTGATGGGTGGCATCGAACCGATACTGGCATGAGGTCGGTGCCAGTTGTAGCGGTGGA
>VGER01000065.1 GCA_016869235.1 Alphaproteobacteria bacterium | reverse complement strand
TACGAAGCGCGTCTGCGGCATGTTGTAAATATCCTCCGGCGTACCAACCTGAAGCACGCGGCCCGCGTTCATGACTGCGATGCGGTTGGCGAGGGCCAGCGCCTCCGCCTGGTCGTGCGTGACAAAGACGAAGGTCGAGCCCAGGTCGCGGTGCAGGCGCCGCAGTTCTTCGTGCATCTGCAGGCGCAGCTGCAGGTCGAGCGAGCCGAGGGGTTCATCGAGCAGCAGAACCGACGGATCGTTGACCAGCGCGCGTGCCATGGCCACGCGCTGCTTCTGCCCGCCGCTCAGCTGGTCCATGGTGCGCGGCTCGAAACCGGACAAGCGCACCAGCGCCAGCACCTCCGTCACCCGGGCGCGAATGCGCTCGGCGCTCTCTCGCTTCATCTTCAACCCGAAGGCGACGTTTTCGAACACGTTCATGTGCGGAAACAGCGCAAGGTGCTGGAAGATCATGTTCGTCGGGCGCAGGTAGGGCGGCTGCCCGAGCACGCTCTCCCCCCCGATCCTCAGGTCGCCGCCGCTCGGGTTCTCGAAGCCGCCCATGATGCGCAGCAGCGTGGTCTTGCCGCAGCCGCTGGGGCCCAGCAGCGCGAAGAAGTCCCCCTCGCCGATGTCGAGCGAGACCTCATCCAGGGCGAGCACCTCGCCGAAGCGCTTCGACACCCGGCGCGCCTCGACCGCGGCGCGCCGGGTGGAGCCGGCCCCGGTCATGCCGCCTTGACCTTGCCCCAGGCCTCGATCCACGCATCCATGCTCCTCGGCCAAGCGAGAGGCACGAGGTTCAGCTTGCGCTCGAGGATGTCGTAGCCGAGCTTTCGCCGCTCGTTCGCCGAAAGGGCTGCCGCCGTCCCGGCGCTCGTGACCAAATACTCGGTTTCGCGCGTGAGCGCGAGGCCGTAGTCGACGCCGCACATGGCGTTCAGCACGGCGTGGGCCTCGTTGGGGTTCGGCGCGTTCTTCGGGATGAACGCCGCTTGGTTCCAGAAGAGCAGCCCGTCGGTCGGCCAGTTGTTGGTCACGTCGAGGCCGCGACGCTGCAGTACGGCCCGCATCACGATCCAGCCGTACATGGCGTCGACCTCGCCGCTCGACATCAGGTTCACCGCCTCGCCGAACTGCGTCCACAACGTTCGGAAGTTCTTCTTCTTGGCGATCAGGAACTTGGTCACCTCGGCGAGGTCCTTGGTGTCCATTTCGAAGGGCTTCTTGTGGCCCATGGCCATCGAGGCCACGGCGATGCTCTGGTGCGCGTCGTCGCGCAGCGCGACGCGCCCGGCGTACTTGTCGTCGAACAGCACCTTCCACGACTGCGTCAGCGCCGCGTCCTCCGGGATCTTCTTGCGGTCGTAGACCACCGAGTCGTAGCCCCAGAAGATGGGCACGGCGTAGGTCTTGCCGGCGCGGCGAATAGTCTCGTCCCGGAACAGCGGCAGCAGCTTTGCCGCGTTCGGGATCTTGGACATATCCAGCGCCATGGCGAGCTCCTGTCCCTCACGCTCGCCGAGCAGCGGCCCGCGCATGAAGTTTGTCACGCTCACCATGAAGTCGTAGCGCGAGGTGCCGCCCGGAGCCGTCAGCTTCGCCACCGTGTCGGTGGGCGAAACGTACGGCAGGTTGTTCAGCTTGACGTTGGTCGCGTTCTCGACGATCGGGCGCACCTTGTCCGGCAGGATTACACCCGCGAACACCGCGGTGATGGTCTTCTGCTGCGCCAGTGTTAGCCCCGGAAGGCCCGCGAACGCGGCCGCTCCGAGCGCCTGCCCGGTATGCTTGAGGAATGCCCTTCGTTTCATGGTGAGATCCTCCTGTGGTTGGAATGCCTCATGTCCCTGCTGCGTCCGCACGCCTCTGGTAGGTGAAGCCGAGGAGCGCGGCGGCCATCGAGACCACGATGATGACCACCGCCATCGCCGGGAGCTCCGGCGCGAGGCGGTCGACGATCATGGTCCAGAACTGGATCGGCACGGTGCGCTCTTCGCCCACCACGAACACCGTGCGGATGAACTCGTCGAACGACAGGCTGAAGGCGAACAACGCCGTGGCGATGATCCCGGGCCTGATCACCGGCAGCACGATGTGCAGGAAGATCTGCCGCGGGTGCGCGCCGAGGTCCATCGCCGCCTCCTCCAGGGTGTGGTCGAAGCGGTGCACGCGTGGGTAAAGCGTGAGGAAGGCGAACGGCAGCACCCAGTTGACGTGCGCGACCAGCACCGTGGTCATCAGCGCAGAGCGAAGCTCGGCGTAGCCGAAGAAGATGAGCAGCACGATGCCGCCGATGATGCCCGGAATCACCACCGGCACCAGCACGAGGTTGAGCAGCAGACCCTTGCCGCGGAAGTCGTGGCGGAAGGCGAGCGACAGGCCGAGCGCGAGCGCGGTCGAGAGCAGGGCGGCGGCCAGGCCCACCGCGACGCTGTGGCCGAAGGCGCTGAGCAGCGTCGGGTTGGCGAACACCACGCGGTACCAGCGCAGCGAGAACGAAACGATGGGGAAGCCGGTGATCTCGGAATCGTTGAACGACAGCACCGCGATCGTCACCAGCGGCGCGTAGAGGACGAAGAAGAACGTGCCGGCATAGACCCACAGCGCGAGCTTCCAGGCGCGGAAGGGATCGCGCGGTCGCGCCACTAGAAGCGCCCCCCGGTGAACACCTGACGGATGCCGATCCAGCGCCCGGTGGTGAGCAGCAGGAATACCACCACCAGCACCAGCGTCGAGCCGAGCGCCGCGCCGAAGGCCCAGTTGCTGTTGTTGAGGAACTGGTCGGCTATCATGTTGCCGTACATGATCCCGGAGGGGCCGCCGAGCAGCCGCGGCGTGACATAGGCGCCGACGCCGAGTAGGAACACCATGATGCAGCCCGACAGCACGCCGGGCCAACTGAGCGGCAGCAGGATCCTCCACAGCACCGACCAGGGGCGCGCGCCTAGGTCGACCGCCGCCTCGACCAGCCGCGGGTCGATGCGGTCGAGCGACAGGTAGATCGGCAGCACCATGAACAGCGTGTAGACGTAGACCAGGCCCAGGTAGACCGTGCCCTCGTTGTAGATCAGCCAGTCGATCGGCTGGTCGATGACGCCGAGCGAGAGCAGCGCAGCGTTGATCGCCCCGGTGCGGCCGAGGATCGGTAGCCAGACGAAGGTGCGCACCACGTAGCTCGTCCAGAACGGCATGAACAGGCCAATGATAAACACGCTCTTCCACACGCCGCGCAGGCGGGTGAGGAAGTAGGCGAGCGGATACGACACGAGCAGCGCGATCAGCGTGCTGACGGCCGCGATGCGCAGCGACTTGAGGAGCAGCGTGCCGTACAGGGGCTCGGCGACCTGGCGCACGTAGTTGCCGAACTGGAAGTCCGGCCGCGTGCCGAAGATCGTGGACTTCCAGAACGACATCGCCACCATGAAGACGAGCGGCGCCAGGCCGAAGACGACCAGCCACAGCACCGCCGGCGCGGCCAGCAGCCAGGGCCAGCCGATCGGCTTGACGGCGGAGCCGCTCATGTGATGGCCACTGCGTAGTCGCGCCGCGCGCCCTCGGCGCTGACGTAGCCCTCGGCGACGTCGCGCTCGACGCGCTCACGCTCCCGCGCCTTCGGGTCGCCGTAGCCGCCCCCACCGGACACCTGGAAGCGGACCCGGTCGCCCGGATAGAGGCGGCGGTAGATGCCGTGCTCGACTTCCTTGCCGTTCACCGCGAGGCCGTAGCCGCGGCCGTTGCCCCCGCCCAGGCGCCCGAGCACCGGGAAATCGCTGTCCTCCGCGCGCCCGGAGAGCCGCACCGAGCTCGCCACGTAGCCTTCCGCCGGACCGCGTTCGCCGCTCAGGATCTCGAACTCCACCACCTGACCCAGGCCGCCGCGGTTGCGCCCCGGCCCGCCCGAGTCGGGCACCAGCTCCTTCTGCACGTAGCGCATGGTCGCCTCGGACTCGGTGACCTCGATGGGGATGTCGCGCGTGTTGAACGGGAAGCACAGGCCCGCCGGGCCGTCCTGGCGCGCGCTGCCGCCGAAGCCGCCCATGTGGTTGGCGATCGCCATGAACGGCCTGCCGTCCTTGTGGTGGCCATGCAGGTAGACCTCGTTCGCCGGGCAGCAGCCCTGCGCGCCGAGCACGAACTCCGGGATCACCTTCTCCAGCGCGCCGAAGATGATCTCGGGATACAGGTGCGAGATCATCGTGCGGCCCCAGGTCGCCGCCGGCGGCCGGCAGTGCACGACGGTGCCTTCGTCCGCGACCACCGCGATCGGCAGCAGGGCGCCGTGGTTGTTCGGCACTTCCGGGTCGAGCACCGCCTTGATGGGGTACGCGCTGTAGGACTTCGTGGCGTTCAGGCAGCAGTTGATCGCCGCGCCGACCTCGCCCGACGAGCCGCGGTAGTCAAGCGTAATGCGGTCCTCCTCGATCAGCACGGCCAGCTTGATGTCGACTCGCTCCTTGCAGCCCGGGATCGGCGGCAGGCGCACCGCGTAGGGGTAGGTGCCGGAGGGCAGCTGCGCGATCTTGCGCCGCAGGCTCGCCTCGGTGCGGTTGATGATCTCGTCGGCCAGCTCGCGCAGGTCGGTGAGGCGGTACTCCTGCATCAGGCGCAGCAGCCCGCGCGTGCATACGTGGTTGGCGATCAGCTGCGCGCGCAGGTCGCCGAGGATCTTCTCCGGCACGCGGGTGTTGGCGCGGATGAACTCGTACACCGTCTCGTTCAGCTCGCCCTCGCGGTAGAGCTTGAGCATCGGGATCTTCAGCCCCTCCTCGTAGACGTCCTTCGACTCGAGCGTTGCCATGCGCCCGCCCATGTCGAGGTGGTGCACGATGCACAGCGCGTAGGCCACCAGGGCACCGCGGTGGAAGATCGGCGCCGCCACCGTGACGTCGATCAGGTGCCCGCTCGCGAGCCACGGGTCGTTGGTGATCAGCACGTCGCCCGGCTTGAGCGTCTGCGGCGGGTGCACGCGCGCGAAATTCGCCATGATGTCCGGGATCACCCCAAGCAGCCCCGGCGTGGTCACCGTGCAGTGCGATAGCAGCCGCGCCTCGCGATCGAAGATCGCGCAGCAGAAGTCGTGGTACTCCTTCACCGAGGGGGTGTAAGCGGTGCGCATCAGCCCGCTCGCCGCCTCGTCGACCACCGAGATCAGCCGGCTCCACAGCAGCTGGATGGTGATCGGGTCTAGCCTGGGACCGGCAGGGACTGGCTGAGCCTTAACCCTGGTGTGCATTTTCAATATCCCTTTCGAGATCCTGGAACTTCGCAGCCGCCACCTCGATGACCAGGCAGCCGTTGGCGTGGACGCCGAGGCGGTCGCCCCGGTAGAGCACCGTGGTCGACTCGCGCTCCTCGATGATTGCCGGCCCGTCGATCGCCTGGCCGGCGCGCAGCGCGTAGCGGTCGTAGACCGGAACGATGTCGAAATCGCCGCGCTCCGGCTGCCAAGCCCGGCGCTGCGCCTTCGGCTTCGCGTCCGCCGTGGCGCCCGGTGGGCGCAGCTTCGGCGCCGGCGGCGCCTGCATCACGTTCAGCCGCACCGCGGCCACCTCCACCGGGTTGTTGTCGTCGACGCGTCCGTAGAACCTCTCGTAGGCGGCAGCATACCCCTTCTGCCAGCTCTGCTTCGCCCCAGGCTCGGTGCAGGCGCCCTCCACGTCGATGTCGAGGGCGTAGTCCTGCCCCGCGTAGCGCATCTGCAGGCTGCGCCGGTGCTGGGTGTCGCGCCCCGGCGGCATGAGCTGCGCGATCTCCGCGTCGAGCTCGACGAAAATCTTCTCCAGCGCGGCCGGGTCCAGGTCACGCAGCAGCCGGCGCACGGCGCGGCTGCGCTCGAACGCGATCGGCGCGGCGAGCAGGCCGAGCGAGGACAGCACCCCCGAATAGGGAGGCACGATCACCCGCGGGCAGCCGAGCTTGCGCGCGAGGCCGATGGCGTGCAGAGGGCCAGCGCCGCCGCAGGCCACCAGCGTCAGGTCCTTGGACGCTTTCGCCTTCTCGGCGATGTAGACGCGGGCCGCCGCCGCCATCGTCTCGTTTACCAGCTCGTGGATGCCGGCCGCGGCCTGCACCGGCTCGAGGCCCGCGGGCTCGGCCACCCGCGTGGCGATCGCGCGGCGCGCGCGCGTCTCGTCCAGCGGCATCTCGCCGCCAAGGAAGAAATTCGGGTTCAGGTAGCCGAGGACGAGATCGGCGTCGGTCACCGTCGGCTCCCTGCCGCCCTGCGCGTAGCAGGCCGGCCCGGGGTTCGCGCCGGAGCTGTCGGGCCCTACCTGCAGCAGGCCGAGATCGCTAATGCGCGCGATGCTGCCGCCGCCGGCGCCGAGCTCGAGCAGGTCGTAGACCGGGATCGAGACCGGGATGCCGCTGCCCTGGCGGAAGCGGTGCACGCGGTCCACCTCGAACTCGCGGGTGCGCCCGGCCCGACCGTCCTCGACGATGCACAGCTTCGCCGTGGTACCGCCCATGTCGAACGACAGCAGCGTGTGGATCCCCATGAGGCGCGCGAAGAACGAGGCGGCCTCCACGCCGGCCGCCGGCCCCGATTCGAGGATCTGCACCGGAAAACGCTTGGCCGCCTCGATGGTCGCGGTACCGCCGTTCGAGAGCATCATGAACGGACGGCCCTTGAAGCCGCGCGCGCCGATGCCCTTGGCGAGCTCCTCGAGGTAGGTCGCGGTGGTGCGCTTCACGTACGCGTCGACCACGGTGGTGGAGGTGCGCTCGTACTCCTTGGGCTCGGGATGCACCTCGTGCGACAGCGACACCGGCACGCCGGGCATCTCCTCGGCAAGGATCTCCGCCACGCGCTTCTCGTGCGCGGGGTTGGCGTAGGAATGCAGGAACGAGACCGCCACCGCGCCGACCTGCTGCTTGCGGAAATGACCTGCGGCTTCGCGCACCTCGTCCACGGCGAGCGGGGTGAGCACGGCGCCGTCGGCCAGCACCCGCTCGGTGACGCCCAGGCGCAGGCTGCGCGGCACCAGCGGCGCCGGGAAACGGATGAACATGTCGAAGACAAAGTAGCGGTCCTCGCGCCGGAGCTCGAGGATGTCGCGGAACCCCCGGGTGGTGATGAGCCCGGTTTTCGAGCCCTTTCTCTCGATGATGACGTTGGTCACCAGCGTGGTGGCGTGGATCACGTCTTTCATGCGCACCATCATGTCGGGGGTGCGCGCGGCGAGCCGGTCGATGCCGCTGAACACCGCCTGGTCGGGCTGCGCCGGCGTGGTCAGGCACTTCTCGACGTGCACTTCGCCGCTCGCGTCGTCGATCAGGACGAAGTCCGTGAACGTACCGCCGATGTCGATTCCCAGCCTCATGTGCGCCTCCCCATCGCCGCGATGCGCCTCTCGAGCGCGGGCCTCCAGCCGCCTATGGCGATGATGTCGCGCAGCTCCTTGTCGAGCGGCGCGAAGCTGAGCTGCGTGCCGCGCGTCAGGTTGCGCAGACGGCCGGTGGCGAAGTCCACCTCGAGCTCCTCGCCTGTCTCGACCTGCGCGGTCACCCCCGGGCACGAAGGCAGGAGGGGAACGCCGGCGTTCACAGCATTGCGCAGGCTGCCGCGCGGGATGGACTCCACCACCAGGCCGAGCTTGAGGGCGGCGATGCCGAGCAGGCCCTGGATGTGCGGATTGCCCTGTGCGAAGCGCCTGCCCGCCACCATGATGTCGCCGGGCTGCGCCCGGGCGGCGAAGGCCGGGTCGACGCCCTTCATGGTATGGGGCGCGAGCACCTCGAGGCGCGTCTCGCGCTGCATGGCGAACTCGAGCGGCATCAGGTCGCCGTCGACGCCGATGTCGTTGCCGAACTTCCAGCAGCGGCCGCGGTAAGTGAAGTTCATAGCAATTCCCTCGGATCGACGATTCTGCCGGCGACGGCGGAGGCCGCCACGGTGAAGGGGCTGGCCAGGTAGATCTCGGCTTCGCGGGTGCCGAGCCGCCCGTAGTCGTTGCGCGTGCCGGTGTTGATGGAAACCTCGCCCTTGGCGAGCGGAAAAGTGCGCCCGCCCGCGCAGGGACCGCAGCCCGGCGCGGTGAGCATGGCGCCGGCATCGGTGAAGATGGCGAGCAGTCCTTCCGCCGCAGCCCGCGCCTGGATCTGCTGCGTGCCGGGCGTGACGACGAAGCGCACGCCCGCGGAAACCTTGCGTCCCTTCAGGATGCGCGCGGCATCGCGCAGGTCGGTGATCGAGCAATTGGCGCAGGAGCCGATGAAGGCGTGATCGACCTTCTTCCCGGCGACCGAGGACACCGGCACCACGTTGTCGGGTGTGGGAGGCGCGGCGACCTGCGGCTCGAGGATGCCGAGGTCGTAGTCGAACGTCGCCTTGAATGTCGCACCGGAGTCGCTGCGCAGCACCTCGAAGGGCGGCCTGGCGTGCGCCTCGAGGTACGCCAGGGTCACGGCGTCGGTCTCGAACACCGTCGACTTGACGCCGATCTCGATCGGCCGGTTGCACAGGGTGACGCGGCCGTCGATGCCGACCGAGGCGAGCGCCGGCCCGCCGAATTCCATCACCGTGTAATCGGCCACGTCTGCGCCGACGTCCGCAATCATGCGGTCAGCGACGTCGCGCAGCGTGAGCCCGGGGCGCAGCGCCCCCTGCAGGTTGATGCGCACCGTCTCCGGCACCTTGAGCCAGACCGACCCGCAGGCGAGGACGTCGGTGATCTCTACGACCAGCGGGATGGCGAGGCAGCCGAGCGCGCCGTAGTTGTTGGCGTGCACGTCGTAGGCCAGCACGAACATCCCCGGCTTGATGTAGCCGAGCTCCATCGGGAAGACGTGGCCGTGGCCGCCGCGCCCGGTGTCGTAGAAATGCTTCAGGCCGTACTTGGCGGCGATCTGGCGCACCTGCCGCTGGCGCTCGGCGGCCAGCACGCTCACCGCCACCGGCTCGTGGTCGGTGCTGATCAGCAGCTTGTCGGGCGCGTACAGGCGCGTCACGCCGAGCTCCTGCAGGGCCTTGTCGAAGTTGACCACGTACCAGTCGTGCACCGTGACGAGGTCGGGCTCGGGATAGATGATCTCGCCGGTGCGCACCGGGCGGCCCATCGCCCGCGACAGGATCTTCTCGGTGACGGTCTGCGCCATGCGCTCAGCCCTCCAGCGCTTCCAGGTGGAACATCTTGACAAACTTCTCGCCGGCGCGGACCCGCTGCTCCTTTCCGCGCTCGAGCTCCTTCTGCGCCAGCGCCTTCTTCGCCACCTGCGCGAGCCGGCGCTTCGCCACCACCACCACGCCGTCGGCGTCGCCGATCACGAAGTCGCCCGGATGGACCACGGTGCCGCCCACGGACACCGGCACCTGCAGCCAGCCCGGGTGGTTCTTGAGCGTGCCGCGCACCGAGGTGCCGAGCGCGTACACCGGGAACTTGAGCGCGCGGATCTCGTCCAGGTCGCGGCAGGCGGCGTTGAGCACCGCCCCGGCGAGGCCGCGCGTCTTCGCGGCGAGGCTGGACGTGCCGCCAAGCGCCGTGACACGCTCGCTGCCGCCGGCGTCGATGACCAGCACCTCGCCGCGCTGCGCCCGGTCGATCGCGCGCAGCACCGCGGCGAAATCCCCCGGAAGGCAGCGCACGGTGAACGCCGGCCCGGCAAGCCGCGTGCCCGGCACCATCTGCCGCAGGGCCGGCGACATGTCGCCATGCTTGCCGCTCGCCTCGTAGATGGTGGCCGCGGGAAGGGTGGAGAGCGTCTTCAGGGTCGCTTTAATGTTCATGGGGCTCCAGTCAGGGATGCGGGAAATCGGCGCCGAGAGTCACTGCCTCCCATTGCGCGATGCTGCGAGCCATTGCTTCTGACCTGCGTTGAATCCTGATCCAGTTGCAGTGAGAGTTTTAAGTCTAGCCTAGAGCTAATGCAGGTTCAATCGTTGGCTCACCTCCTGGGGCGTTGGGGTGGGTGGGAATAGGCTCTGATGCAATGCATTGTGCGTCGTGGAATCGACGGCCCATACCGCGGGAGCGGGTGGTCGTCTCCCGATTGATCGATGGGGCCGAACGGTGTTGTAGTGGATGCGCCATTGCTCGATCAGAATGCGCGCTTCACTCAGGCTGTAGAACAGCTCGCCGTTCAGGAATTGTTCATGGAATTTGCCCTTGAAGCTC
>VGER01000064.1 GCA_016869235.1 Alphaproteobacteria bacterium | reverse complement strand
GCCGCCGTGCATGCCGGGGGCCGGCGCGCAAGCTCCGGGCGGGGTTGGCGGGCGGCCGCTCGATCCGCCGATGGCGGGGATGACGATGGCGGTCAGCGCGAAGGTGGTGCCGATCGCGCGGGCGAGCGAGGCGTGGGAGAGCGTGAAGGCGGGCGGGCAGTTCGTGGCGGTGGGGCGCGACGAGATCGCCGACGCGGAGGCGGTGGCGCTGCCCGGCGGGGGCTATCGCATCTATGTCGGCGCAATGGGCGATCACTCCATCGTCAGCTTCGCGTCGCGCGACGGCGTGACGTGGACGCAGGAGCGCGGCGTGCGCGTGCGCAACGCGGCGTTCCCGGACGTGGTGGTGCTGGCGAACGGCGACGTGCGCATGTACTTCCAGCGCGAGCTGGTCATCCAGAGCGCGCTGTCGCGCGACGGCGGGCTGACGTTCGCGGACGAGCGCGGCGTGCGCGTGCCGAAGGGCTTCTACGGGACCGACGATCGCGACAATGTCGCGGCGTCCACCACCGTGCTGCTGCCGGACGGCACGTGGCGCATGTACTACCGCGGCACGCGCGAGGACCCGGCGTTCTTCAACGGCGGCAAGATGGTGATCCTGTCGGCGACGTCGCGCGACGGGCTGACGTGGACGCGCGAGGCGGGGGTGCGGATCGATCCGGGCGACATCGCCGACGCCGGAGCGCCGGCGACGCAGCGCTCCATCGACGGGCCCAACGCGCAGGTGCTGCCGGATGGGCGCATCAAGCTGTACTTCTGGGTGGTCGAGGGGTGCCAGGGCATCTGCATGGCGGTCTCGGCCGACGGACTGACGTTCGGACCGGTCGAGCAGGTGATGGCGATCGACGACACGCCGGCGCGGCAGCAGCCGGGCGACCCCTCGGTGCTCGCGCTGCCGAACGGGGAGGCGTACCTGTATTACGGCGGGCGCGGGCCGGAGGGCGGCGCGCAGGGGATCTGGGTGGCGAAGCGGGTCCGCTAGCGTCGGCCGAGCCAGGACAACACGCCGCGGCCGGCGGCGGCGCCGGTGGCGAGGCAGCCCTGCAGCAGGTAGCCGCCGGTGGGGGCTTCCCAGTCGAGCATCTCGCCGGCGGCGAAGACGCCGGGGCGCTGCGTGAGCATCAGGTTGGCGTCGAGCTCGGATAGCGCGAGGCCGCCGGCGGTGGAGATGGCGCGGGCGAGCGCGAACGGGGCGTCGAGACGCAGGGGCAGCGACTTGATGAGGGCGGGCAGCGCCGTCGAGTCGTTCTGGGGGCGCGCGTCCCGCGCGACGCCGGCGTGCAGCGCTTCTTGCACGAGTCCGATGGCGGCGGGCGAGAGAGCCGCCTGCTTGCGCAGGAAGTTCGACAGCGAGGCGCGGCCGCGCGGCTGGGCGAGACGCGCGGACAGCGCATCGGCGGAAAGGTCGGGGCGCAGGTCGACGTGCAGCGTGGCGGCGCCGTCGCGGGCGATGGCATCGCGCAGTGGCGCGGACAGCGCGTAGATGGCGCCGCCTTCGATGCCGGCGGCGGTGATCACCGCTTCGCCGGGCACGGTCTGGCCGGCGAACGAAGTCTTGTCTGCGAAGGTCAGGGCAATGCGCTTGAGCGGCGCGCCGGCGTGGCGGGTGCGGAAGTGTTCGGACCAGGCGACGGCGAAGCCGCAGTTGGCGGGGCGCAGGGGCGCGATGGCCGAACCCGGCAGCTGGGCGGTCCACGATCCGTCGGCGCCGAGGCGCGGCCACGAGGCGCCGCCGAGGGCGAGCACTGTGGCATTGGCGGCGAACGGCGCGGCGTTGGCAAAGGTGAGTGCGCCATCGGCGGACCAGCCGGTCCAGTGGGCGCGGGGGACGAGACGGACGCCGATGCTGCGCAAGCGGGCGAGCCAGGCGCGCAGCAGCGGGCTGGCTTTCATGGAGCGCGGGAAGACGCGGCCGGACGTGCCGACGAAGGTCCTTTGCCCGAGGGACTCGGCCCAGGCGATGGCGGCAGTGGGCGGGAACGCGGCGAGGTGCGGGCGCATCCAATCGGCGGCGGCGCCGTAGCGGGCGACGAACGCGTCGAAGGATTCCGAGTGCGTGAGGTTGAGGCCGCCGCGGCCGGCCAGCAGGAACTTGCGGCCGGGGCTGGGCATGCGGTCGAAGACCGTGACGGCGACGCCGGCGGTGGCGATGACCTCGGCGGCCATCAGGCCGGCGGGGCCGGCGCCGAGGATGGCGGCGGTGGGCGGGGATGCGTTCACGCGCTCTCTATGCACCGAAGGCGCCGCAAGCGGTCGAAAAAGACAACGGCACCCTCACCCAGCCTCCGCCAGGCCTCGCTGGCGCTCGGCAAGCTGGGGCAACCCTCTCCCGCCGAAGCGGGCGAGGGAAAGGACAAGAAGCGGCGGGCTCGCAAGGGGCGGCTCGTTTTGGTAGGTTCCGCCACTTTTCCGCCCCTTCCAGCGACCCAAGGATCTCATGCCGTCGTTCAATCCGCCGTTGCGCGTGCTGATGGGCCCGGGCCCGTCCGATGTTCACCCTCGCGTGCTGGCCGCCATGGCGCGACCGTGCATCGGGCATCTCGATCCTGCCTTCCAGGCGCTGATGGAGGAGCTGAAGGAGCTGCTGCGCACCGCGTTCCGCACCAAGAACCGGCTGACCATGCCGGCGTCGGGGCCGGGCTCGGTGGGCATGGAGACGTGCTTCGTGAACCTGGTCGAGCCGGGCGACACGGTCATCGTCTGCCAGAACGGCGTGTTCGGCGGGCGCATGAAGGAGAACGTCGAGCGCTGCGGCGCCACGGCGGTGATGGTCACCGACGACTGGGGCCGCGCCGTGGACCTCAACAAGGTGCGCGACGCCATCAAGGCGAACCCGAAGGCGAAGGCGGTTGCGTTCGTGCACGCCGAGACCTCGACGGGGGCGCGCTCGGATGCGGAAGCCATCTGCAAGATGGCCAAGGCGGCCGGCATGCTGACCATCGTCGACGCGGTCACGTCGCTGGGCGGCATTCCGCTCGAGGTCGATGCGTGGGGCATCGACGCGATCTATTCGGGCTCGCAGAAGTGCCTGTCGTGCGCGCCGGGCCTGTCGCCGGTGAGCTTCTCGGCGCGCGCCGAGGAAGTCATCAAGGGACGGAACCGCAAAGTGCAGAGCTGGTTCATGGATATGTCGCTGATCATGAACTACTGGGAGGCCAAGGGCGGCGCGCGCACCTATCACCACACGGCGCCGGTCAACGCGCTGTACGGCCTGCACGAGTCGCTGGTCATCCTGCAGGAGGAAGGCCTCGAGAAGTCGTGGGAGCGGCATAAGAAGAACCACCTGGCGTTGCGCGCCGGCCTGGAGGCGATGGGCGTCGAGCTGCTGGTGCCGGAGAACGAGCGCCTGCCGCAGCTCAACGCCATCAAGGTGCCGGCCGGCGTGGACGAGGCTGCCGTCCGCAAGCGCCTGCTGTCCGACTACAACCTCGAGATCGGCGCCGGATTGGGCGCGCTGGCCGGCAAGGTGTGGCGCATCGGCCTGATGGGCACGTCCAGCACGGCGAACCACGTGACGCTGTGCCTCGCTGCGCTGGAGAGCGTGCTGCCGGCGGCGGGCATGAAGATCGCCCGCCCCGGCGCAGCGGTGGCGGCGGCGCGGGCGGTGCTGTTCCCGAACTGAGGCAGCAGCCCTATTGCGGGGGGGCGACGGGCGGGCGCACACTTCCGCCATGTCGCTGCCCGTCAAGATCGACTCGACCTCGAACGGCGAGTACGCGCCGCGGCCGATCGGCGCGACCTTGCGGCGCGCCAACGAGCTGGCGGCAGCGCGCATCACCGAGCACGCGCGCCGGACCGGCCGGAGCCGGCGCGGATTCCTGGCCGGCCTGTGCGGCGCGGCGACGACGCTGTGGACGCTGAACCAGGCGTTCGCGGCGCGCGGCAACACCGGCGGGTTCTTCACCATCCTGCGCGAAGGCTTGTTTGAGAGCGAGGCGGCGGCGCAGACGCTGGCCGGAGCCGAGTTCATCATCGACGCGCAGACGCACCTCGTCGAGCCGAACGGGCCGTGGCGCACCGGCGTCTCGCGCGGCTGGGAGGCGACGCTGCGCAGCTGGCCGCAAGGCGCATGCGGCGAGGCCGACCCGGTGGCGTGCTACTCGGCCGATCACTTCCTGAAAGAAGTGTTCCTCGACTCCGACACGGCGGTGGGCGTGCTGAGCTTCGTTCCCTCGCCGCCCCAGGACAACCCGCTGTCGATGGCGGAAGCCATGCGGGCGCGCGAGCTGGTGGCGCGGCTCGACGGCACCGACCGCCTGCTGCTGCAGTTCAAGGTCATGCCGAACTATCCGCCCTTTGCCGCGCAGCTCGACGCCATGGACGCGGCCGCGGCCGCTTGGCCGGTGGCGGCGTGGAAGGCCTACACCGGCTACGGCCCGGGCGGGCGCGGCTGGCGGCTCGACGACCCGCGCATCGGCATCCCCTTCCTCGAGCGCGCGCGCAAGCTCGGCGTGCGCACGATCTGCATCCACAAGGGCCTGCCGTTCGGCGGCCAGGACCCGGCGTTCGCCACCTGCGACGACGTCGGCCCGGCGGCGAAGCTGTTCCCCGACATCAACTTCGTCCTCTACCACTCGGGCTACGAGACGGCGGTGCGCGAGCAGGCCTACGAGCCCCTTGGCGACGCGCGCACGAATCGCCGCGGCATCGACACGCTGGTGCGGTCGCTGCAGGCGGCGGGCGTGCCGCCCAACCGCAACGTGTACGCCGAGCTCGGCTCGACGTGGCGCAACCTGATGCGCGATCCGACCGCGGCGGCGCACGCACTCGGCAAGCTGCTCACCTACGTGGGCGAGGACAACGTGCTGTGGGGCACCGACTCGATCTGGTACGGCTCGCCGCAGGACCAGATCCAGGCGTTCCGTGCGTTCGAGATCGCGCCAGCGCTGGCCGAGCTCAACCGCTATCCGCAGCTGACGGCAGAGCGGAAGGCGAAGGTGTTCGGCCTCAACGCCGCAAGACTGTGGAGCATCGACGTGGCGGCCATGCAGAAGCGCGCCGAGAGCGACGTCATCGGCGTGTCGAAGCACGCCTATGCGGAGACGCGCGCGCCGTCGTTCGAGACGTATGGGCCGCGCACGCCGGCGGAGTTCGCGCGCTTGCGGCGGATGACGGGACCAGGTCCCGACTAGGGAAGGCTAGCGGCCGCCGCGGGCGGCGATGGGCGGCGGCGACCCCGATTGGTCGGCGGGACGCGGCCGCACCGGTCCGGCGGCCTTGGCGGCGGCGGATTGCGGCTGACGCACCGGACCTTGCGGCTTGGCGGCGTTGGCGGCAGGTGCGTCGCCATTGGCCGGCACGCGCGCAACCTTGGGCCGCACCGGCGAGTCTGCGTTCGGGCGCGCCTTCGGCGCGACACCCATCTGCTGCTGCACCCAGGCCCACAGCGCGGCGATGTCGGTCGCCGGCTTGCCGGTGGGGAAGTGCTCGATGTAGGTGCGGCCGTCTTCCATCGGATGCTGGTAGACGGGCCGGTCGATGATCGCCACCGGCGAGACCGGCAGGTTGTAGCGCGCCAGCACCTTGCGCGCCTCGATCGTCACCGGCATCTCGGTGTCGCCGCGGTTGGCCGGCGCGGCATTGATGACGATGCCGGCAGGCGCGTTGAGCTGGGCGATGATGTCCACGGTCTTGCCGATGGCGCGCAGATCGAACGGCGCCGGGCGGCACGGGATCAGGTTGAAGTTCACCGCCTCGGCGACGAGGTAGGCAAACTGTCCGGCGTGCGGCGGCGTGTCGACGATGCACAGCGTCATGCCGCGCTTCTTGGCCGATTCGATCGCCTTGGGAAGATTCTTGGGCTCGCACTCGGCCATCGCCGGACGCGGCAGCTTGCGCGCGCGCCACCAGTCGGCGGCGGAGCGCTGCGGGTCGGTGTCGATGATGGCGACGCGCTCGCCGAGCGATTCGGCGAGCACGGCGAGGTGAACGGCAAGGGTGGTCATGCCCGCTCCACCCTTCTGCGCGAGGAGGCTGAACGTCCGCATCAGCGTGGGCGCCCTAATGGCCAGATGCGCATGCGATTCCGGGACAATGGCATGGAGGTCAAGTTTTCCACAGGCTTAGGGCGCGTTTTTGTCGCCGTTCCTGCGGAATGGTACCGTTCCGCCATGAAACAGCTTTCCCTGGTCCCCAACCAAACACGTCTTGGTAAACGAATGGTTGCCGCCGGTGCCCGGGCCGCGGCGGTTCTCGGCCTGATGGCCGCCCTGCTCGCCGGCCTTGGCGCCCCCGGCGGGCCCGCCTGGGCCGGCTATGACGAGGGCCTGACCGCCCGCTCGCGCGGCGACTTTGTCACCGCCCTGCGCGAGTTCACCCAGGCCGCCGAGGCCGGCGACGCCCGCGCCCAGTTCAGCCTGGGCGCCATGTACCGCAACGGCGAGGGCGTGCCACCCGACGCCACCGCCGCCGCCAACTGGTACCGCCGCGCCGCGGTGCAGGGCCACGTCGAGGCGCAATACAACCTCGGGCTCCTCTATCGCAACGGCACCGGGGTGGCGAAGGACGACGCGGTAGCGGCCACCTGGTACACGCAGGCGGCGCGCCAGGGGCACAGCCAGGCGCAGTACAACCTGGCGGTCATGTACCAGATCGGCGCCGGCGTGCAGACCGACCTCGCCGAGGCGTTCGCCTGGCTCACGCTGGCCGCGCTGCAGGGCCAGGTCGGCGCCGAGGCGGCGCTCGGCCGCCTGGCGGTGGGCTTGAACCCGCAACAGACGCAGGCGGCGGAGCGCAAGGCCGAGCAGTACATCGAGCAGTACCTGAAGAGGCCGGCGGCGGCGCCTGCTCCGGCGGCGGCACCCGCCGCTCCGGCAGCACCGGCGCGCTAGGCGCTGCGGCGCTTTGCCGCCCGCGTCGCTACCGGCGATCGAACTCGCCCGTGGCGCGCTCGGGCACGCCGCGGACGTGGGTGGGCCGCGGACTGCCATCGGCACCTGACCGGACGAGAGACGGCCGGGGATTCGCCTGAGACCCGCGCTTGCCGGCGCGTGTTAGCGTCGGCCGATGGCGAAGCTCGGCGGCCAGCGGCTCGGGGCACGACACGCAATCGGGATCGTGCTCGTCGCTGCCGGCCTGGTGCTGGGACTTCCCCACCTCAAACCGCCTCCCGCCCAGCCGCCGCTGGCCGACGCCGACGTCCTGGCCGAGACGTTCTTGGCCACGGCCGTCGGCGGCGAGGAGCCGCTGCTGCGCCGCTGGACCACCGAGGTGCGCATCCTGGTGACGGGAGCGCGAGCCGAGGAGCTGACGCCGCTGCTCGAGCGGGCGGCGCCCGTTCTTCGTGCGCTGGACCGGCGTGGCGACGACGATCGTCAGAGCACCGGAAGAAGGCTGCAACCTCGTCGTGCAAAGCTTGCCGCGCGCCGCCTACCTCGAGCTGGTGGGACGCATGGGCGGCGGCGGCGAGGCCGGCCGGTACCTCGAGGAGCACCTGGTCTGCTACTCGACCACCCTTTCGCGCGCCGACGAGGCGGCGCTGCTGCGGGCGGCGCTCGCCATCCCCGACGACCTCGATGCCGCCGAGACCGAGCAATGCGTGTGGCACGAGCTGATGCACGCCTATGGCATCTTCGGCCACCCCGACGAGCGCGTCGCATCGGTGCTGCGCAACGCCGTTACGCCGACGGACAACGACATCGTGCTGCTGCGCGCGCTGTACGATCCGCGCCTCGACCAGGTGCGTCCCGAGACCGCGCGCGAGCAGGCGCAGGCGGTCATCGCCGCTCTGTTGCGCGAACGCGAGGGGCCGCCGGCGCGCATCATCCCGGCGGCGCCGTTGCGGCCTGCCGCCAACCCCGGCGTCGACTAGGCGAGGCAACTAGGCGGGAGCTTCGCCATCGAGGTATGATGGCTGCCGCGGAGGGAAGTGCGGTGGCTACCAACGGGTCCCCCCAAGCGATCGCGGCCTGGATGCTCGGTGAACTCGAGCGCCGCGGGCGCCTCTACTCCGCGGCGGCCGCCGACGAGGTGGACCGCATGCATGGAGCGCCCCACGTCGGCTACGACGACGAGGGCGTGCCGTTCCTCAGACCTGCAGTCGTGGAGGCCTTCCAGGAGCTGTCGGGCGGGGACATCGTCTGGTCGATGTCGGGCCGCTACTGGCGCCGCCGCGAGCCGAGCGACAAGCCCGGGCGCCAGCAGAAGTAGCGCGCGGCGATCCTTCCCGCGCCCCACCCGCGCCCCTCGCCTGCCCCCATTCCGTGTGGTTAACGAAGGGGGATACACCATCCCTTGTTAATCTAGTATATTGCCGGTTGCAGGCCGCTGGTGTGTACCCACAAGGGAGACCTGATGGACGCCCTAAACACTGTCAAACGCTGGATCGGTAGCTTGACCGAGATCGGCATGATGCTGTTGGCGCTTGGTATCGTCGCCGCAGTGCTGGTCGGCGGCTCTTTGCCGTTCTTCGGCAACGTCATCGGCAACATCACGAACATCGTCAGCCAACTCGGGCAGTCCGGCCTCGCCGGCCTGATCGCGTTAGGCATCGTGCTGTGGCTGTTCAGCAAGCGGGCGATGGTCTGACCGGGCTGATCGCCTAGAGGAAGTTGGGGCGGGGCTGCGAGCCCCGCCCCGTCTTGTACGTCGTGACCGCTGCGGGAGGCCGTCATGGTTGAGCGGATCCGCAGAGCGGGTTGGATGGCCGTCGAGGCCGCCGCCCTGCTCATCGTACTGTGCCTGTTCCTGAGCATCATCCTCGGCGCCTCGGGCGGCGCCTTCATCACCGACGTGGCGCGCAACGCCACCCAGTTCCTGCAGGCGGTGCCGCCCGGCACGCTGCTCGGCGTCGCGCTGCTGCTCGGCTTGTATTGGTGGTTCCGCGGCCGCCGCACCAACTGACCTCCGCGCGCGTCGCGGCGACGACCGCCGCCGCTCCCGCACGAAAAAAGAGGGGGGAGCCAGTGAGCCCCCCCCCTCTCCCCTAGGACCACCCCGTGTGGGAGGGTGGCGTTTGCGCCGCTGCTAGCCGGGCAGCGCGAAGACGTACAGGGTCGAGCCCGAACGACGGTAGCGGTTGGCATCGTCCGGAGCCGCGTTGGCGGCAACGGCCGTGTTGGCCGCGGCCGAGGACGCGATCACCGCCACGTACTGCTTGTTGTTGTAGCGATAGGTGATCGGCGACTGACGGCAGCGTGCGCCCCAACGGAACGTCCACACATCGTTGCCGGTCTTGGCGTCGATGGCGCGGAACGTGCCGTTGTCGTTGCCGCACATGAACAACAGGTCGGAGGCCGTGGCCATGACCGGGACCTGGTTCGAGCGGCGGAAGTTGCGGGTCCACGCCGTCTTGTTGCCGGCGGCGTCGATGGCCAACAACTGGGTTTCGTTCGGCGTGATGGTGCCGTCAACCAAGCGGTTCGGGAATCCGCCCGGAATGGTGACCGCCTGGCGCAGGGTGTAGCCCTGACCCGGGACATAGTCGCCCTTGATCATGCGCTGGCAGCCGCCGTTGAGGCTGTTGGTGAAGTACAGCATGCCGGTCCTGGGCGAGTAGGCGTCGTTGTCCCAGTTACGGGCGTTGGTGCCCGGGTAGTAGCACATCTCGGTGCCCGTGTAGCCGGCGGTCGTGGCGGGCAACGGGGACTGGCGGTTGGGCACGTACTTGTCCTGGTCGGCCTTGTCCGTCCAGTACGCGGTGTTGATGTTCTGGTTGGGACGGCCCGTGGTGCGGTTTACCCACTTGCCCTGGGCGTCCTGCTTGAACATGTCCTGGAGCGTGTGCATGTACGGATCGTTCAGGATCTCGCCCGTGACCCGATCGAAGATGTAGTACAGGCCGTTGCGGGCGGCCTTGATGGCGACCTTGCGGTTGTTCTGGCCGCCGATGTTCATCTCGAGCAGCGGCGTGATCAGCGGCTCGTCGATGTCCCAGTGATCCTGCGGCGTGTAGTTGTACGCCCAGATCAGCTCGCCGGTGGTGCCGTCGCGGGCCATCTGCGAAGCGCAGTAGTTGCTGCGCCAATGCTCGAGACCGCCATTCGGGTCGAGGTCGAACTTGCCCCACTCGCGGCGATAGTCCGGGTTCCACGGACCGCAGTTGCCGGTCGCGTAGTAGAAGACGTTGATGTCCGGATCCCACGTGAAGTAGCCCCACGCGGTACCGCCGCCACGCTTCCACGAGTCACCGAACCAGCTGTCGAGGGCCGGGTTGGGCTTCTTGTCGTCGACGTAGAAC
>VGER01000063.1 GCA_016869235.1 Alphaproteobacteria bacterium | reverse complement strand
GCCCACATCGAGGGCCTCGGGGCTCACGCCCACATCCCCACGCACAGGACCCGCAAGGTCCAGCGCACCGTCGACAAGGCCATCTACCGTCAACGCAACCTCGTCGAGCGCTTCTTCAACAAGCTCAAGCACTTCCGTGGCATCGCCACCCGCTACCACAAGCTCGCCCGCAACTTCCTGGCAGCCGTGGCTCTGGCCGCCACCCGCCTCTGGCTCAGGCATTATGAGTCCACGACCTAGCGGCGCGAACGCGCCCTCTTGCCGCCGCGGTCGACTCCACGGACGCCGATGTCGCCCCCGGGGAACCTGAGGTCGCGCAGGGCGCTGCGGCCGACCCATGCCTGGGCGCCCTGGTCCGACTCCGATAGCTGCTTGGCGAGCGCGACCGCGGCCTTGCGCAGCGCAGGGCTGCGCTTGCCCGTGGCCCGCAGCGCCATGTCGACGCCCTTCTTGACGTAGTCGCGCTCATCCAGAGCAGCCTGCTCGATCAACGGCAGGCACTCGAGGAAGCGCGAATCCGGCGCGTCCTTGTCGTGGACGCTCAGTCCCTATAGCAACGCGAAGGCGGCGCGCTTTCTGAACTCCGCCCGCGCGCCCGACCACACGCGTGCACCTTGCCCCACCGCAGGGGCGCGCGATCGAACAATGCGAAACACACCGTGTCGCAGATCGCCCAGCTGTCGAAGTCCGACGCCCACCGGTCCATCTGCTTGGCGGTGACCTCGTCCGGCTCGTCCACGAACGCGGCCAGCATGCGGGCCTCGTAGACCCCGGACTGCCAAAGCGCGCCCGCCAGCGCGTGGTCGACGCGGATCATCTTGGCGTACTTCTTCAGTTCGCCGACGCTCACGCCCACCGCATTGTCGGAGGGAATACCGTATCGAGCCATGCCGGCCACGACCTTCTTGGCGCCCTTGCCTTCAGCCAAGCGAGCACCGTGCCAGCGTCGATCTTGCGCTGCATGACGAATAGACTAGCGCGACGAGGCGCACACCGGAGAGAGCGACGTGGCACGCAGCAAGGATGTGGACGTTTGGTTCGCCAGGTACGACAACCCCATGAAGGACGTCGTTCAGCGGGTGCGCGCCATCGTGTTGGGAGCGGATCGGCGAATGTATCAAGTGGCAGGCGCCCACCTTCACCTACAAGGGCAACCTCGCGAGCTTCTTTCCCAAGAGCAAGCAGCACGCGAGCCTGATGTTCCATCAAGGCGCCCTCATCCCGGGCAAGCATCCCCGCCTCGAGGGTGGCGGGGATACCGGCCGCTTCCTCAAGATCGGCAGCGTCGCCGAAGCGAACTCTGCCAAGGCCGACATCGAGCGCGTCGTGCGCGCGTGGCGTGACGCCGAGGAGGCGCAACCCGCCAAAAGGCGCGCCGCCAAGAAGCCGACCGCGAGCAGGACCGCCGGCGCGAAGAAGGCAGCCGAAAAGAAGAAGCCAGTGGCGAAGAAGGAGCCGGCCGCGAAGAGGCGCAAGAAATGAGAAAGGCCCTGACCGGAATCGGTCAGGGCCCGCCTCTTGGTGCCGTATGCGCGGACTGAGCGTCGGCCGGCGCCAGCGCGGCGGCGCGGCGGCGCGGCGGCGCGACGAAGATGGCTCCCAGGGAGGGATTCGAACCCCCGACCAGCCGGTTAACAGCCGGCTGCTCTACCACTGAGCTACCTGGGAAGAAGAACGGCGTTGCCTACCGCCGCTCGAAGCTCCGCGCTCAGGGCGGGGGCCTTATAGCAAACCCGCGCCGAGCCGCGCCACAGGCACGTCGTGCCCCAGGCGCAGGGGAATCCAGGCTTCAGCGCGACCTGACGGGAAAGGAGAGTGGAGGCCAGGACCGGAATTGAACCGGTGTACTCGGTTTTGCAGACCGATGCGTAGCCACTCCGCCACCTGGCCCCAGGCGACACCATCGGATGTATAGGGTCGCGGTGCAGCTGGTCAAGGCGCGCCGGTTCAGGGCGCCGGGCCCGCAGCGTCGAGTCGAACCTTCACCAGCCCCTGGCGGACGAATCCCAACAGCTGCGCCGCACCGAACGAAACGTCGATGATCCGCCCGTCGATGAAGGGCCCGCGGTCGTTGACCCGCAGCACCACCGAGCGGTCGTTCTCGAGGTTGGTGACGCGCACGTAGCTCGGCAGCGGCAGCGTCCGGTGCGCCGCGGTCAGCAGGTGCATGTCGTAGAGCTCGCCATTGGCGGTGCGCCGGCCGTGGTACAGCTCGCCGTACCACGACGCGACGCCGGTCTCGGCGTACGGCGGGGGCGTGGAGCGCGCCAAGCCGGCGACGGCAAGCGCGCGCAAGGTCTGCTGCCACACGCCCACGCCTAAGGCAGCAGTCGCGGCGATGCACAGGAGCAAGTCGATGCGCGACTGGACACGCTTCTTCTTGCCTGGGGTACCGACAACCACGCGCGAAAGCGTCGGAGCGGCCTATGGCGCCTTTGTGGCGTTGAATGAGGTAGGTGGCAGCCCGCGCGACTGGTGGCTAACGGCGCGAATCCGTTGCGCGGGCGGCAGCACGCTGCCATAAGGCTTCGGGGGGGGGTCGTAGCCGTGTCTGCCGTCGCCACCATGTTCGATCCCGTCGCCGCGCGCCGTCAGATGGTGGACGCACAATTGCGTCCCAATCGCGTTCTCGACGGCGCGCTGCTGCGCGCCATGGCGGAAATTCCGCGTGAGGCGTTCGTGCCCGAGCGTCTCGTCACCGTTGCCTACGTGGACGAAGACCTCGAGGTGGCGCGGGGCCGCTATCTCTTGGAGCCGCGCGTATTCGCGCGCTTGGTGCAAGATCTGGCGATTGCGCCCAGCCATCGCGTGCTCGACGTGGGCTGCGGCACCGGCTACTCGACCGCTGTTCTGGCGCGCCTTGCCTCGCGCGTGATCGGCCTCGAGGTGGACGGCGACCTTGCCACGCGCACCAGCCGCCTCTTGGCGCGTCTCGACCTCGCCAATACCTTCATCAGCGTCGGGTCCCTTGCGGCAGGCGAGCGCGCCAATGCTCCCTACGACCGCATCATGGTCGAAGGAGCGGTTGAACAAGTGCCCGACGCCTTGAAGCAGCAGCTCGCCGACGGCGGCCGGCTGGCTGCCGTGGTCCGCGCCGGCGGGGTGGGCAAGGCCACCATCGTCGAACGCCATGGGGAAGCCTTCGGCGTACGCGAGGTATTCGATGCCGCGACCCCGCTGTTGCCGGGGATGACCAAACCGCGCGGATTCGTTTTCTAGGAACGATTCACAGATTGATTCGTCGGGAATTTTGCGGTCTATTTTGTGATCGGGCGCAACAGGGCCACAATCGCTTGTGGTGGCAAATTGACCGTATCTAGCTTACGGTCGGCTCGCATACCGGGGTGCACAGGTGTTTTCCGGCCGCGTCGTGGCCGGATCGCGAAGGTCTGACCGGTGGCCGAAGAAGCCGAAGCCCAGCACGAACCCACCATGCAGGAGATTCTCTCCTCCATCCGCCGAATCATCTCGGAGGACGGCGAACAGCCGGCCGGCGAGGCCGGGGCGCCGGTAGCGGCAGTCGCCGCAACTGCTGCCGCTGCTGCTGCGGCCAAGCCGAAACCCAAGCCGGCTCTGGTCCAGCCCGAGGCGCCGCCGCCCATGGCGGCCGCCGCCCCGCCGCCGCCCCGCCCGCAACCGCAGGCGGCTCCTCCTCCGCCCGCGCCGCCACCCATGGTGGCCCCCATGCCCGAAAAGCCGGCAATGCGCGCCGAGGAGCCTTCGGTGCTCGATCTCACCGAGGTCGTGCAGGACGATGGCACCGTAGTCAGTCTCAACCGCCAGCCCGCGCGGCGGCCGATGCCGGAGCCGGAGCCCAAACCGTTGATGGCGCCGCCGATGCCCGAGCCGGCGCCCATGCCGCAAATGCCTCCGCCCATGCCGCAGACGGCGCCGCAGATGGCCATGCCCGACTCGTCGCCGCCCCCGAGCTGGGGGCCGATGCAGGAAGGCCTTGTCGCGCGCGACACCGAAGCTGCCGCGACCCAGGCGTTCGCCGGACTCGCCGGCACGTTTTCGGCGGTCAAGGGCGTGCCCCTTGGTCACCCGCAGCGCACCATCGAGGAGTTGGTGCGCGAGCTGTTGCGGCCGATGCTGAAGCAGTGGCTCGACCGCAACCTCCAGGCGATCGTCGCGCGCGCGGTCGAACGCGAGATTTCGCGGCGCTCAGGCCGCGCCGACAAGGACTAGGGCTCGCCCTGCGGCTACAGCCGCGGTTGCTCCTCCGCGCGCTTCTGCACTAGCCTGACGCACACGCTCGCCGGGACGTCGGTGCCGCGCGAAGCGTTCGCTTGTGCTTTTGGCGCGTAGGGCATTTCGGCATGGCGTTGGACAAGTCCTTCAAGCCCGGGGAGGTGGAGACCCGGCAGTACGAGCGCTGGGAGAAGTCCGGCGCGTTCGCCGCCGGCGGCCAGCGCGGCAACGCGCGCCCGTACACCGTCGTCATCCCGCCGCCCAACGTCACCGGCAGCCTGCACATCGGCCATGCGCTGAACAACTCGCTGCAGGACATCCTGATCCGCTTCGAGCGCATGCGCGGCCGCGACACCCTGTGGCAGCCTGGCACCGATCACGCAGGCATCGCCACCCAGATGGTGGTCGAGCGCCAGCTCGAGGCCCAGGGCATCCGCCGCGAGGAGCTCGGCCGTGAGGCGTTCATCGACCGCGTGTGGAAGTGGAAGGCGGAGTCGGGCGGCACCATCATCCGACAGCTGCGCCGCCTCGGCGCCTCCGCCGACTGGGCGCGCGAGCGCTTCACAATGGACGACGGCCTCTCCGAGGCGGTGCGGCGCGTGTTCGTCACCCTCCACAAGCAGGGGCTCATCTACCGCGACAAGCGACTGGTGAACTGGGACCCGCGCCTGCACACGGCGATCTCCGACCTCGAAGTCGAGCTGCGCGAGACCAAGGGACACCTCTGGCACATCAAGTACCCGATCCAGGGCCTGCCAAACTGCCACATCGTCGTCGCAACCACGCGTCCCGAAACCATGCTCGGGGACACGGCGGTGGCCGTGCATCCCGACGACGAGCGCTACAAGGAGCTGATCGCCAAGTTCGTGGTGTTGCCGCTGGTCGGCCGCCGCATTCCGATCGTCGCCGACGAGCATGCCGATCCCGAGGCGGGCTCCGGCGCGGTGAAGATCACGCCCGCGCACGACTTCAACGACTTCGAGGTCGGCAAGCGCCACAAGCTCGAGGTGATCAACATCTTCGACGCCGACGCCAAGCTGAACGAAAACGTACCGGAACCGTATCGCGGCATGGATCGCTTCGAGGGCCGCAAGAAGGTGGTCGCCGACCTCGAAGCGCAGGGCTTGCTCGACAAGATCGCAGACCATGTGCTGGCGGTGCCATACGGCGACCGCTCTGGCGTGGTCATCGAGCCCTGGCTCACCGACCAGTGGTACGTCGATGCCAAGAAGCTGTCGGTCGCCGCCGTCGAGGCGGTCGAGCGCGGCGAGACGGTGTTCGTGCCGCGCCAGTGGGAGAAGACCTTCTTCGAATGGATGCGCAACATCCAGCCGTGGTGCATCTCGCGCCAGATCTGGTGGGGACACCAGATTCCCGCGTGGTACGGCCCCGACGGCCAAGTATTCGTGGAAACGACCGAGGCCGAGGCGAAGGCCCAGGCGAAAGCCTTCTACGGCAAGGAGACGCAGCTTACGCGCGAGACTGACGTGCTCGACACGTGGTTCTCCTCGGCACTGTGGCCGTTCTCGACGCTCGGCTGGCCCGCTGAGACGCCGGAGCTCGAGCGCTACTACCCCACCGACACCCTCGTCACCAGCTTCGACATCATCTTCTTCTGGGTGGCGCGCATGATGATGATGGGCCTGCACTTCCTCGGGCAGGTTCCCTTCAAGCACGTCTACATCCACCCGCTGGTCCGCGACGAGAAGGGCCAGAAGATGTCGAAATCCAAGGGCAACGTCATCGATCCCCTGGAGTTCATCGACAAGTACGGCGCCGACGCGCTGCGCTTCACCCTGGCGGCGATGGCGGCGCAGGGCCGCGAGATCAAGCTCTCCGCCCAGCGCGTCGAGGGCTACCGCAACTTCGCCACCAAGGTGTGGAACGCGGCGAAGTTCTGCGACATCAACTACTGCACCGTGCCGGCGCAGTTTGATCCGGCGTCGGTGCGCCTCACCGTCAACAAGTGGATTGTCGGCGAGCTTGCCAAGGCGTCCCTTGCGGTCACGCAGGCGCTGGAGGCGTTCAAGTTCGACCAGGCGGCGAGCGCGATCTACCAGTTCACCTGGGGCACCTTTTGCGACTGGTACATCGAGTTCATCAAGCCGACGTTGACGGCGGGCGAAGCCGGCGCGCGGGCCGAGACCCGGGCCGCCGCCGGCTGGGTGCTCGGCCAGATCCTGCACCTCTTGCATCCCATCATGCCTTTCCTGTCGGAAGAGCTGTGGGAGCGCATGGGCGGCTCCGGCCTGCTGTTGGTCGGCCGCTGGCCGGATTGCGCCACGCTCACGCCCGACGCCGAGGCGGTCGCCGAGATGGACTGGGTGGTGCGCCTCATCACCAACGTGCGTGCGGTGCGCTCGGAGATGAACGTGCCGGCCGCCGCCAAGGTGCCGATGGTGCTGCGCGGCGCCACCAAGACGTCCGTCAGGCGTCTCGACGTGCACCGCGATGAGATCCAGCGTCTCGCCCGTGTCGAGCCGATCTCCCAGGAGCCCGCCGACGCGCGCGTGCCGACCGGCTCGGCGCAGATCGTCCACGACGAGGCCGTTCTGGTGCTGCCGCTTGCCGGCGTCGTCGACATCGAAGCCGAGCGCAAGCGCCTCCAGAAGGAGCTCGATCGCGTGTCGGGCGAGATCGCCGGCATCGAGCGCAAGCTCGCCAACGCCGACTTCGTCGCGCGCGCACCGGAGCACGTCGTCGCCGAGCAGCAGGAGCGCAAGGAAGCGGCCATCGCCGCGCGCGGCAAGCTCAACGAAGCGCTGCAGCGGATCGCGGCGTACGCCTAGTTCGGTGCGGCGACCACCGGGCCGACGCCACGTGTCCGCGCGCCACGTGCGCGATCTCCCGCGCGCTTGATCCCGAACCGACTCCATCTACTCCAGTGCCTGCACGGTGTAGACGAGATCGAATGCGCCGTTCGCGAACGGCATCTGCGCGGCGCTGCCGCGCTTGGCGAGGTCTAAGCGACAATAGTCGTCCTGCTCGCCTCAGGCCTCGTCGTGGACGTCGCTTACCGCTTCAGCCCGTCCGCGCCGCTCCAACCACGGCAGCCAGCGGGTGGCGAAGCCTTCCAGCGCAAGGCGAGGCTGAGGCGCGAGACAGTGCGGTCCCACTGCTGGTCGCCCCCCCCGGAACCTCCGGTTGCACCGCAGAGCATAGGCGGCGGAGACCTGCTCGGGAGTGACGCCTGGGTCGAGGGGCTTGGGACGCGGCTCCGAACACTACGTGATTGACCGGACGGCGCGCTTTCTGCGAGAAGCGTGTCCGTCATGGCCGAAAAACTGCGCATCTTCGTCATCCCGATGTTTGCCTACGGCGGCGACCAGCTTTGGTACGGCTGGCTCAAGCAACGCCTCGAGGCCCGCAAGAAGTTCCCGATGGAGTCCTACACCATCGTCGAGCTGGCTCCGGAGAAGGAGAAGCCGGTCATCAGCGACTGCGTCACCAAGCTGAAGGCGGCGATCGGCAGCAAGAAGGAAGACCTCGCGCGCACGGCGATCATCGGTCACTCCATCGGCGCCCAGGTCGCCCTGCGCACGCTGTCGGAGATGCCGGCCGGCTCGCACATCAACGGCCTCTTGTGTGTCGCCGGCTGGTTGAAGCTCGACGTGCCGACCAAGGTGGTGCGGCCGTGGCTCGATATCCCTTTCGACGAGGCGCGCGCCAAGGCCAACGCGAAGCGCATCCTCAACGTCATCTCCGGCTCCGATGCCAACCAGATGAATGCGCTGGGCGTCCAGGAAGACTGGGACAAGCGGCTTGGCGCCGAGGTGAAGATCGTGCGCGAGCCCGGCCACTTCAGCAACGCCGAGGAAGAAGACGTGCTCAATGCAACGCTGGACTTCTTCGGAAAATAATTGCGCGCGTGACGCGCGACGGAAAATAAGTGCGCGCTCCCGAGCGACGGCAATTGAGGGGCGCACGGCTGTGCCGATAGCGCCGGTCCGGCGGCGGGTGCTTTTCCTTCTTATCGCGGTTGCCGCCGCCGTCGCGGTCTGGTGGTGGCGGTCAACGGAGAATCCCGGCGGCGGCACGACCAGCTCGCTCAGCACCACCGAACTCCTGGCGTTGCTCACCGATACCGCGCGCGAGGTGAATGCCCGCGCCAACACCATGGTCGATGCGGAGACACGACTGGTCAACGCCGAGGCGGGACTGGGCCCTCGCCTCACCTAAAAGTACACGCTGGTGGCGTTTGATCGCGCCGATATCGACCCCCGGCGCTTCGTCGCACAGAAGAAGCCCGAGCTCGTTGCCGCCGCCTGCGCCCGCGGCGAGGTGCGCTACCTGCTCAACAACGGCGCCACCATCGCCTACGTCTTCGACGACAAGCTCGGCACGCGCATCGCCGACATCGCCCTGGCAAGAGGCGACTGTCCGTAGCGTCAGTCGCTCAGCGCCAGCGGGTTGAACTTGGTGTCGCGGTCGAAGGTGTCGATTCCTTCGGCACGCTTGAGCCACCCGACGACGCCGTAGGTGATCGGCGTCGCCGCCGCCTCGTAGGCGCTCTTGGCCAGCCATTGCGTGACGATGGCGGTAAGCAGCGCCTCGGCCGGAACGATGCCGGCGAGCGAGAGGAACACCGCCGAGTCGAGTCCCTGGCCGATCAGGGTCGAGCCGATGGTGCGCAGCCACAGGTGGCGGCCCTCGGTGGCGACCTTCAGCTTCGCCAGCACGAAGGCATTGGCGAACTCGCCGACCAGATAAGCGAGGAAGGACGCGGCGAGTATGCGCGGCGTCGCACCCAGGATGCGCGCCCATGCGGCATCGCCGTCCCAGAATGGCGGCGCCGGCAGTGCGCCGGCTGCCCAGATCGCCACCACGACGACGAGGTTGCACAGGAAGCCTAGCCAGATGACGCGGCGCGCGCGCGCGTAGCCGTACACCTCCGTCAGGACGTCGCCGAGGATGTAGGTGATCGGGAACAGGATTACCGCCGCCGGCAGAACCAGCGATCCGAAAGATACCAGCTTCACCGCGACGATGTTGGAGGCGATCAACGTCGCCACGAACAGCGCGACGAGAACGACGAAACGGCCCGAAAACGGCGACGGGTGGGTTTGCATACGGGGTGGCCTCAGGCAGTCGGAGCGGGTAGGGTCCCGCCCCATGGCGCAGACCAAAGCGGGGCGGTCGAAAGCGCCGCGCCCCAAGGAAGTGCGGCAACTCGGGCGTGCGGTCAAGCCGCCGGCCTCTCCGGCCGAGGCGGTGCTCGACCGCATTGCCAATCCACATCCAGGTGCCCGCTATGCCGTGCGCTTCACCGCGCCCGAATTCACCAGCCTGTGCCCCATAACAGGGCAGCCTGATTTCGCGCACCTCGTCATCGACTACGTGCCGGGCAAATACCTGGTCGAGAGCAAGTCGATGAAGCTCTATCTCGGCGCCTTCCGCAACGAGGGTGTCTTCCATGAGGACTGTACCGTCGGCATCGCGCGCCGCCTCATCGCGGAGCTCGATCCGGTGTGGCTGCGTATCGGGGGCTACTGGTATCCGCGCGGGGGCATGCCCATCGACGTCTTCTTCCAGTCGGGGTCCCCGCCGAAGGACGTTTGGATTCCCGACACCGGCGTCGCTCCCTATCGCGGGCGCGGCTAGCGGGCAGGGGTACAAGACCGCAGAGTTCTGGCATACTCGCCGCGCTCGCCCGCTTCGGGGACCATGGAAGCCGTCACCGAGTTCCTCGTCAAAGTTCAGTTCTGGCACTGGGGCATTGTCGCCGTGGCGTTCGGCGCCCTGGAGATGCTGTTCCCGGGCGGCATTCTCATGGGCGCGGCCATCGCCGCAGCCCTGGTCGGCACTGCCGCGTACGCTGACGTCGCCTTCCCCGACGCGCTGCCGGCCGAATTCGACTTCGACATCATGGTGCAGCTCGGCACGTTTGCCGTGCTCACCTTGGTATTTGCGCTGGCGCTGCGTCTCGGCCGCCGCCGTGCCGCGGCCATGATCGCCAAGGCGGCCGAGAAGCCGGCGCCGGCACCGGCCGCCGCGCCGATCTTGCCGCCGCCACCGCCGGTGCGACGGCCGGCTCCGGCGCCGGTAGCCAGCACCGCATCATCGCCGCGCCCGGTG
>VGER01000062.1 GCA_016869235.1 Alphaproteobacteria bacterium | reverse complement strand
TCACAAGGCTCTCAGACGGTGAGGTCGTCTTCGTGGATTTCTGTCTCATCTCGTTTCCTCTCGGGTTCACGATGAGCCGGAAATCCTCCCTTCCTCAAGACGCTAAATCCGTATCACTGGTCCTGACCCCGAACAGTGACTCCGATTGGGGCCCACAACTCACGACGGGACCGCAGGGCGATGTGCGGTTGCTCCCACCGCTGCGGCGGATCAGTGCGCCTCGTCCCAGTTGTCGCCGGCGCCGGTCTCGACGGTGAGCGGCACGTCGAGATGGGCGGCGCCTTCCATGGTCTTCTTGGCGAGGGCCTTGAGCGCCTCGACCTCGCCGTTGGGCGCCTCGAACAGCAGCTCGTCGTGCACCGACAGCAGCATGCGTGACTTGAGGCGCGACTCCTGCAGGGCGCGGTGCATGCGCACCATGGCGCGCTTGAGGATGTCGGCGGCGGTTCCCTGCGGCGGCGCGTTGATGGACGCACGCTCGGAGAACGAGCGCATGGAGTGGTTGCGGTCGTGGATGCCGGGCATGTGCACGCGGCGGCCGAACAGCGTCACCACGTAGCCGTTGCGCTTGGCGAACTCCTTGGCCTTGTCCATGTAGTCGCGGATGCCGGGGTAGCGCGCAAAGTAGGCGGCGATGTAGTTGCCGGCGTCGCCGCGTGCGATGCCGAGCTGGCGTGCCAGGCCGAACGCCGAGATGCCGTAGATGATGCCGAAGTTGATCGCCTTGGCGCGATTGCGAGTGTCGCGGTCGAGCTTGTCGATGGGGATGCCGAACACCTGGCTGGCGGTGAGCGCGTGGATGTCGACGCCGTTGTGGAACGCCTCCTTCAGCGCGTCGATCTTGGCGACGTGCGCGAGCAGGCGCAGCTCGATCTGCGAATAGTCGGCCGACACCAGCTTGTGGCCGCGTGGCGCCACGAAGGCGCGGCGAATGCGGCGGCCTTCCTCGGTGCGGATCGGGATGTTCTGCAGGTTCGGCTCGGTGGACGCGAGACGCCCGGTGGCGGCGCCCGCCATCAGGTAGGACGTGTGCACGCGGCCGGTGACGCGGTTCATCTGGCCGCCCAGCGTGTCGGTGTAGGTGGACTTGAGCTTCGACACCTGGCGCCAGTCGAGGATCTTCTCGGGCAGGGCGTGGCCATCGGCGGCGAGCTGCTCCAAGACCTCGGCGTCGGTGCTCCACGCGCCGGTCTTGGTCTTGCGTCCACCTTCGAGCTTCATCTCATCGAACAGGATCTCGCCGAGCTGCTTGGGCGAGCCGAGATTGAACGAACGCCCGGCGATGGCGTGGATCTCGGTCTCCAGCGTCACCATGCGCGCTCCGAAGTCCTCGGAGAGCGCCACCAGCGCTTCCGGATCGATGCGCACGCCGGCCTGCTCCATGGCGAGCAGCACCGGCACGAGGGGGCGCTCGATGGTCTCGTAGACCGACACCAGCTTCTCGCCGTAGAGGCGGCGGCGCAGGCACTCGCGGCTTTGCAGCACCGTGTCGGCAAGGCCGCCGGCGTAGGCGGTGGCGCGCTCGAGCGGCACTTCCTGGAAGGTGATCTCGTTCTTGCCGGAGCCGACGATCTCCTTGCGCGGCGGCGGGCGCGCTCCCAGCTCGCGCTCGCAGATGTCGGCATGGCCGTGCTCGTCGCGGCCGCCGCCGAGGACGAACGACAGCAGCAGCGTGTCCTCGATGGGCGTGACGTCGACGCCGTGGCGCGCCAGCACCTTCATGGCGCGCTTGGCGTCGTGAAGGACCTTGAGCACGGACGGGTCCTCGAACAGCGGCTTCAAAATCTCCAGCGCCGCGTCGAGGCGGAAGGCGTGCTCTTCGTCGGGCCCCTCGATCGCCAGGGACGACTGCGAGCGCGCCACCGCCAGCGGCGCGTACCAGGCGATGCCGGGCTGAGCCGACAGCGCGATGCCGACGATCTCGCCCGCGTTCTCGTCGGGTGGGTCGATCTCGATGTGCAGGCCGAGGATGCCGGCCGCGCGCGCCTCGTCGGCGAGCGCCGCCAGCGATTCGAGCGTGGTGAGCGTCGCGTAGCGCTTGGGCGGAGTGAGGCGCACTGCTGGACCGGCCAGCGGACCCGGCTCGCGCACGGCGATCGCCGGCAGTTCGACGACGATCGGCGTGGGCGCCTTGACCGTCTTCTCCGCCGCGGCGTCTGTGCCGTAGCGGGCGCGCAGACGCGTCACCAGGTTGGTGAACTCCAGCTCCTCGAGGAACGGCAGCAGCACGCGCGGATCGGGGCGGCGCACGGCGAGGTCTTCGATCGACTGCGGCACGGGCACGTGGTCGTCGAGCGCGACGAGTCTTCGACTTAACCGCGCCTTCTCCGCGTTGGTCATCACCGCCTCGCGGCGCTTGGGCTGCTTGATCTCGCCGGCGCGCTCGAGCAGCGTGTCGAGGTTGCCGTAGGCGTTGAGCAGCTCGGCCGCCGTCTTGGGCCCGACGCCGGGGATGCCCGGCACGTTGTCGGAGGTGTCGCCGGTGAGCGCCAAGAGGTCGGTGAGCATCGCCGGCGCGACGCCGAACTTCTCGCGTACCTGTTCTTCGCCGATCGGCCGGTCCTTGAGCGGGTCGTGCATGCGCACACCGGGCCGGATCAGCTGCATGAGGTCCTTGTCGGACGAGACGATCACCACGTCGGTGCCGTGCGCACGGGCGAGGCGCGTGAAGGTGGCGATGATGTCGTCGGCCTCGAAGCCCTCCTTCTCGATGCACGGCAGGTTGAAGGCGCGCACCGCGTCGCGGATGAGCTTGAACTGCGGCACCAGGTCCTCGGGCGGCGGCGGCCGCTGCGCCTTGTAGCCGTCGTAGATGTCGCTGCGGAACGTCTTGCGGCCGGCATCGAACAGCACGGCGAGGTGCCCCGCGCCGCCTTGCGCCTCGATGTCGGCGAGGAGCTTGGACAGCATGTTGCAGAAGCCGTAGACCGCGCCGGTCGGCATGCCGTCCTTCTTGCGGGTCAGCGGCGGCAGCGCGTGGTAGGCGCGGAAGATGTAGCCGGAGCCGTCGACCAGATAGAGCGGGGTCGTGGCGGGCGCAGCGGGCTGGGACATGCGGGGAGTTATATACCGCGACCGGCGGGAGCCGGCCGGCGCGGCAGCGATCTGTTCCGGCCGAGCTTTGGCCAGAAGGCCTGATACAATCGACCTCCCGCAACCTTAGGGGGACGCCATGCAGTCGAAGCTAATCGCCGCCACGATGTTGGCGGCGGCCGTCACGCTTTCCGCGGCCCACGCCGCCGATCCGGCGCCGAACGGCATCGCCTATCCGACCGGCTGGCAGAACTGGCAGATCATCGCGCCCAGCTACCGCACCGACAACAACACCATCCGCGTGGTCATCGGCAACGACATCGCCGTCGCCGCCGCTCGCGCCGGCAACACCAACCCGTGGCCGAACGGCGCCATCCTCGGCAAGGTCGTCTGGCGCGAGGGCGAGGTGCCCGGCTGGCCGACCGCCAAGGGACCGGCAGCGTTCGTCCATGCCGAGTTCATGTTCAAGGACACGCAGCGGTACGCCGCCACGCGCGGCTGGGGATGGGCGCGCTGGCTGGCGGCCGAGCAGCGGCCCTACGGCGCCAACGCCGAATTCGCCCAGGAGTGCGTCACGTGTCACACGCCGGTCGCCAACCGCGACCACGTGTTCACGGCGCCGGCGATCCTGCCGAAGTAGAGCGCGGCGGCGGTAGGCGCGGGACGATCAGGCTCCCGCCTGGGTGCGGGCGTCGGCGTAGGTGACGGGGCCGCCCGCCTTCAGCCACGCCTCGACCCCGCCCATGATGCTGTACGAGCGCGCAAACCCCGCCTCGCGCGCCTGGGTCACCGCCATCGCCGAACGCTCGCCGTAGGAGCAGTAGAACAGCAGGCGCTTGCCGCCGCGGGTCGCCTCGTAGCTCAGGAGACCGCCGGACCGCAGGAAGTCGGCAAGAGCGGCGTACGGCGCGTGCACCGAGCCGGGGATGTCGGCGTCGTGGAAACGCTCGGGTCCCTCGCGCAGGTCGACCAGCAGGACGTCGGCCTTCTGCGCTTCTTCCATCGCGTCCTCGGCGCGCAGCGCCCAGCCTTCGGCGACGCCGCGCTCCTGGACCAGGCCGATGGCCCGGTTCGACGGCACCGCCACGTCCATCATCTTCGGGTTGGGCAGCTTCAGGTTGTTCATCAACTCGACGTATTCTTCTACCGACCGCACCTTCAGACGCGGATTGAGGGCCTTCTCCTCGCCGATCGACGAGACGGTCATGCCTTTGTAGTCGTGGCAGGGAAACACCAGCGTCTCGTCGGGCAGACGGAACAGCTTGTTGACGATGGAGTCGTACTGCTTGCGCGGGTCGCCGTTCTGGAAGTCGGTGCGGCCGGTACCACGGATCAGCAGCGTGTCGCCGGTGAAGACGCGGTCGGCCATGCGGAAGCTGTAGGAGTCGTCGGTGTGGCCGGGCGTGTAGATCGCCTCGAGGCTGACGCCGTCGATGTCGACCGCGTCGCCGTCGCGTACGCGCATCGCCACCACATCGGCGCCGCTCTCGCGCCCCATGACGGTGACGCAACGGGTGCGATCGCGCAGCGCGCCGAGACCGGTGACATGATCGGCGTGGATGTGCGTGTCGACCGCCTTCACCAGGCGCAGGTCGAGCTCGCGGATGAGGGTGAGGTACTGGTCGACCTTCTCCAGCACCGGATCGATCAGCAGGGCTTCGCCGCCGCGCCGTGCCGCCAGAAGGTAGGTGTAGGTGCCAGAGCCGGAGTCGAAGATCTGCCGGAACAGCATGGCGCCATGCTAGGCCGCGTTCCGTCGCCAGGGAATACGGCGCGCAAGTCCGCGCGCCGCGGCCGGACGGCTGCTACTGCGCGACGGGGCCCTTGGGCTGGCCGAGCGGGCCTTTCGGCTGACCCTGCACGCCACCGGGACCGACGGGGATCGGCGGCAGGGGCTGCTGGCCAGGGCCGAAGGTTTGCGGTGCTCCCTTGGGCATGCCGGCGGGTCCGCCGACCGGCATGGCGGGACGGTTGGCCTGCTCGCAGGCCTGGTCAGCGGTCTTGTAGAACATCCGGTACTGGCCGTTGTCCAAGCGCACGACGGACGGATCGGCGGCGAAGCCCTGCAGGTTGAGACGCGTACCGCGCTCGTCGGTCCAGGTGCGGCCACCGTCGGCGGAGATGCGGCTCACCATGCCCGGCGGCGTGCCGGCGCCGCCCGAGCCGTTGAAGAAGATGCGCACGCGGCCATCGGCGAGCACGTTGAGCTCGGGGATGCCGCCATTGGCGAGCGTAGCTACCCGCTCGAAGACTTTGCCGTCGGCCGAGCGCGCAATCACCATCTCCCGCGCTTGCGCGCGCGCGACGGCGAGCAGCCAGCTGCCGTCGGGCAGCTGCACGGCGGAGGGATCGGTGCCGCCCTCGATCTCGAACACCTTGCCTTCGACGGTGAAGCGCACGCCGTCGGTGGAGATCGCCGAGTAGAACGGCGCCATCTGGCTCGGCACCGCGCCGGCCACGAACGCGCCCCGGTAATAGAAGAGGCGGATGCGGCCGTCGGGCAGGTTGACGGCATCCGGATCGACGGCGTTGCCGTCGAAGGCGCCATCGAGCAGCACCTTCTCGCCGCGCTCCCAGCGAGAGCCGACCAGACGGCCGAGGAAGATGCCGTGGTCGTCGCCGCCGGTGACGTAGTAGACGCCGAGTCCGCCGCCCGGCAGGCGCACGCCATCGGGCACCGAGGCGCGCTCCAGGATCTGGCCGTCGGGAGTGAAGCTCATGCCGTCGCGCGAGGTGGCGATGGCGGTCTGGTGACAGTTGGGGCCGCCGGCCGCGGCGGCCTGCATCTGCATGGTGGCGGGCCCGCCGAGCGGAGGACCTTTGGGCTGGCCCTTGGGCTGACCTTGGGGCTGGCCCTTGGGCTGACCTTGGGGCTGGCCCTGCAGGGGCGGCTGCTGGGCAAGCGCGGCGGACATGCCGAGGGCGGCAAGGGCAGCCATCGTCGCGAAGGTACGCATCATTCGGCGGCGGCGGTGGGAGCAGCCAGGGCGGCGAGCTTCTTGTCCACCTTGGCGCGCCAGCGCTTGGACAGCGCCGCCTCGGCGGCGAGCCGGCGCAGCGCCAGGAGGGTGCCGGCGTCGCCCTCGATGATCTCGACAGCCTCGGTCAGCGGCACGGAGCCGGCGCGCTCGCGATGGAACTCGTCGCCCGCCTGGACGGCGCCTTCCTTGAGCACGCGCAGGTACATGCCGGTGCGGCGGCTCTTGAGGAAGCGGTCGGGAAAGGTCTTGTCGCCGAAGCGGATGCCCATGGTATCGCACGGCAGGCGCGGCTGGGAGACTTCGAGCAGGGCGGCGCCGGCGCGGAAAATGTCGCCGATGTTGACGTCACGTTCGTGCAGGGCGGCAATGGTGAGGTTCTCGCCGAAGAACCCGGGCGGGAGATCCTCGCGCTCCTCCTCGCGTCGCCAGGCGGCATAGTGATCGGCGGAGTACGCGTACACCGCGTTGTCGGGACCGCCGTGGACCTTCTGGTTGCCCTGCGCGTCGCCGACCAGGCCGGAGAACGTGGCGTTCACCGCGCCGGTCACCGGCGACTTGTAGATGCCGGACAGGTACGGCCGCCCGCGGCGGTCGAGCAGCTCGCTGAGGCCGCCGACGTTCACGGAGACGATGCGCATGCGGGCGAGAGCTTCCCTTGGCCTCAGTGGCCCGAGGCAGCCTTGGCGCCGGGCTTCAGCACAAAGCGCCGATCGCAGTAGGGGCAATCGACGGAATTCGACTTGCCCATGGTGAGGAAGACACGCGGGTGACCGCCGAGGCCGTTGCCGTCGCACACGACGTTGGTGGAGTCGGCCTGGACGATCTCGGGGTTCTCGAACGAGGGCGCGGTAGTGATCGTCATGCGGGGCGGAATATAGCCTCGCCCACCGCACGCCGCCATTCACCCGGCATCCCCAGAATCGCCGCTGTAGTTTGCACCCCTGGTGGGCGGCGGGTATGGTGAACGCCTCGCGCGCCCATAGCTCAGTGGATTAGAGCGTTGGCCTCCGAAGCCAAAGGTCGCAGGTTCGAGTCCTGCTGGGCGCGCCACCTTCTTGTCAGCCCCAGCCGCTGCAGCTAGACGCAGGCGGCGAAGATCGCCAGGCCTTCGGCAGCGGTGGCGCGGTCGATGGTGAGCGCCGGGAAGGACGCCACGCTGGTGTGCCTTCGGTCGTCATCAGCAGTCCTTCCTCGCGGCAGCGCCGACGCACCGCCTTGGCACGAACGAGCCTTCGGCATCGTCGACGGCCGGCACGTCCGGTCTGGCGCCGCCGCCCAAATAGCGGCGATCAAGCTTGCGCTCGCGCGGGCGGTGAGCTTCACGGGAAGGCGCGTGCAGTGCGGCCGCCATGAGCACCCCCGTGCGTTGGGACGCTCGCCAAAGATGGGCAGCGCCGAGCGGGGTTGCCTCTCCCGCAGGAGAAACGAGCGGGCGCCGAATGCGATTCGGCGCCCCACCCCGCGCTCCGTCGCTCCGGAGGGGCGCTCCCATCCCCCGCGCGCGTCTCTCGCGACGCAGGCGGGGGAGGGAAAAGTCGGGTGACTAGGCGGCGCGGCGGCTGCGCCGGGTGTGGTGCATGCCGCGGCGCTGCTCCTGACCCTGACGCTGCTCCGGGGCCTGGCGCGGCTCTTCGACGGAGTGCTGCGGCTGGCCGGGATGCTGCGCGGCGCCGCGATGCTGCGGCTGGCCATGATGATGGCCATGATGATGCTGGCCATGACGCTGCGGCTTGCCGTGATGGTGCGGCTGGCCATGGCGCTGCTGCTGGCCACGACGCTGCTGGCCCTGGCGCTGCTGCGGGCGCGGCTCGCCAGCGTCGTTGGTGGCGGGGCGCTGCCCCATCGCCACCAAGAGCGGCACCTTGGTGAGACGCTCGACCGCCTTGAGCTGCGAGCGCTCGGAGTGGTCGCAGAACGTCAGCGCGATGCCGGCGGCGCCGTTGCGCGCCGTGCGGCCGATGCGATGCACGTAGGCTTCCGGCTCCATCGGCAGGTCGAAGTTGATGACGTGGGTGACGTCGGCAACGTCGATGCCGCGCGCGGCGATGTCGGTGGCGACGAGCACGCGCGCCTGGCCCGCCTTGAACTCGCCGAGCGCGCGCTGGCGCTGACCCTGGCTCTTGTTGCCGTGGATCGCCGCGGCGACGACGCCGCCCTTGACGAGGTGCTGGGCGACGCGGTCGGCGCCGTGCTTGGTGCGCGTGAAGACGATCACCCGCTCCATCTCTGCAGCCTGCAGCAGCTCCATGAGCAGGCCGCGCTTGGAGGCCGTGTCGACGAAGTAGACGTGCTGGTCGATGCGATCGACCGCGACCTGCTTCGGCGTCACCGACACCTGCACGGGATCGCGCAGCAGGTCGCGCGCCAGACCGGCGATCTCGTTCGGCATGGTGGCCGAGAAGAGCGCCGACTGGCGAGCCTTGGGCAGCGTCGCGACGATCTTCTTGATGTCGCGGATGAAGCCCATGTCGAGCATGCGGTCGGCCTCGTCGAGCACGAAGTACTCGACACGGTCGAGGCGCACGCTGCCCTGACCCATGAGGTCGAGCAGGCGGCCCGGCGTGGCGATAAGGATGTCGACGCCCTGCGCCAGCACCTTGGACTGGCCGCCGATGCCGACGCCGCCCATCACCACGGCGACGCGCTGGCGCGAGAAGCGCCCGAGCGTGCGGATGGAGTCGGCGATCTGCAGGGCGAGCTCGCGCGTCGGCGCGAGCACCAGCGCGCGCGGCAGCCGGGGCGCGGCGCGCGTGTTGTCCTTGGACAGGCGCTGCAGCATCGGCAGGGCGAACGCCGCCGTCTTGCCGGTGCCGGTCTGGGCGAGGCCGATCACGTCCCGGCCGCTGTTGAGCGGCGGGATGGCCTGGACCTGGATCGGAGTGGGAGTGGTGAACTGGGCGGCGCTGAGGGCGCGCGCAATCGGCTCGGCGAAGCCGAGCGTAGCAAACGTGTTCTCGTTCAACGGAATAGACTCTTTCTGTGGCCCGGCTCTTGCGAAGGCGGGCTTCTTGGGGGCCGGTCCGCGCGCTTCGCGACCTGGCCGTTGCATCACTAGGGAACTCGGGACAAGGCCACCCGGAACGGGACGTGGTCCCTGGGGGTGCCGTGCGCGATCGTCGAGGTACCTACTCGTACCCCAACTATCACGAAACGCGCCCCCACCAGCGGTGAGATGGCGCGTCAGGACCGAGGTACTGGAGCCCTATATGCGGCGAAGTGCCGCCAATGTCAAGGAGTCGCGGCGGAAATCCGCGGCCGCGCGTGCTCGTAGCGCCAAATGGTGGCCGGCGGCACGTTGCGCCAGACGCGATCGATGGGCTCGCCGCGCAGCTCCAGCGCCTCGAGCATGCGGGCCGGCACCGGCGACGTCGGGCCGTAGGTGAATTGGAGCAGGAACCCGCTCGGCGCCAGTGACCGGGCGATGGCGCCGACGATGCGGCGGGACTTGAGCAGCGGCAGCGAGAGCAGCGGCAGTCCCGAGACGACCGCGCCGGCCTTCGCCACGCCGAGGCCAGCGAGCAGGCGGTCCAGGTGGGCGGCATCGCCGCGCACCACCCGCACGGCGGGAAAGCGGCGCGCGAGGTGCTGGTGGAGGTACGCGTCGCGCTCCACCACGACGAGGTCGCGCGGATCGAGACCGCATTCGAGCAGCGCCTCGGTGACGGTGCCGGTGCCGCCGCCAAGCTCGACCACCGGCGCACGGTAGGCTTTGGCCACCGGCTGCGCCATCGCCAGCGCCAAGGTCTGCCCGGAGGGAATGACGCTGCCGACGCTGCGCGGGTCGCGCAGCCAGCGCGTGAAGAACATTGCCCCCGAGTAATGGCCCATGCGGTGATCGAGAGTACTTGCCGGCTAGAAGCGATAGCGCGCGCCGACCAGGAAGTTGTGGCTGGCGACGGAAGTTTCAAACGTGTTGCCCACCGCGTCCTTCAGCTCCGGCGCGAGAGTGGCGAAATACCGGTACGAGGCGTCCAGCGCCCAGCGCGGCGTCACCGGGATGGCGGCGCCGAAGCCGACCTGGTAGGCGATCACGAGGTCGTTGCCGGTGACGTCGGCGACTCCGGCGGCCATCACGTCGTCCATCTGGTGGCGCGCGAGGCCGGCGCCGCCCAGCAAGTAGGGGTTGAAGCGCCAGCCGAAGCCTTGGGTCCAGGTGGCATTGGCCATCAAGGACAGGGTGGTGACCGTGCCCGTGGCGGTCACCGGCGCGCCGCCGGCCGGCGTGACGGTCGACAGGCCGAAGCGGCGATACGCGACCTCGGCCTCGAACGCGAGGTTGGCGTTGCGCTGGTTGCCGAGCGCGGCGAGCAGCAGTGTGCCGACATCGTAGGCGTGCTCGTTGGCGACGCCCGGGCCGGTGTTGGTGGCCTCGCCGAGGGTGGCGGCGCCGAGCGCGCCGGCCGCGTACCAGCGGCTCGGCTGGGGCGCGGCGGCCCCCAACGCGG
>VGER01000061.1 GCA_016869235.1 Alphaproteobacteria bacterium | reverse complement strand
TCGCCACCCGCTACCACAAGCTCGCCCGCAACTTCCTGGCAGCCGTGGCTCTGGCCGCCACCCGCCTCTGGCTCAGGCATTATGAGTCCACGACCTAGGGCCGAACCGGCCGCCTGCACTACCATGGCGGCATGCGTATCCCGTTCGTTCCAAGCATCGTCGCCGGCGCCCTGCTGGCATGGTCGGGCACGCCTGCAACTGCTGCCGAGGTCGGCATCCTGCTCGCGGTGGCCACCGACGCTGAGGCGCGCGCCGCGCTGGTCGAGGAATCGGCGCGTCTGCGCCGGCTTGCCTGCCGCGCGGTCGGCCTCGGTGTGGAAGCGCGAGAAGTGCTCGCCGATGATCTCCTCGGCCGAGTAGCCCTTGATGCGCGCGTCGCCGGAGTTCCAGCTCGCCACGAATCCGTCCGGCGTAATCATGTACATGGCATAATCGACGACCGCGTCGATCAGCATCTGGAAGCGCTGCTCGTCGTTAACCGTCGAGACGATGCGGCCGGCCGCGCTGGCGCTCGGAGACATCTTGTCCTTGCGGTTGGTCATGCGCCGGCGGCCGCCCGGCGGCCACGGCTTCCCGAAGCTCAGTAGGTCAGGGGCAGGCCGCAACGCGCAACCCGGCCGATTCCCTACGACAGAATTGCCGCACCGCGCGGCGGGTGGTGGGCGAGAGGAGCGACGGGAAGACTGGAGCGGGAGAAGGGATTCGAACCCTCGACCCCAACCTTGGCAAGGTTGTGCTCTACCCCTGAGCTACTCCCGCGCCCCAGGACGCCGGGGCCGCGGAATCCGCGGGGCCGGCGCCGAAGGGCGGATCATACTGGCCTGCCCCTCCAATGCAAGCTCGGCGCGGCCGCAATACCGGCTTTCCCCGGCCCGAGGCTGGCTCGATCCTTGGCTCCCGGCGTGGGCTTGGGTTGATGGCCGCGCGCTTCGCCCCCATGTTAGGGTCCCAAGGAGTTCACCAAGCCACCTGGGAACCAGGCCGGCAATTTTCCGGATTTCGATGGCCGACATGTTGAGCTTCCTGTCGCGCGGCGGCGCCAAGGCCCCCGGGTCCTCCGGCGCGGCGGCACCCGAAACGGCGTCCCAAGGCGCGCCCGCGGCGAAGGCGCCGGCGGCTGTTGCCGGTGCGCCGGCTGCGAGCGACCTCATCAAGGACGGCTCCGACGCGACCTTCGTCGAGGATGTGCTCAAGGCCTCGCGCGAGGTGCCGGTCATCGTCGACCTGTGGGCGCCCTGGTGCGGCCCGTGCAAGACGCTCGGCCCCATCATCGAGAAGGCGGTGATTGCCGCGCGCGGCGCCGTGCGCCTGGTCAAGGTCAACGTCGACGAGAACCCGCAGCTGTCGCGCCAGCTGCGCGTGCAGTCGATTCCGGCGGTATACGCCTTCAAGGACGGGCAGCCTGTCGATGGCTTCATCGGCGCGCTGCCGGAAAGCCAGGTGAAGGCATTCATCGAGGGCCTGGTGGGCGAGCTCGGCCCCGGTCCCGTCGATGAGCTGCTCGCCGAGGCGCAGGCGGCGCGCGACGCCGGCGATCTTTCTACGGCGGCTATGCTGTACGGAGAATTGGTCAAGGTCGATCCGGGCAACGTCGCGGCGCTCGCCGGGCTCGCCCAGCTCTATCTCGACGCCGGCGATGCCGACCGCGCCACGCAGACGCTGAAGCTCGTGCCGCCGGACAAGGCCAGCGACGGCGCCATGCGCGCCGTCGAGGCGGCGTTGAAGCTGGCTGCCGCCGCCAAGCCGGCCGGCGAGACGCAGGTGCTGGAGGCGCGCGTCGCCGCCAACCCCGCCGACCATCAGGCGCGCTTCGATCTCGCCGTAGCGCTCGCCGCCGCGGGGCGCCGCGAGGAAGCGGTCGACCATTTGCTCGAGATCGTGCGCAAGAACCGCGGCTGGAACGACGACGCGGCGCGCAAGCAGCTGCTGACGCTGTTCGACGCCTTCGGGCCCAAGGACGAAGTCACGGTTTCCGGCCGCCAGCGCCTCTCGGCGCTGCTGTTCGCGTGAGACCGGGGCCGTGTCGCCGACCCGCACCGCCCTGTCCACGCCGCGCTCGCCCGCGGCAGTGAACGCGGACATCGCCACCGTCCGCAGCCTGCCGATCTTCCCGCTCGCCGGTGCGCTGCTGCTGCCGCGCGGCAGCCTGCCCCTGCACATCTTCGAGCCGCGCTACCTCGCCATGGTGGACGACGCCATGTCCGGCGATCGCCTGATCGGCATGGTGCAGCCGCGCTCCGGCGCCGAGCCGCCGCCGGTGTACGCGGTCGGCTGCGCCGGCCGCATCACCGCGCACACCCAGGCGCCCGATGGCCGCCGCTTCATCACCCTCACGGGGCTGTCGCGCTTCATCATCACCGGCGAGCTCGACGTCGTGAAGGGCTACCGCCGTGCCAAGGTGCAGTGGGACCGCTTCGGTGACGATCTGCAGGACGACGTGACCGACACCATCGACGACCAGGCTCTCCTCGCCTCGCTGCGCGGCTACTTCACCACGCATTCCTTCGAGACCGACTGGAAGGCGCTGGAGGATCTGCCGGTGTCGGCGCTGGTGAATCTGCTCGCCATGATGTGTCCGTTTGAGCCGCGCGAGAAGCAGGCGCTTCTGGAAGCGCACACGCTGGAGGAACGCGCGCGCGTGCTGCGTACGCTGCTCGACCTCGACGCCGCCAGCACTGTCACGCCCGGCAACCGGCTGCAGTAGGCGCGCCATGGCCACGTCCATCGATCCGCGCCTGCTCGAGATCCTGGTCTGCCCGCTGACCAAGGAGCCGCTGCGCTACGACGCGGCCGCGCAGGAGCTGATCAGCGACGCCGCCCGCCTCGCCTACCCGATCCGCGACGGCATCCCGATCATGCTGGTGGACGAGGCCCGCAACCTCGACGAGCCAATTGGGAGGGCGAAGCGATGAACAAGACCACGCCCGAGCTGACGCCGGTCGTCGCGAAGTCGCGCACGCACCAGGAGACGCCTGCGACCGCCGAGCGCACGCGCGCCACCGAAGTGAAGCTGCGCCGCGCCGACAAGATCCTCGAGGTCGCGTTCGCCGACGGCGCGCGCTTCCATCTGCCCGCCGAGTTGTTGCGCGTCGAGAGCCCCTCGGCCGAGGTGCGCGGGCACGGCTCGCAGCAGAAGCGGCTCATCGCCGGGCGCAAGTTCGTCGGCATTCTCGGCATCGAGGCGGTCGGGCACTACGCCATCCGCATCCGCTTCGACGACCTGCACGACACCGGCCTCTACACGTGGGCCTACCTGCGCGAGCTCGGCGAGAAGCAGGACGAGCTGTTCGCCAACTACGTCGCCGCCCTCACCAGCGCCGGCCTGACGCGCGAGCCCTAGCGCGCTTGCGCGCGCGACGCGCGGACTAAAGGCTCTCGCCCGCCAGCAGCCGCGGCAGCTTCCCCGCCGTGCCGCGCGCGTGGCTGACGAACAGCCGCTTCAGCGGCGTCACCCGGTTCACCAGGCCTAGTCCGATGTCACGGCCCAGGCGGATGGGCGCGAGGTCATTGGAGAACAAGCGGTTCAACCCGTCGGTGACGGCGATCAGCGCCACCGCGTCGAGGCGGCGCCAACGCTGATAGCGCGCCAGCTGGTCGGCGGCCCCGAAATCGAGGCCCAGGCGGCTCGCGTCGACGATCACCTCGGCCAGCGCCGCCGCGTCGCGCAGCCCCAGATTCAGTCCCTGCCCGGCCAGCGGATGCAGCATGTGGGCGGAATCGCCGGCCAGCACGATGCGCGCCGCGAAGTACGAATCGGCGCGATGGAACGCCAGCGGATAGCTCCAGCGCGGACCGACCGGCACGACCTCGCCGAGGAAATCGCCGAAGCGATCGCGGAGCTCTTCGAGGAATCGCTCTTCGTCGAGCTTGAGAATCTCCGCGGCGTCGGCGCGCCGCTCCGTCCACACCAGCGACGAGCGCTGCCCCGGCAGCGGCAGGATGGCGAACGGCCCCGCTGGCAGGAAGCGCTCGTGCGCGACGCCGCCATGGTCGCGCTCGTGCTCCACCGTGAGGACGATGCCGGCCTGCGGATAGTCCCAGCCGCGGCTGCGGATGCCGGCCTGGCTGCGCACGAACGAGCGCGCCCCGTCGGCGCCCACCACGAGGCGCGCGCGGATCGTCTCGCCGCCGCCGAGCGTCACCGTCGCGGCGAATGCGTCCGCCGCAACGCTCGTCACTTCCACCGGCGCGCGCATGGTCACGCCGGCGCGCCGCATGGCGCCGAGCAGGCTGAAACGGATGTGCCGGTTCTCGATTAGGTGGCCGAACGGCTGGCCGGCGGCGAGCTCCTCGTGGCTGTAGTGCAGGTAGAGCGGCGACTCGCCGTCCGAGACGCGGATGTCGAGGATCGGCTGGGCATGCGGTGCCAGCGCCTCCCAGGCGCCGACGCCGGCCAACAGCCGCGTGCTGGCATAGGCGATGGCCGAGGCGCGTCCGTCGAACGCCGGCGCCAGCGCCGTCTCGGGCGCGGCGCGGTCCAGCACGGTGACGCCGATGCCGGCGCCCGCCAGCGCCAGCGCCAGCGTCTGGCCGACCATGCCGCCGCCGACGATGGCGACGTCGGTGTTGAAGGGTGCTGCTGTCGCGGGCATATGCCTGCCTAGTTTCTGTTCATTGGTTAATTTCTGCTCACGGGATGGGCAAATTCTGGGCAGCCGGCGTGGCGGCGAAATCGGGGATTCCTGTTGCGCACCAAACCCTTAGGTCGAGTCGAGGGTGGCGGCACGCGGTTTGTAATGGCGGCTCCGGTTGCCGCGGGGAGCATCCGGGGCGCGACAGGAGAGGAGTGTGCCATGAAATGCGTCATGGCCGTGATTAAGCCGTTCAAGCTCGACGAGGTGCGCGAAGCCCTGGTCGCGATCGGAGCGACGGGTCTCACGGTAACCGAGGTGCGGGGGTTTGGCCGGCAGAAGGGTCACACGGAACTCTATCGCGGGGCGGAATATGAAGTGAGCTTCCTTCCCAAGATCAAAGTCGAAGTCGTGGTGGCCGATTCGCTCGCCGACCGGGCGGTCGAGGCCATCCAGCGCGGCGCCAGCACCGGCCAGATCGGTGACGGCAAGATTTTCGTCTTCGACATCAGTCAAGCAGTCCGCATCCGCACCGGCGAGACCGGCGCGGATGCGCTCTAGGGAGGAAGCCATGAAGTTCTCGATGCCCCAAGTGGGCCTCATGCCCAAGGTGGGGGGCCTCGGCGCTCTCGCATCCGTTCTCTTGTTCGCCACGCCCGCCTTCGCGCAGGAATTCGACACCGGTGACACGGCGTGGATGCTCACCTCGACGGCGCTCGTGCTGTTGATGACCATCCCCGGCGTGGCGCTGTTCTACGCCGGCATGGTGCGCAAGAAGAACGTGCTCGCCACCATGATGCAAAGCTTCACCATCACCGCGCTGGTCACGGTGATCTGGACCATCGTCGGCTACTCGCTGGCGTTCACCGAGGGCGGCGCGTGGGTCGGTGGCTTCAGCCGCTTCCTGCTGTCGGGCATGGAGCTCGACGCAGCGCATGAGCTCGCCGGCACCATTCCGGAATCGGTCTTCATGACCTTCCAGATGACGTTCGCCATCATCACCGCGGCGCTCATCACCGGCGCCATGGCCGACCGCATGAAGTTCTCGGCGCTCCTGGTGTTCATCACGCTGTGGTCGATCTTCGTCTACGCGCCGATCGCCCACTGGGTGTGGGCGCCGGGCGGGTGGCTGCGCGACTACGGCGTGCTCGACTTCGCCGGCGGCACCGTCGTGCACATCAATTCCGGCATCGCCGCGTTGATGGCCGCCTACGTGCTCGGTCCCCGCATCGGCTACAAGCGCGAGAACCTCGCCCCGCACAACGTCGGCTTCACGGTGATTGGCGCCGCGCTGCTGTGGGTCGGCTGGTTCGGCTTCAACGCCGGCTCCTCCGTCAATGCCGACACCAACGCGGGCATGGCCATGGCGGTGACGCAAATCGCCACTGCCGCGGCGGCGCTCGCCTGGATGTTCGCCGAGTGGTTCATGGCCAAGAAGCCGTCCGTGCTCGGCGCCGCCTCGGGTGCCGTCGCCGGCCTCGTCGCCATCACGCCGGCGTCGGGCTTTGTCACCCCCGGCAGCGCGCTGCTGATCGGCATCATCGCCGGCGTCGTCTGCTACTGGGCGGTCGCCTGGCTCAAACCGCGCATGGGCTACGACGACTCGCTCGACGTGTTCGGCGTGCACTGCATCGGCGGCATCACCGGCGCCATCCTCACCGGCGTGTTCGCCACGGCGGCGATCGGCGGCAAGGGCTTCGACGGCCTGGTGGACGGCGACAGCGCCCAGATCGTCACCCAGCTCGTCGGCGTCGCCGCGACCCTGGTGTGGTCGGGCGCGGTCAGCCTGATCCTGCTGCTCGGCATCAAGGCCACCATCGGCTTGCGTGTCGAGGAGATGCAGGAGCGCGAAGGCCTCGACATCGCGCTGCACGGCGAATCCATCGCCTAGCCGGCCAAACACCGCAGCTACCGAAGGGCCGGGACATCAGTCCCGGCCCTTCTTCTTTGTGCGGCGGGTCCGCGGCCGCGCCCGGGTTATAAGAGGGGATGGCCCCCGAAGCGCCCCTCCTCGCCACCATCGTTGCGGCCCTGGTGCTGGCGTTCGTGCTCGGCGCCGCCGCCAACCGCCTGCGCGTGCCGCCGATCGTCGGCTACCTGCTCGCCGGGGTCGCAGTGGGTCCGTGGACGCCGGGTTTCGTCGCCGACCAGGGCATCGCCGCCCAGCTCGCCGAGATCGGCGTCATCCTGCTGATGTTCGGCGTCGGGCTGCACTTCTCCCTCAAGGACCTGCTGTCGGTGCGCAGCATCGCCGTTCCGGGCGCGGTGCTGCACATCGCCGTCTCCAGCTTGCTCGGCTGGCTGCTGGGACGCGCCTTCGGCTGGGACGACTCGGCGGCGCTCGTCTTTGGCCTCGCGCTCTCGGTCGCCAGCACGGTCGTCGTGCTGCGCGCGCTGACGGATCGCCATGTGCTCGAGACCGAGCGCGCCCGCATCGCGGTGGGCTGGACCCTGGTCGAAGACGTAGTGATGATCCTTACCCTGGTGCTGCTGCCCGCCTTCGTGCAACTGGCGGCTGGCGGCGAAGCCTCGGCAGGCGATGCGGTGGCGGTGCAGGGCGTCGCGCCCGCCGTCGCGCTCACGGTCGCGAAAGTCGCGGGCTTCGTGGCGCTCATGCTCGTTGTCGGGAGGCGGCTCATTCCGCTTCTCCTGCACGCCATCGCCTACACCGGAAACCGCGAGCTATTCCGCCTTGCCGTCCTGGCGATCGCCCTCGGCGTGGCGTACGGCGCGGCGGCGCTGTTCGACGTCTCGTTCGCGCTCGGAGCGTTCTTCGCCGGGATGATCCTCGCGGAGTCCGAGCTCAGCCAGCAGGCAGCGCAGGAATCTCTGCCGCTGCGCGACGCGTTCGCGGTGCTGTTCTTCGTCTCTGTCGGCATGCTGGTCGACCCGATGATCGTGGTTCGTCAGCCGCTGCAGGTGCTTGCCGTCGTCGCGCTCATCGTGCCGGTGAAGGCGGTGTTGGCGTACGCGATCGTGCGCGCCTTCCGCTACGACAGAACGACGGCGATGACCCTCGCGGTGAGCCGCGCGCAGATCGGCGAGTTCTCGTTCATCCTCGCCGGTCTCGGCGTATCGCTCGGCGTTCTGCCGCCCGAGGGCCGCGACCTCATCCTGGCCGGCGCCATCCTGTCGATCGTGGTCAATCCGGCGTTGTTCGGCCTGGCCGAGCGCCGCATCGCCGCTGCCCAGACGCGCGCGGCGGCGGACGTCGCGCTGGCACCGCCGCTCGCGCAGACGACGATGTCCGGTCACGCGGTCGTGGTCGGCTTCGGCCGCGTCGGTAGCCTGGCGGCGCAAACCCTGCGCGAGCACGGCGAGCCGGTGCTGATCGTCGAGGACAACGACGAGCTGGCCGCCAACGCGCGCGCCCAGGGCTTCACGGTACTGTCCGGCAACGCGGCGCGGCCCGAGGTGCTCGCCGCCGCCAACCTCGCCGGCGCGGGATGGCTCCTGGTCGCCATCCCCAACGCGTTCGAGGCCGGCCAGGTCGTGCTGCAGGCGCGCACCGCCAACCCGCGCCTGCCCATCATCGCCCGCGCCCATTCCGACGCCGAGGTCGATCACCTCACCGGGCTCGGTGCCAACCACACCATCATGGGCGAACGCGAGATCGCCCTCGGCATGGTCAGCTACATCGACGCCCTGCGCCTGGCGGCGGGGACCAGCGACTAGCCTTGACACGATACGTATCGGTCATATTTTAGGCTTTTCCCAGCCAGGCGGCGGGGCTCAGGCGGTGGCAACACGGACCGTATCTATGCAAAGATCTCTCATTTCCACCGCATTTGCCGCCACCTGAAGCCGGAAATTGGCGCAATCCTGCGCCTCTCCGCGAGTGTGCGGGCGCAGGAAATGCGGTGGAAATGCGGTGACTTGCGGCCGGAATGCCGTGAGGGATGCGCGACGAATGCGCGTGTCCCGCTCCCGGCGCCTCGGGCCTCGACCGGGTCCCCGGCTCCCTTTTCTTTTCAAAGCACGGCCGATATCATGGGCTTAATGCAGTGTGTTGTTATGACGCTTGAGCCTGGCTCATGGGCGTGAGCCGGTCGCTCGCGGAGCGTCTGGCGACGCGATTGGGGCCGCTGGGCGACGGCCCCTTCACCCGGCTGGACAGGCTCTTGAGTACCGTTACGCCCAACCCCAAGCGCAAACGCATCGACCTTGCCCTCGGCGAGCCGCGCGGGACGTTCCCGGCGTTCGTCGCCCGCGTGGTCGAGGAGCGCATGGCCGAATGGGGCCGCTACCCCGCCCTGCGCGGCTCGGTCGAGTTCCGCGAGGCGGTGGTCGCCTACCTGCGCCGCCGCTACCGCCTGCCGGCCGGGCTGCTGCACGCCGAGCGCAACGTCGTCGGCTTGTCGGGCAGCCGCGAGGGCCTGTTCCTCATCGCGCAGGTGGTGGTGCCGCCGCTGCATGCCGTCACCACCCCGCCGGTCGTGCTCCTGCCCAATCCATATTACGTGGCTTACGCCGGCGCGGCCGTCGGCACCAACGCGGAGCCGGTGTTCGTGTCCGCTACGCCGAATACCGGCAACCTTCCCGATTACGCGTCGCTGCCGGCCGATGTGCTGGCGCGCACGGCGCTTTGCTACCTGTGCACGCCGTCGAACCCGCAGGGCAGCGTCGCCGGCGCGGCGTACCTGGAGCAACTGCTGCGCCTGGCGCGCGCGCACGGCTTCGTGCTGGCGGTGGACGAGTGCTACGGCGAGATCTACTCCGGCCAGGCCCCGGTCGGCGCCCTCGAGGTCGCGGCGCCGACCGGGTCGCTCGACAACCTGGTGGTGTTCCACTCGCTGTCCAAGCGCTCGTCCGTTCCCGGCCTGCGCTCCGGCTTCGTCGCCGGCGACGAGAAGATCATCTCCGCCTTCGTGCGCTTCCGCGCCTACGCCGCGCCCACGGTGCCGGGGCCGATCCTCGCCGCCAGCGCCGCCCTTTGGGCCGATGACGAGCACGTCGCCGAGACGCGCGCGGCCTACAACGACAAGTTCGACGTCGCGGAGCGCGTGCTCGGCAATCGCTTCGGCTTCCGCCGCCCGCCCGGCACGTTCTTCCTGTGGCTCGACGTCGGCAACGGCGAGGACGCCGCGCGGCGGCTGTGGGCCGAGGCGGCCCTACGCGTCATGCCCGGCGCTTACCTGAGCCACGGCGAAGGCGCCGCCAATCCGGGCCATGCGCATGTCCGCGTCGCGCTCGTCGATGACCTCGCTACGACCACCGACGCGGTCGAACGGATCGTCGCGACCTTGGGCGCACCCGATGCACGCGCGATCTTGCATTAGTCGATGATGCACCACACTCCCCTTCCGGCTCCGCGCGGCGGCTTGTTGCCCGCCGGCCTGCGGCAGTTTTTCCGCCATCGTGCGTTCGAGGCGATGGGCGTCTCGCTCGCCACCCTCTCGGTGCTGCTGGCGATCGCGTTGGTCACCTACTATTCGGCCGACCCCTCGTGGAACAACTCGACCACGGCAGGCCCGCGCAACATGATCGGCATGCCGGGCGCGTTCGCCTCCGACCTGTTGCTGCAGACGCTCGGCCTTGGCGCCGCGCTGGTCCCGCTGCTGCTGCTCGCCTGGGCGTGGCGTTTGTTCGTGCACCAGGGCATGCCGCGCTTCTGGTTGAAGCTGACGCTGGCGCCGTTCTCGCTGCTGTTTGCCGCCGCGGTTGCGGCGTCCTTTCCGCCGTTTCCTGCCTGGCCGGTCCAATCGGGCCTCGGCGGGGTGCTCGGCGACGCGCTGCACAACCTGGCGCAGCGCTCCGGCCACTCGCTGCTGCCGATGGTGCCGCCCGCGGTGTGGGACGGAGTCGTGGCGCTGTTCGCCCTGATCGCGCTGGTACTGAGCCTCGGCCTGAGCACGCGCGAATGGGCCGGCATGGGCGGCGGCGCCGTCGGCGCGGCCCGTTCCTCGGCGGCGGGCGTCGGCCGCGGCCTGCTTGGATTGGAGGGCATGGTGCGGCGCGTGCCGCTGCCCCAACGCACGCCGGGCCCGCTGCTCCGCCCCGCGCCGCGCGTCACCCGCGATTC
>VGER01000060.1 GCA_016869235.1 Alphaproteobacteria bacterium | reverse complement strand
GCGTCCGCCGAGGTGCGGCGGCCGGGCCGGGCTTCGTCGCGCCGAAGGCGCGCTCCGCGCGCCCGCGTGCTATACGCACGGCGCGCCGCGCCATGACCGCCTCCGATCCTCCCCCCACTCCCAAGACCTCGAGCTTCGGCGCCCTTGCGCGCTTGTTGCGCTATGCGCGCGGCTATCGCCGCCGCGTCGTGCTGGCGACCTTGCTGTCCACCGCCAACAAGCTGTTCGACATCGCGCCCGAGATCCTCATCGGCGTCGCCATCGACGTGGTGGTGAGCCAGGAGCAGAGCTTCGTAGCGCGCTGGTTCGGGCTGGAGTCGCCCTATGTCCAGCTGACCGCGCTGGCAGCGCTGACCTTCTTCATCTGGGTGGGCGAGTCGCTCGCCGAATACGGCTACATGGTCGTGTGGCGGAATCTCGCCCAGCGCCTGCAGGCGGACATGCGCCTCGATTCGTACGGCCACGTGCAGAAGCTGGACATGGCGTTCTTCGACGCCCGCTCGTCGGGCGAGCTGGTGGCGGTGATGAACGACGACATCAACCAGCTCGAACGGTTCCTCGACGGTGGCGCCAACGGCATGATCCAGATCTTTGTGTCGGTCACCGCGATCGGCGCCGTGTTTTTCATCATCTCGCCGCTGGTGGCCCTGCTCGCCTTCACGCCGGTGCCGCTGATCATCTGGGGGGCGTTCCTGTTCGAAGGCAAGGCGGCGCCGCTCTACGCCGACGTGCGCGCCCGGGTGGGCAGCATCGCCACCCGCCTGACCAACAACCTGGCCGGCATCGCCACCATCAAGAGCTTCACCGCCGAGCAGCGCGAGACGGAACGCCTGAGCGTCGAGAGCGAGGCGTACGTGACCGCCAACAGGAAGGCCATCGCGGTCTCGTCGGCGTTCATCCCGGTGGTACGCATGGCCATCCTCACCGGCTTCCTGTTCACCTTCGTGGTCGGTGGCCTGCAGACGCTGAACGGCACGATGAACGTGGGAGCGTACGGCGTGCTGGTGTTCCTGACCCAGCGCCTGCTGTGGCCGCTCACCGGCATGGCGCAGATCATTGATCTCTACGCGCGCGCCATGGCCAGCACCAAGCGCATCCTCGACCTGATCGAGATGCCGATCGGCGTGCAGGACACCGGCACGCGCACCCTGGCGCGCCCGGTGCGCGGCGCGGTGGGCATCGATGGCTTGTCGTTCCGCTATGGCACCAACCGGCAGGGCGCCGTGGAGGACGTGACCCTGCAGGTGCCGGGTGGCAGCACGCTGGCGCTGGTGGGCGCCACCGGGGCGGGCAAGTCCACCCTCATCAAGCTGATCCTGCGCTACTACCAGCCGCAGGCGGGGCGCATCACCATCGACGGCATCGACATCCGCGAGCTCAAGCTCGCCGACCTGCGCGGCGCCATCGCCCTCGTCAGTCAGGACGTCTTTCTGTTCGAGGGCACGGTGCGCGAGAACATCCTGTATGGCCGCCCCGACGCGAGCGAGGCCGCGGTGGTCGCCGCGGCGCAGGCGGCGGAGGCCTGGGAGTTCATCGAGAAGCTGCCGAGCAAGCTCGACACGGCAGTCGGCGAGCGCGGGGTGCGGCTTTCCGGCGGGCAGCGCCAGCGCCTCGCGCTGGCACGCGCGCTGCTCAAGGATCCGGCGATCCTGGTGTTGGACGAAGCGACCAGCGCCGTCGACAACGAGACCGAAGCGGCGATCCAGCGCTCGTTGGAGAAGATCGCCCACGGCCGCACGGTGATCATGATCGCGCACCGGCTTTCGACCATCGTCGACGCCGACCAGATCGCGGTGCTGGAGGACGGTCGCGTCATCGAGCGCGGCACCCACGCCGAGCTCGTGGCGCGCGGCGGCGCCTACGCGGCCCAGTGGCGCGTGCAGACCGGCGGCGCGGTCAAGCGATCGGCCGCGGAGTAGTCCGCGCCGGCATCGCGGTTGGACCGGCGGCGCCGCCGCAACCAGCAAAGGCGGAAATCGGTTTGACGCTTGACCTAGCTTGCTCTTTGTTCTGGCTAGGTCGGCTCCGGAAGCGGCCTGGGAGGCCCGTCATGAAGCACACGCCGGAACAGCCGGTCGCGCTCGCCATCTCCGCGCGCGGCCTGGTGAAGACCTTCGGCGCGCTGCGGGCCGTGGACGGCATCGACCTCGAGGTGCCGCGCGGCATGATCTTCGGCATCCTCGGGCCGAACGGCGCCGGCAAGACGACGCTGTTGCGCCTGCTGTCCACGCTGCTGCAGCCCGATGGCGGCGCGGCCCAGGTCAACGGCCACGGACATCCAGGCGGCGGCGCACGACCTGCGCCGCTCCATCGCCATGACCGGACAGTTCGCCTCACTCGACGAGGACCTTACCGGCCGCGAGAACCTGATTCTGCTCGCCAAGTTGTGGGGCTTCAAAGGCCGCGCCGCGCGCGAGCGCGCCGACGCGCTGCTGGGCGCCTTCGAGATCACCGACGCCGCCCACCGCCAGGTGAAGAATTATTCCGGCGGCATGCGCCGCAAGCTCGACGTCGCGGCGTCGCTGGTGGTGACGCCGGACGTGTTGTTCCTCGACGAGCCGACCACCGGCCTCGATCCGAGCGCGCGCAAGAGCGTGTGGCGCATGATCCGCGAGCTCGCCGACAGCGGCGTCACCATCCTGCTTACGACGCAATACCTGGAAGAGGCCGACCAGCTGGCGGCGCGCATCGCCGTCATCGACCACGGCAGGCAGATCGCCGAGGGCACCAGCCGCGAGCTGAAGGCCAAGGTCGGCTCGGGATTCCTGCACGTCACGGTCGCCGATCCGGCGCGCATCGAGGCGGCGGCATGCCTGCTCGAGCAGCGCCTGGGCGGCGTGCGGCAGCGCAGCGCCGAGGGCGCGGTGCTAGCGATCAAGGCGCCCTCGCCCGCCGTGGCCATTGCGGCGCTGGCCGCGCTGACCGAGGCCGGCATCGAGGTCGAGGGCTTCGCCATGGCGGCGCCGAGCCTTGACGAGGTGTTCTTCGCGCTGACCGGCAACCCGCATGCGGACGCGGACGCGGGAGCGCAGCCATGAACCAGCAGGCGACAACGACGGCTGTGCGCGCGGCGCGCCCGCCGCAGGCGAGCGCGCTGTCCAACGCCTTGGCGTTCGGCTGGCGCGCGGTGCTGAAGTTCCGGCACGTGCCCGAGCAGATGTTCGACCTCGTGATGACGCCGATCATGTTCACGCTGCTGTTCACCTTCGTGTTTGGCGGCGCACTGGCCGGCAGCCCGCGCGAGTACGTGCAGGTGTTCCTGCCCGGCATCCTGGTGCAAACGGTGGTGTTCAACTCGATGTACTCGGGCATGGGGCTCTCCACCGACCTCGGCAAAGGGTTGTTCGACCGCTTCCGCTCGCTGCCCATCTGGCCGCTGTCACCGTTCGCCGGACTGATGGTGGGCGACGTGATCCGCCACACCATCGCCTCGCTCATCATTCTCGTCATCGGCATGCTGCTCGGCTACCGCCCGGAGGCGGGCCTGCCCGGCGTCGTCGCCGCCTTCGTGCTGCTGCTGGTGATCGGCTTCGGCATCGGCTGGATCTTCCTGGTGCTCGGCCTGGTGATGAAGACGCCCAACACGGTGATGACCATGGGCTTCACCGGCATCATGCCGCTGGTGTTCGCCTCCAACATCATGGTGGACCCCGCCACCATGCCCGGCTGGCTGCGGGTGTTCGTCGAGTCGAACCCGGTGTCGCACATGACGACCGCGATGCGCGGACTGATGGCGGGAAGCGCCACCGCCGGCGAGATCGGCCTGGCGGTGCTGACGCCGGCCCTGCTCACCGTGGCGCTGGCGCCGGTTACCTTGTGGCTTTACCGCAGGCGCTGACCCCGGCCCTGATGCCGTAGACGTCCGCGTTGGCAAGCGTTGTGCTGCGTAGGCGGGAAGCCGAAGTCCAACCGCTGCGCGTGTACCTGGGCATCGGCGCGGCGCGCTATGTGGGCTCGCGCCGCGGCTTGGGCTTGGCTGCGCCCGCGCTTTTTCGGGCCGAGCGCGCATCGGGGTGGAGCGCCTTACCCTCCGCCATCATGGCGAGGAACGCCGCCAGCCGGCGCGCGCGGGTCTCGGGCTTCTTCGCCATCGCCAGCCGCCAGGCAATTGCATAGTGGTTGGCACGGTCGAGGGATTCGAAGAACGCCTTCGCCTCCTTGTCCTTCGCCAGCGCGCGCAGGAAGTCCTTCGGCATCTCGATGTCGCGCGCGTTGCCGTAAACCTGATCCCAGCGTCCGTCCGCCTTGGCGCGCTCGACCTCGGCGAGGCCGGCAGCTCGCATGCGCCCTTCCGCGATGAGACGCGCGACGTGGCCCTTGTTGATCTTCGACCACAGGCTGCGCCTGCGGCGGGGCGTGTAGAGCTGCAGGAACGACTGCTCGTCGTGCGAGCGGCGCTGGCCGTCGATCCAGCCGTAGCAGAGCGCGACGTCGAGCGCCTCGGCGTAGGTGACCGTCGGCACGCCGGACGCCTTCTTGAAGAAGCGGATCCAGATGCCGCTGGCCTTGGCGTGGTTGCGCGCCAGCCAAGTCTCGAACGCCTTCGCCGACTTGAATGCGCGGGTCTCGCGTTCGGGGCCGTCCATGCCGGTGTTATCCCACGGCGCCGTCGTTGGCGGCCGGCATGATACGCCGGGCCGGGTGGGCGACGACGGCGCTGGCCGGCGGGAAAGCCGCCGCCAAACTGGTCATGGCCTCGCCGACCAGCGTGCCCAGGGCGGGACGCCCCCGCGCACAGGAGAGGCGAAAACCGAGTTAGGCCGGGACCTTGTCGCGCACGAGGGCGTCGTAGTCTTCCATGAGCTTCTTGGTCATAAGGCCGACGCTGTAGGTGTGCGAGTCGATGCTGCCGATGGGCGTCACCTCGGCGGCGGTGCCGGTTAGGAATGCCTCGGTCGCCTTGGCGATCTCCTCCGGCTTGATGGCACGCTCGACGACGGTCATGCCGCGGTTCTTGGCCAGCTCGATGACCGTCTGCCGGGTGATGCCGTTCAGGAAGCAATCGGGCGTCGGCGTGTGCAGCTTGCCGTCGATGCCGAAGAAGATGTTGGCGCCGGTGGCCTCGGCCACCAGGCCGCGGTAGTCGAGCATCATGGCGTCCGTGTAGCCCTCGCGCTCGACCGCGTGCTTGGACAGCGTGCATATCATGTAGAGGCCGGCGGCCTTGGCGTGCACCGGCGCTGTGTCGGGCGCGGGACGCCGCCACGGCGCCGTCTTCAGACGGATGCCCTTCTGACGCGCCTCCTGGCCGAAGTAGGACGGCCAGCTCCACGCCGCGATCGCCATGTGGATATTGGTCTGCTGCGCCGAGACGGCCATCATCTCGGAGCCGCGCCATGCCACGGGCCGGATGTAGCCGTCGACGATGTTGTTCGCCTTCATCACCGCATAGCACGCGTCGTTGATGGTCTTGGCGTCGTGGGGCAGCGAGAAGCCCATGATCTTCGCCGACGCGAAGAGGCGGTCGGTGTGCTCGGTGAGCTTGAAGATCTTGCCGTTGTAGGCGCGCTCGCCTTCGAACACGCCGGAGGCGTAGTGCAGGCCATGGGTGAGCACGTGCAGGCGCGCGTCGCGCCACGGCACCATGTGGCCGTCATGCCAGATCACGCCATCGCGGTCGTCATAGGGAGCTGCGGCTGCCATCGGGATACCCGCGCAAGAAACCGAACGAATTCTGTTGCGAGTCGTACCGAACCGCCTAAGATATGTCAACATGGTTGACATAAAAATCGTGGGGTGGCGCCAGGAGCCGGTCGAGGCGTTGCCAAACAACGACTTGCCCCAGACCTACACGGAGCGGCATGGCTTTGCCGAGGAAGACCTGCGCCAGGCGATCGAACTGCTGTTCTTCGCCTACCGCGACATGACGGCGGGGCCGGACGAGATCCTGGCGCGCATGGGCCTCGGCCGCGCCCATCACCGGGTGATCCACTTCGTCGGCCGCAACCCCGGCATCACGGTCGCCGAGCTGCTCAGCATCCTACGCATCTCCAAGCAAAGCCTGGCGCGCGTGCTGAGGGACGTGGTGGAGCGCGGCCTGGTGCGCCAGTTCCGCGACGAGGGCGACCAGCGCCGCAGGCCGCTATACCTGACCGGACCCGGAGTGGTCCTGGAGACGTCGCTGTCGGCGGTGCAGCAGGAGCGGCTGGCGCGCGCCTTCGCCAATGTCGGTCCGGACGCCATCGCGGGCTGGCGGACCATGCTGCTCGCCCTGGTGGAGCCCGCCGACCGCGAGCGGCTGGAGCGGGCGGCGGCGCGGCGCACGAAGTTCGCCAGCGCCGTGGAATCGCTCGAGGACGCCTACGCGCACCGCAAGACCCGCTTGCACCAGAAGTGAACGACGCAACCACGCAACCGCACGTGCTCGTCGTCGACGACGATACGCGGCTGCGCGACCTGCTGCGCCAGTACCTCGCCAAGAACGGCTATCGCGTGACGACGGCGAGCAACGCCGCCGAGGCGCGCCAGCGGATGACGTCTCTAGAGTTCGACCTGGTGGTGCTCGACGTCAACATGCCGGGCGAGGACGGCATATCGTTCACGCGCGTGCTGCGCGGCAAGGTGCCGGTCCTGCTGCTGACCGCGCGCGGCGACGCGGACGACCGGATCGCCGGGCTGGAGGCGGGCGCCGACGACTACCTGCCCAAGCCATTCGAGCCGCGTGAGCTGTTGCTGCGCGCGGCTGCAATCCTGCGTCGCGTGCAGAAGCCCGCCGAGGCGGCGCCAATTCTGCAGCTGGGCGAGCACGCCTTCGACGTGGCGCGCGGCGAACTCAGGAAGGGCGGCGAGCCGGTGCACCTGACCAGCGCCGAGACGGCGCTGATGAAGCTGCTGGCCGGCCGCGTGCGCACGCTGCTTTCGCGCGCCGCGATTGTCGAGGGTGTCGCGGCGAGCGGCACGCAGGTGGCGGAGCGCTCGGTGGACGTGCACATCGCCCGCCTGCGCCGTAAGATCGAGCCCGACCCGCGTAACCCGCGCTACCTGAAGACGGTATGGGGCGGGGGCTACGTGCTCTGGCCAGACTAAGGTTCGTGGATCCTATCGGCGGCTTCTTAAGACAAATCTCGCCGCGCACCCTGATGGGGCGCGCCATCGTCATCATAGTGGCACCGATGGTGCTGCTGCTGATGATCGCGACAACGTTCTTCTACGAGCGGCACTGGGATTCGGTGACGCGCCGCCTGGCGCTCGGCGTCGCCGGAGACATTGCCGTCATCATCGCCAGCCTCGACAACCTCACGCGCGCCGGCCAGGTCAACGCCTACCTTGAGACGGTGAAGCAGCAGCTGCTCATCGACTTCTTCTTCGAGGACTACGCCGAGCTACGGGCGCCGCCGGGGCGTGCCCCCCTCAACCGCATCCTCGACCAGAACCTGATCCAGGCGCTGTCCGAGCGCCTTGACCCGCACCCCTTCCAGATCGACACCGCGCAGCCCGGCGACACCATCGAAATCCACGTGCAGCTCGCCGGCGGCGTCGCCGTGGCGCGGGTGCACAAGGACAGGCTCACATCCGCGACCACCACCTACTTCGTGCTGGCCATGGTGGGCGCGAGCTTGATCCTGCTCGCCATCGCGCTCCTCTTCCTGCGCAACCAGATCCGTCCGATCCGCCGGCTCGCCGAGGCCGCCGACGCCTTCGGCAAGGGCCGCGACGTCGCCGACTTCAAGGGTTGGGGCGCGGTGGAGGTGCGCCAGGCGGCAGCTGCTTTCAACACCATGCGCGGGCGCTTGCGCCGCTTCGTCGCCCAGCGCACCGAGATGCTGGCGGGCGTTTCCCACGACCTGCGCACGCCGCTCACGCGCATGCGCCTACAGCTCGCCATGCTGCCGGACGGCGACGCCTCTGCCAACCTCAAGTCGGACGTGGACGAGATGGAGGCGATGGTCAACGGCTATCTTGCGTTCGCGCGCAACCAGGACACCGAGGTTGCGGTGGAGACCGACCTGCCGCGCCTGTTGAACCAAGTCGTCACCAACGCGCGCCGCCAGGGCGCGCAAGTGGAGCTCGCCACCACCGGCGACCTTATCGTGCCGCTGCATCCCAATGCGTTCCTGCGCTGCATGACCAACCTGGTGGACAACGCGCGCCAGTACGCGAGCCGCATCGCCGTCAGCGCGGCGCGCGTCGGCAATACCATCGAGATCTTCGTGGACGACGACGGTCCCGGCATCCCGCCCGATAAGCGCGAGGTGGTGTTCCAGCCCTACCGCCGTCTGGACGAGACGCGGCCGCGCTCGGCAAGCGGCCTCGGCCTCGGCCTCGGCCTCGCCATCGCCCGCGACGTGGTACGCAGCCACGGCGGCGAGATCGTCCTCGACACCGCGCCGATGGGCGGCCTGCGCGCGCAGCTCACGCTGCCGGTATAAGCCCTACAGCCCGGCCAGGAACCTCTGGCAGTCGGGCACCAGGTAGACCTTGCCTTCCTCCTTACGCGCGACATCGGTGAGGCCGATGCGATCGTCGAGCACCTGCACGCGGTCGACGCGCAGGCGGCAGGTCTGGCCGTCGAGCGTACCCACCGCATCGATGGTGACGACATAATAGAAGAGGTCGAAGCCGCCGACCTGGGCGCCGAACACGTTGGCCGGCTCGACGAACTGGTGATTGCGCAGCGACGCCCGCCCGGCAACGCGATAGCTGGTGCCGGTTGCCCGCACCACGGTGACCTGGTTCAGGGTGGCGCCGGCGCGGTTGCCGAGGCAGTAGGCGCGGCAGACGGCCACCAGCCGCTCGTCGAGGTCGGTCTCGCGCACCACTTGGGCAGTTACGTCCTTGGCGCCGGCCGACGACGCGGCGAGCCAAGCGAAGAGCAAACTTGCGAATGCGTACGGACGGCGCATGCGGACTGGCACCATCCTACGGTATTCTTGCCGCTCGCGGGGTGCAGATGATCCGCTATTTGCCGTCGCCACGCACCGCCGTTGCCGTCGCCGTCCTGTTGGTGACGCCCACCGGGAGCGCGACGCCGCAAGGCGCCGTGCCGGCGACGCGCGCGCCCACCCTCGCCTGCACGGCCTTCTCGTATCCGCAGCGCACCCAGCGCTCGTTCGCCGTCGATCCCACCGATGACCGCATCCTCTACGTGGGGGTCGAGCAGGATGGCTTCTTCAAGTCGACCGACGGCGGTGCGACCTGGGTGCGCGCCAGCGTGGGGCTCAAGGCCTGGGGTCGCAGCAGCGATCCCACGCGACCGTGCTTCGAGGAGTTCTACGAGACCACCATCAACCCCAAGAACCCGCAGCAACTGTGCATCGTGCGCGCCGGCGCGCCCGGCACCACCAACACGCCCTCTTCCGCCGGCACCAATGGCGTCTACTGCGCGGACGACGGGGCCGCGACCTGGACTCAGCGCATCACCCCGGCGATGAACACCGCAACCCTCACCATCGCCGCCGACCCGACCGACTTTCGCACCCTGTACGTGGGCGTGAACGGCGGACCCTGCTCCAACCCGCCGCCGGTGTGCGCGCCCGGCACGTACTTCAACACGCGCGGCGCGATCTACCGGACCACCGACGCCGGCGCCACGTGGACGGAGCTGGAGGCGCAGTACGTTCCCGACATGCGCGTCGTAGCGGTGCGCGCCGACGAGCGCAATCCGCAAGTCCTGCTTGCCGCGACCTTCGGCAAGCTGCCCGGCGGTAGCGGCGCGATCGCGGAGGCGGCACAGCGCGGAGTGCTGCGCTCGACCGACGGGGGCCGCACGTGGTCCGCCTCCCTCGCCGGCTTGGGCCCCGATCCGCGCGAGCAGGCCCTGATACGATCTCGGCATGGCGCCGCGCAACGGCATGCGCGTGTTTGCCACCGCTTCGAGTAACGCGTCGTACTGGTCGGACGACGGCGGCGTGACCTTCCACCGCGTGCAGCGCATTGCCGTGTTCGCCTTCGACCCCCACGACGGGGCGGGACGGCACCTGCTCGGCGCGAACGACGATGCCATCGTCGAGAGCCGTGACGACGGCCGCACCTGGAACCGCAAGGCAGCCTTGCCGGCCGCGTTCTCGCGGCAGGGCAATCCACCGTCGCAGCTGGCGTGGAGCCGCACCAACGCCAGGCAGGTATTCCTGAGCGGACCGCGCGCGACGGTGTTGGCCTCGGCCGACGGCGGGGCGACGTGGCGGCAGATCCTGTCCGCAGAGCGGCTGCCGCCGTGACGAGCGGCGCCTCGCCCCAAGGCACGCAGCGCGCCGCCGAGCGCGGACGTGCCGGCGGACTCCCGACCTTTGCCTACCGCGCTTTCGGCCGCACCGGGCTCACCACCTCGGCGCTCGGGTTCGGTACCTATCGCGTGGACGAGCGCACGCCCGAACACACGGCGGCGCTGAAGCTGGCGTTGGATCGCGGCATCAACCTCATCGATACGTCCACCAACTACACCGACGGGTCGAGCGAGCGCGCCATCGGCGCCGTCCTCGCCAAGCGGCCCCGTGACGAGACCATCGTCGTCTCGAAGGTCGGCTACGTGCAGGGCCAGGCGCTAGGTCGTGGACTCATAATGCCTGAGCCAGAGGCGGGTGGCGGCCAGAGCCACGGCTGCCAGGAAGTTGCGGGCGAGCTTGTGGTAGCGGGTGGCGATGCCACGGAAGTGCTTGAGCTTGTTGAAGAAGCGCTCGACGAGGTTGCGTTGACGGTAGATGGCCTTGTCGACGGTGCGCTGGACCTTGCGGGTCCTGTGCGTGGGGATGTGGGCGTGAGCCCCGAGGCCCTCGATGTGGGC
>VGER01000059.1 GCA_016869235.1 Alphaproteobacteria bacterium | reverse complement strand
AGCTCAAGCACTTCCGTGGCATCGCCACCCGCTACCACAAGCTCGCCCGCAACTTCCTGGCAGCCGTGGCTCTGGCCGCCACCCGCCTCTGGCTCAGGCATTATGAGTCCACGACCTAGCGCGGCTTCTCCTGCGGCGGCCCCGCCTGGCCCGAGTCGATGATCTCGCGGCGGATGCGCCGCGTGCGGGTGAACAGGTCGCGCAGCGTCTCGCCGTCGCCCCAGCGGATGGCGCGCTGCAGGCGGGCGAGGTCCTCGTTGAAGCGGCCGAGCATCTCGAGCACCGCCTCGCGGTTGGCGAGGAAGATGTCGCGCCACATGACCGGGTCGCTCGCGGCGATGCGGGTGAAGTCGCGGAAGCCGCCCGCGGAGTACTTGATGACCTCGGACTCGGTGACCGTCTCCAGGTCGGCGGCGGTGCCGACGATGTTGTAGGCAATCAGATGCGGCAGGTGCGAGGTGACGGCGAGGACGAGATCGTGGTGCTTCGCGTCCATGCGCTCGACGCGGCTGCCGGCACGCCGCCACATCGCCGCGACCGTCTCGACCGCGGCGTCATCGGCGCCGGCATCGGGCGTGAGGATGCACCAGCGCCCCTCAAACAGCTCGGCGAAGCCCGCTTCCGGGCCCGAGTACTCGGTGCCGGCAACCGGATGCGCGGGCACGAGGTGCACGCCCTTCGGCAGATGCGGCGCGACGTCGCGCAGCACGCAAACCTTCGCCGAGCCGACGTCGGTGACGATGGCCCCGGGGGCCAGCACCGGTCCCGCCGCCGCCATCACGTCGGCGTAGGCGCCGAGCGGAGTGCACAGCACCACAAGGTCCGCGCCCCGGGCGGCCTCGGCAGGATCGGCCGTGACCGCGTCGGCCAAGCCGAGCTCCATCGCCTTGGACCGCGTCGATTCGCTGCGGGCGCAGGCGACGATGCGGTCGGCGAGCTTTTCGCGGCGCAAGACGCGCGCCAGCGAGGAGCCAATGAGCCCGATGCCGATCAGCGCGACCTGCCGGAAGTGCGGTCGCGTCGCGCCGGAAGCGCGCCCCTCGCGCGACGGGTCGACGCTCATTTCGCCGCGCCGAGGAAGTCCTTCAAGCCGGCGAGCAAAGCGTTGAGCTCGTCCTCGCGCCCGACGGTGATGCGCAGGCAGTCGCCCAGCCCGTAGGCCTTCATCTCGCGCACGAGCACGCCGCGCGCCATGAGATGCGCGTTGGCGGCATCGGCTTGCTTCTCGCCGCCAGGAAAGCGCGTCAGCACGAAGTTGGCGACGGAGGGCACCGGCTTCAGCCCGAGCCTGGCCAGCTCGGATTCGAGCCATGGCCGCCAGCGCGCGTTATGGGCGCGCACGGCGGCCGAGAACTCGGCGTCCTCCAGGGCCGCCACGCCTGCCCGCTGCGCCGGCAGCGTGACGTTGAACGGGGCGCGCACGCGGTTCAGGACATTGGCGATAGCGGTTGGGCAGTACGCCCAGCCCAGCCGCACGCCGGCGAGGCCAAAGGCCTTGGAGAATGTGCGCGTCATCACCGTGTTGCCCGTGCTCCGCACCAGCGCGACGCCAGCGTCGTAATCGGCGGGCTCGACGAACTCGGCATAGGCCGCATCGAGCACCAGGAGCAGGTCCGAAGGCAGGCGGCGGCGCAGGCGCTCGACCTCGCCCGCCAGAACATATGTGCCGGTGGAGTTGGGGTTGGCGACGAAGGCGACGCGCGTGCGCGGCGTCACCTTCGCCAGCATCGCGTCCACGTCGACGCGGCAGTCGCGCTCGGGTGACTTCACCGGCGTAGCGCCGACGGCGAGCGCCACCATCGGGTAGACGACGAATCCGTGCTCGGAGTAGAGCACCTCGTCGCCGGCGCCGGCATACGCCTGGCACAATAGGTGCAGCAGCTCGTCCGAGCCGTCACCGCAGACGATCTGCTCGGCGGCGATGGCATGGCGTGCCGCCAGTGCCGCGCGCAGGGCGGTCGCCGCGCTGTCGGGATAGCGGTGCAGGTCGGCGGCGGCCTCGCGCAGCGCCGCCATGGCCTTTGGGCTCGCGCCCAGGGCGCACTCGTTGGACGAGAGCTTGATGGGCTTCGCCGCTCCCGGCGCAGCCGAGCGGCCCGCGACGTAGGGCGGGATCTGCTGCACCCCGGGCCGTGGGCGCGGCAGGGAGCCGGAGGCGGCACTCGCGTCCCGTTGACGCGTCGTTTCGCCGCGCAGAACGTTGGCCATATCGATGATCTAGCCGACCCGCATGGGTACGGAATAGCCGCCGAGCACCACCGCGCGCTCGACGCCCGCGTCGCCGGCCAGCGCCTGGTCGACGCGGCGGTCGCCGCGGCGCAAGTAGCCGTCGACCTCGAGGAGGTCAAGCCACTCGGCGAACTTGCCGCGCGGCGGAATGCGCGCCAGCACCTTGGCGCCGAGGCCCGCAGTGCGGAAGGCGCCCACCAGGCGGGCGCGGCTGATCTCCTTCTTGCTGCCGAGCGCCACCAGACTGCGGTCCTCACTGGTCTGCTCGTGCTCCATGGGCGCGATGACCAGGGCCTCCAGGGTGTCGTTGCTGCCGCGTTCCGAGACGAATGGCAGGCGCGCGACGATGGAGGGCGCCTCGGGTCCGTTGGCCATGAGCTGCGGCCACCAGGGGGCCGGCTCGTCTTCCTCCGGCATGGGCAGGACGCCGAACGTGGCGCCGCGCGCGGTGATGGCGTCGATGACCACCGCCGCCGATGCATGCAGGTTGATGGGGGTGCCGCCGCCGAAGTGGCTACGGGCCAGGTCCCAGTAGCTGGCGGATTTGCGCGGGGCGAACAGGGCTACCTCTACCGGCCCTTGCAGGCGGGTGAAGGCTGCAATGATCTCGCGCCACAGGCGCGCCAGCACTACCGCCGGCAACGGCCCCTGATCGTTCTCGCAGCGGCGGCGCAGGATTTCCGCCTCGCGGCCGGGCCGCATCGGCGGCGAGTCATCGGCCAGCCGGCGCTTTGCCTCGGCCACGCGCATGACGATGCCGGCCCGGTGCATCAGCAGGCTGTGCAGCTCGTCGTCAATTCGATCGATCTCCCGCCGCAACTCGGCGAGAGTGGAAGTGCTCTCGTTCATGGCCGGAGGCGCCCTGGGCGAGGTCGAGATTACAGGAGAAGCCACCCCGGCACAAAATCAAAGGGCCCGCCATGAAGGCGGCCGGAAAGCGCACAAGCCGCTTGCTTTCCCGCTTTGCAGAGCGTCTATGCTCGTGTCAATGAGCCCTCTCGCCTGACCAAGAGATGCTGCAATCTTCGCGTACGCTGGGAGCCACGGGAGCACAGGCCCACGGGCATACCGTCGAGCTCGGTCGTGACGTTCCGCTCAAGCTCGACTGCGGCATAAAGCTCGGCCCGTTCACGGTCGCCTACCAAACGTACGGGCGCTTGAACGCCCAGAAGTCGAACGCCGTCCTCGTGTGTCACGCGCTGTCGGGCGACCAGTATGTCGCCAGCACCCACCCGATCACCGGCAAGCCGGGCTGGTGGCACATCCTGGTGGGACCGGGACGGCCGCTCGATCCGGATCGCTTCTTCATCATCTGCGCCAACGTGCTCGGCGGCTGCATGGGCACGACCGGACCGGCCAGCATCAACCCCGAGACGGGCAAGCCCTGCGGCCTGACCTTCCCGGTGATCACCATCGCCGACATGGTTCGCGCCCAGGCGATGCTGCTCGACCACCTGGGCATCCCCGACCTGTTCTGCGTCATCGGCGGCTCAATGGGCGGCATGCAGACCCTGCAGTGGGCCGCGATGTATCCCGAGCGCGTCTACGCGGCGATCCCCGTCGCCTGCGCGGCGCGCCATTCGGCGCAGAACATCGCGTTCCATGAAGTCGGCCGCCAGGCGATCATGGCAGACCCGGAATGGCGCGGCGGCGAGTACTCGCTGCACGGCACCACTCCACGCGCAGGCCTCGCCGTGGCCCGCATGGCGGCGCACATCACCTACCTGTCGGAGGCGGCGCTGCGCCGCAAGTTCGGTCGCAAGCTGCAGAACCGCAGTGCGTTCACCTACGGCTTCGACGCCGACTTCGAGGTGGAAAGCTACCTACGGCACCAAGGCATCACGTTCGTCGAGCGCTTCGATGCCAACTCGTACCTCTACATCACGCGCGCCATGGACTACTTCGACATGTCGGCAGACCAGCGCGGCGGCCTCGCCAAGGTGTTCCACGACACCAAGGTGCGGTTCTGTCTGGTGTCGTTCACCAGCGACTGGCTGTTCACCACCTCGGAGATGCGCGAGATCGTTCATGCGCTCAACGCCGTCGCCGCCGACGTCAGCTTCGTCGAGATCGAGACGGACAAGGGCCATGACGCTTTCCTGCTCGATGAGCCCGAGCTGCATGCCACCCTGTCCGGTTTCCTGAACGCCGCCGCCGACCGGCGCGGCATCAGCCCGGCCACGGCTGTCCGCGAGGCCTCGCGGTGAACGAAGGCGCGGCGACGATGCGGGCGCCCGCACCGCGCCCGGATGCCCGCCGGCCTTCCGGCATCCGCGTCGATCTCAGGATCATCGCCGACATGATCGAGCCCTCTTCGCGGGTCCTCGACATCGGCTGCGGCGACGGACAGCTGCTGCGCTACCTGGTGCAGACGCGCAATGTTGTCGGCCGCGGCATCGAGCTGTCGCAGGTGGGAGTGAACGCCTCCGTGGCGCAGGGCCTCAGCGTCGTGCAGGGGGACGCCGATTCCGACCTCTCCGACTATCCGACCCAGGCGTTCGATTACGTAGTGCTGAGCCAGACGCTGCAGGCAACGCGCAATCCGCGCCGCGTCGTGTCCGAACTCGTACGCATCGGCCGCAAGGCGATCATCTCGTTCCCCAACTTCGGATTCTGGCGCGTCCGCCTGCGCCTTCTCTTCGACGGACGCATGCCCAAGACCGGCGCGCTCGAATACGAATGGCACGAGACGCCGAACATCCACCTCTGTACGATCCTGGACTTCGTGGACTTGTGCGATCGCCTGGGCGCCAAGGTGGAGCGCCGTATCAGCCTGACCTCGGGCGGCCGCACGTCGCTGCTGCAGCGCTCGCTGCACGTTGCCAACCTGTTCGGCGAGCAGGCGGTTTTCCTGGTCAGCCGCCCGCCGGACGCCGCCGGCGCCACCCCCACCTAGCCGCCGTCCACCGAGGTAGCCGGGATGGGCGCGCGCTGTGTCGCGAGGGCGGGGCGCACCAGCGCGTACATCTGCTTCGAGGCCTCGGCGACGAGCACGCCGCCGATGCCGATGCCGCGGCCACCGAGATGCTCGAACGCCGGCGCGCTGCGCAGCATGAAGCGCGAGCGGAGCGGCGGCGTGTACATGCAGCTGCGTACCGACAAAGGCGTGAACAGGTTCTCGGACAGCAGCTGGGTGATCTGCGGCGGCGTATAGGGGTGGCCGTGACCGAACGGCGTCCGCTCGAGCCGCGCCCACAAGCCCAGCCGGTTGGGGGCGACGAGCAGCAGCCGGCCGTCCCCGGACAGCAGGCGCCAGACCTCGCGCAACAGCGGCCGGACCGCCTCGCTGTTCTCGAGGGAATGCACCAACAGAGCGCGGTCCATCGATTGGTCGGGCACCGGCACGGTGGTTTCGAGAGCGAGAAAGGCGCGATTGAGCTCGCCTTCGCTGCGCGGCCAGCGATGCACCCCCTGGGCGGCCGGCATCGCCGCGACGACCCGCGCTGCCTCGTCGAGAAACGGCCGGAGGTAAGGGGTCGCGTAGCCGAGGCCGATGACGGAGAGGCCGCGCGTGTTCGGCCACGCTTCGCGGATACGCCGGCCGACATAGCGACGCGCGATCTGCCCTAGCCCAGTCCCGTAGAAATCGCGTAGGTCGGCAGCGCTGGGGCGCATCGCGGCGGGACATTACCATCGCCTCGCGGTCGCCGTCCCCGCCACCCCAAACCCCGGTAACGCCTTGGGGGACCGCCAGAATTGACGCACGGTCGGTTCCGATTAGACTGGCCGTTCGGTTTGCCGGGGCGGCCCGGCCGCCAAAGGAAGACGGTGGCGCCGCGGCGCCGCAAGGGGCGAACGGGTCGTTGGGGTCGATATGGCAAGGATCGAAGTCAAGGTCTTGAAGGTCCTCCGCGACAACTACGTCTTCCTGGTGAATCACCGCGCCAGCGGCAGCAGCGCCGTCGTCGATCCCGGCATCGCCGGACCCGTCGTCAACAAGCTCGATCAACTTGGCTGGCGGGTGCGCAAGATCCTGTGCACGCATCACCATGCCGACCAGATCGGCGGCAACCTCGACATCAAGCGCTCGTGCCATTGCGAAGTGGTGGGCCCCCGCGCGGAGGCGGCGCGCATCCCAGGCATCACCAACGAGTTTGGCGAAGGCGACAAGGTCACTCTCGGCGACGCCGAGGCGACCATTCTCGAGCTGCCCGGACATACGTCGGGCGGAATCGGCTTCTGGTTCAAGGACTCGGGCGTGCTGTTCAGCGGCGACATCCTGTATCCGATGGGATGCGGCCGAATGTTCGAGGGAACCGCCGAGCAGATGTGGAACTCGCTGCTGAAGATCCGTGCGCTGCCGCCCGATACGAAGGTCTACTGCGCGCACGAGTACGCCGAGCGCAACTACAAGTTTGCGCGCGGGCTCTACCGCGAGAATGCAGCGCTCCGCACGCACGGAGAGGCGTTCCGTACGTCGCTGCAGGGCGGCGGCATCGGCGTGCCGTTCACCCTGTCGGACGAGCTGGCGACGAATCCTTTTTTCGCGCCGACGATCCCGCGTTCGCCAAGCAGATCGGCATGGCCGGAAAGGCGCCCGTCGAAGTGTTTGCCGCACTGCGCCGGCGCCGCGACGAGACGTAGCGCACCGTCCCCACCGGCTTATCCCAATAGCCTAGGTCGCGTCTGGCCGACCCTTGGGGGTAGGGCGGCCTGCGTAGGTAGGCCTGCCCCAACGCGGCGGCCGTCTGCCCCGACGGCATCGCTAAGGCGAATGCGGACCCATGCGACAGCTGCCGCATGGCGTCGCGGCCCAACCATGGCGGCCCCGCACGGGGCCGGGATCCAGTGCTAGAGCAGGTCCTGCTCCGCCCCTGGATCGACGCCGCGCGCGCATACCGCGCTGCGTGGCGGCTTTGCCATGCGCCGACGCTCTTCGGACCGGTGACGCCCATCGACCTGCTCACATAAGCCGCCCGCTGGACAGCGGCCGATCGGCCGCGCTACTCCCGGCGCGTGCGGATCTGCGTTTTCGGCGCCGGTGCGATCGGCGCCTACCTTGGCGCGTGCCTCACCGAGCGCGGCCAACACGACGTGGTGCTGGTCGCGCGCGGCGAGCGTCTAGCCGCGATGCGGCACGGTGGCGTCCGCATCGAGGGCCCGGGGGCAGGCGCCCGCACGGTGCGCGTGCGGGGCGCCGACGATGCGGCCGCTTTGCCGGCACAGGATGTCGTGTTCCTCACGACCAAGTCGCATGACGCGCCGCGGGCGGCAGCCGCGCTGGCGAAACTCGTCGGCGAGCGCGGAACGTTGGTGACGGCGATGAACGGCGTGCCGTGGTGGTACTTCCAGGGCCTAGCCGGACAGCACCAGGACCGTATCCTGCGAAGTGTCGATCCAGACGGCGCTTTGGGCGGCGCCATTCCGGCGGCGCAGATCGTAGGTGCCGTGGTGTGGACGGCCGCGACCATGCGCGCGCCCGGCGTCATCGCCGTGGAGCAATTGCTTCGCCTGCCGTTGGGCGAAGCGTGTGGCGGCCGCTCGGCGCGTGTCGATGGCCTCGCCGCAACGCTGCGCGACGCTGGAGTCGAGTCGACTGCGTTGGAGGACATCCGCGCCGAAGTCTGGCTCAAGCTGTGGGGCAACCTCGCGTTCAACCCGGTGAGCGTGCTGACCCGGGCGAGCCTGGCTGGCATCGCCAGGGATGCCGGCGGGCGAGCGGCCGTGCGCGCCATGATGGTCGAGGCAGAGCAGGTGGCGAACGCCCTCGGCGTGCGTTTTCCGGTGGATGTGGATCGGCGCATCGCTATGGCCGAGACGATCGGCGCTCACGCGACCTCTTCGCTCCAGGATCTCGACGCCGGCAAGGAGATCGAGCTTGCCGCTCTCACCGGCGCCGTTCTCGAGATGGCGGCGCTTACCGGAGTGGAGACGCCGACCATTGCGCTCATCCACGGCCTCACGCTGTTGCGCATGCGCGTGCGCGACGCGGACACGCGCCGGTGATCGCGCTGCGGTAGGAAGTCGCAGCTGCGGTAGGACGTCGCCGCCGAATTTCAATACACGCGACCCACGGCGTTCCCTTGTGCGTGATGCGCGTCACAAGCTCGCGACATTCTGGCACACGCACTTGCAGGGTGCCCCTCGAGCTACCACTTCCGGGCAAGGCGCCGAGGCCGAAGGTGATGACCCACGACGCGCTCGGTTGCACCAACGACGCTACATCCCGCTGGAGAACACAATGAACGCGAAGAAGATTCTGGGCGCTGCCCCGGTTGCCGCCACTGCCCTGACCGCCGTCGCCCCGATGGCATCGGCCGCCACGCTCAACGTGACGCCGGCCGCTTATGCGGAGGGCTTCGTGACGGCGATCGACACCAACGCCCGCACCATCACCATGGGCCAAGTCACCTACACGGTGCGTTCACCGGCCGAGCTCATCGACCTGCACGCCGGTATCGAGGTCGACATCGCCTACGTCATGGAAGGCGGCAAGCGCGTGATCCTCGCAGTCACCCAGCTCGAGGACGCCGAGGGCGGCCTGGTCGACTAGGACCGTCACTCCCTTCGATCTAGTAGCCCTCCCCCGCTCGATCGACGACACGGGCGCGCCGATCCCCTTCTGGGGCGTTGGCGCGCCCGTTTCCTTTTCGTGAAGCCAGCGCTACATCTGCCGCCGCAATGGGCTTCTTCCCCGCCGGGTTGGCTTGGCGCGGGCGCGCGATGTACCTCGCGCACGCCGGCAAGGCGCTCTTCCGCCAGCATCACCGCGAGCTGTTGCCACTGCTCGGGCGATTCGTCGACACCAACGCGGTGGTGCTGGACATCGGAGCCCACGCCGGACAGTTCACCAAGCTGTTCGCGCGTCTGGCGCCGGCGGGCCAGGTGTTTGCCTTCGAGCCATCGAGCTACGCGCGCTCGATCCTGACGCTGGCGGTGCGGACCCACCGGCTGACCAACGTAACCATTGTCGCCAGCGCCCTGGGTGACGCGCCCGGCCAGGCAACCCTGTCAACGCCGGTCAAAGCGGCGGGCAGCGTGCGGTTTGGATTGGCGCATTTGGGCGCCGCGACCGCAGCGCGAACCGAGGTGGTGCCGGTCGTGCCCCTCGACCAGTTCGCAGCGCAGCACAGGCTGACCAAGCTCAGCTTCGTGAAGGCCGAAGTCGAGGGCTGGGAGCTGCGCATGCTGAGCGGCGGCGCCGAAACGCTGCGGGGCTTCCGCCCGCCCCTGCTGCTCGAGCTCGTGGACAATCACCTGCGGCGCGCCGGCGACACGCTGCCGGCAGCGTGGTCCACCTTGCAGGCGTGGGGCTATGCGCCCCACGCCTGGAAAGGTGGTGACCGCCTGACGCCGCTGGCCTCGCTGTAGGACGGCGATGCCGTGTGGCTGCCGAGCTAAGCCGAGGCGTCAGTCTCCCGAGAAGAGACCGAGGATCGCGCGCGGCCTGCCGTTGGCGATCGACAACCCGGCGACGCCGAGCTGCTCCTTGATCTGCAACGCCTCGACCTCGGCGGCGAGATCCGCATCCACCAGGGTGCCGACGCTCTCCTTCAGCACATCCACCAGCTTGCTGGTGAATTCGTGCTGAATTTCGAGACCGCGGGACGAGGTGCCAAGCGCCGTCAGTGCGCTCGATACCTCGACGATGGCCTGGCTGATGAGGGTGACCGCCGTGGTGGCGTTGCTCGAGTTGGACAGCGTCGCCGTGTGGATGCCGAGCGTCGTGGTGTCGATCGGTTGTGCCATCACGACGATAGTGCTGCTCTCCACGGAGCTGAGCACGCTCAGGTTGGAAGCCCCCGACTCGATCAGGTTCTTGCCGTTGAAGTCGACCCCTGCCACCACCGTGGTGATCTGGTTGCGCAAGGCGGTGAACTCCTCGTGCAACGCAGTCTGTGAGGCGCCGGCGAGGCCGGACTGGCTGGCATCGACCGCCTTGCTCTTCATCTCGACGAGCAAGTCGGACACGGCTGTTGCGCCGTCGATGGCGACGTCGACCGTCGACTCGCCGAGCGCGAGGGCGTTCTTGACGGCGCCGATCCCGGCGATGTCACCGCGCATGTTCTGCACGATGGCGAAGGTTGCGGCGTTGTCCTTGGGCCCATTCACCTTCAGGCCCGTGGTGATGCGCATTTGCGACGCCGCGAGGTCTTTGGACGTGCGATTGAGTGCTTGCAGCGCCGACATGGTGCCGGCGTTGGTGTTGATGGAGACGACCATGGCCGTCTCTTCCCCTATGAGCCTTGTTGGAGCGTTTTGCTGCGGACGCGACCGGAGCCTGCGAAGTACTTCGCGGCTTGTCTTTGCCGGCCGCCGGCACCACTTCCCCGAAGTTTTTCGGGCGGGAGCGGGAGCGGAGCCAACGATAGCGAGGCACAGGCGCAAGCGCAACTGTGGGGTGAGCCGGGCGCCACAACCTAGCGCAATTTCACGATTTTCAGGCGCGGCGCGCCCCGGCCGACCTTGCCGCGCGGGCCTTGGGCGAGTAGTCTCCGCGCCTTTCCGGAGGGGTGCCAGAGTGGCCGATCGGGGCGGTCTCGAAAACCGTTGTGCTTGCAAGAGCACCGTGGGTTCGAATCCCACCCCCTCCGCCAACTTCCCGTCGCAAACTCCGACAGCGCCCCCGCTAAGGGCAAATTTTCGCGTTGTTTCAAAGGGGTTTGGCCGGACCATCCGAACCGCAGAGACTGACCGGAGGCCAGAAGGCGGTCTCTGAACGGCTTTTGTCTCTAACCGAGCGAACCTCGCCGCTTCCGGTTCGGTTCATGAAAGCGCATCTCTTTCAATCGCTTGGCTGATGATGTCGCCCGACCTGTTTCCGGGGGTTTCGCCGGCAGCCGGACCAAAAGAGACAGCCCAGGGTGGGCATGAGGCCGCGCACAGCGGCGCTTGCCTGCGTATGCGGCACCGTCAATGGCGCGTCGGTCTTGCCGTCCCTACAGAGTTCATCAACTGCCGCCGAGCGCGGGTGCAGTCGAGCACGACACGGTTGAGTTCGTTCTCAGCGATCCTGGTCAGCTCTCGCAAATGCTTCATCGTGGTGGCGATGTCGGAAAGCTCCGCAG
>VGER01000058.1 GCA_016869235.1 Alphaproteobacteria bacterium | reverse complement strand
GAAGCCGGGCTCGCCGGCGATGCGCCGCTCGGCGTCGGCGCGTTCGGCAGTCGGCAGCGTGCCGAGCACGTACGCGGCGGCCTGTGCATCGCGATCGTCGAGCTCGTCGCCCGGTGGCATCATTGGTGTCATGGTCCGAGACACTCCTTCAGTCGCAGCAAGCCGCGCCTGATCCAGCTCTTTACGGTGCCGACGGGGGAATCGATGCGCTGGGCGAGCTATTCGTGGGTAAGGCCCTCGACGAAGGGCAGCACGATCGCCGTGCGCTGCCTCTCCTCGAGCCGCCCCAGGCAGTCGCGCACGCGCCGGCCTTGCTCGCTTGCCGCAGTCCAGTCGAACGGCGAGGGCGCGCCGTCGGGCAGCTCCGGCGACAGCTCCTCCGTGCGCTCATCTCGCTTGCGCAGCCGGTCGATGGCGCGATAGCGCAGGATCGCCACCATCCACGTCATCGGCGTGCCGCAATCGGGCCGGTAGGTCGCCGCGCGCCGCCAGACGCTGACGTAGGCCTCCTGCAGCACGTCGGCCGCGACGTCGCGGCGGCGCAGCATGCGCACCGCGATGCCGAACATCTGCGCGCTGGTCTCGTTGTAGAGGCGGCGGAAAGCGGGGCGATCGCCGGCGGCAACCGCCGTCAGCAGCGCCGACAGCGGTTCCGCGCCGAGCGGCTCGGCACTCCAGTCTTTCTTTGCTTCGCGCTGCATCCGCGGATGCCGCTGCCTCGTAGTTGCATCTGAAGCCGCGGTGTCGCTCGACGGCGGGACGGCGGACAGAGCCAAAGACAAGCGAAGCCAGAGGAGACTAGCGAAGGACCCCGCTTCATCCAAGCTCGCGCCGGACGTTCGTGACCGGCGCGTCCGGTGCGACGCTGTTCGCGTCCGCACTGCTGCTGCTCGCGGGCTGCACCGGGATGTCGCGCGGCAGCGCTTCTCGCCCTTCACCTTGACGGTGCTGGCGGCTTGCGCTCGCGGCTCAAGCGCGAGGACTCGTCCAAGTTGCTCCGCGGGCGTAGGCTGAGGAGCGATGCAATACGACCCCGAGCAAGCCATGAAGTGGCGGCTGCGCGCCGAGATGCTCCGCACGCGGGCGGATGCAACGACCAACCCGGTTGCCAAGGCCTCCTTTCTCGCCCTCGCCAACACATGGGATGAGAAGGCCGCCCAGGCCGAGAAGCCACGTTACCTCAACCCGCTGCCGCCGAAACCGGAGTAGGCGCAGGCGCGGGCGCAGGACCCAACGGCGCGCAAGTCGCGCCCATGATGGTCCCCGATGGGGATGCGATGGTCGGCCGCGGCGTCACGCCCGCCGGCGTGCAGTCGCACGATGCGAACTACCTGCCCGCCTGACTGGGTGGTTACAAAAAGTATTGACAGTAGGCACGATTTGTGTTAGGAAGTGCTCCAGCCCCGCAAAGGGGGTCTGAAGCCGCCAATCATGCCCTTGCCAGCCTAGGGTGCCGAGACACCTCCCGCGGCTTGGTGGCGATGCAGCTTGTGATTTTTCTCCGCATTTTTCCCGCGCCGGAGACATGGAAAGCGTCGGAATGCTTGGGTTTGCGGCCGAAGACCGGCGGGAGAAATGCGGAAAAATGCGGTGAGGGATGCGGTGAGGTGTGGTGGCGAGCTACGTCCGGCGACTGGCCCGCGCCGCCCGCAGGGCTTGGGCGAACGCCACCGCGATCAGGATGTGCCGGACCACGTAGTTGGCGTCCGGCGGCAGGTGCTCGTCGCTGCCGGGCAAAACCTGAATGTTGTCGGCGAACCAGCGCGCGTAGGTGCGCTGCCAGGCAGGGGAGGCACCCTGTACGTAGGGCACGTACCAAGTGGCGATCTGCAGCGCCGCCCACGCGCCGAGCGCTGCCACCGCGCCCAGGGTGGCGACGCGGCCGCCGCGCCACAGCGAGACGACCAGCACGACGGTGAGCACGCCCAGCAGGAGGTCGACTTGCTCTGGTCCGTTGCTGCCGTTGACGAAGGTGTTCCAGCGCCCGAGATCGATCCACTCGACCGCCTGCAGGTAGATGCCGGCGGTAGCGACGGCGATGGCGGCGCGACGGGACTCTGCGAGTCCCGCTGGCTGCGTCAGGCGCTAGCCCCGCTCGGCGAGCAAGCTCAGCTGCGCCGGCTGCTCGCCCGAATGAAAGTCGGTGAGGGCGATCGGGTACTCACCGGAGAAGCATGCGTCGCAGAACTGCGGCTGCTTGGCGTCGCGGGCGTCGAAGCCGACCGCGCGGTAGAGGCCGTCGAGGGAGATGAAGCCGAGCGAGTCGACGCCGATGTGCTGGCGCATCTGCTCGACCGAGCGGCTCGACGCCAGGAGGTCGTCCTTCATCGGCGTGTCCACGCCGTAGAAGCACGAATTGGTGGTCGGCGGCGAGGCGATGCGCATGTGCACCTCCTTGGCGCCGACGTTGCGGATCATCTCGACGATCTTCACCGAAGTCGTGCCGCGCACGATCGAATCGTCCACCAGCACCACGCGCTTGCCGGCGATGGTGGCGCGGTTGGCGTTGTGCTTGAGCTTGACGCCGAGGTGGCGGATCTGCGCCGCCGGCTCGATGAACGTGCGGCCGACGTAGTGGTTGCGGATGATGCCGAGCTCGAAGGGCAGGCCCGCCGCCTGGGCGTAGCCGATGGCGGCAGGCACGCCCGAGTCGGGCACCGGCACCACCATGTCGGCGGGGGCGAACTGCTCCTTGGCGAGCTCGGCGCCGATGCGCTGGCGCGCCCCGTAGACATTTGTGCCTTCGACGAAGCTGTCCGGGCGCGAGAAGTAGACGTACTCGAAGATGCAGAACTTGGAGGCGACCGGCAGGAACGGCTTGAGGCTCTTGAGCCCCGATTCGTCGATGATGACGATCTCGCCCGGCGCGATGTCGCGCACGAAGCTGGCGCCCAGGATGTCCAGCGCGCAGGTCTCGGAGGCGAGGATGAGCGCGCCGTCGAGCTGGCCCAGCACCAGCGGCCGCACGCCGAACGGGTCGCGCGCGCCCAGCATGAAGTTCTGGGTCATGGCCACCAGCGAGTAGGTGCCGGTCAGCTGCTTGAGCGCCTCGATGATGCGCAACACCACGCCCGGGCTGACGGTCGCCGGCGGAACCATGGCGCGCGGCTCGCGCGCGGTGGCGATGAGGTGGACAATCGTCTCGGTGTCGGTGGTCGACTGGAAGATGCAGCCCTTGCTCACCAGCTCGCGCTTGAGCGTCGCGGCGTTGGTGAGGTTGCCGTTGTGGGCGATGGCAAGGCCGCCGAAGTCGAACTCGGCGAACAGCGGCTGCACGTTGCGCAGGGTGGTGCCACCCGTCGTTGCATACCGAACATGCCCGATCGCGGCGCGGCCGCGCAGGGATGAGATGACCTTGGGATCGTTGAAGTGGTCGCCTACCAGCCCGAGGCTGCGCTCGGCGTTGAACTGCTTGCCGTCGAACGAGACGATGCCGGCGCCTTCCTGGCCGCGGTGCTGCAGGGCGTGCAGGCCGAGTGCTACGTGCGCGGAAGCCGAGTCGTGGCCGAAGATGCCGAAGACTCCGCATTCCTCGCGGAACTTGTCCAACGGCCCGCCGCGCTGCGATTTTGACTCCAACGTCACGCCCCAGCCTCCCCAAACCACTCGCCTCGTCCCGAGCCTGTCGAAGGACGAGGCGCCTCATGCTTCGACAAGCTCAGCATGAGGTCGTATTGCGGCCCGGCCTCCGTCAACCCCGTCTCGTCGCCTCGCGCAGGCTGGCCGGCACCAGGCTGATCAGCCAATCGCCGGCCCGCTCCACGTACGGCATCAGGCGGGCCTCCGTGATCCAGACCGGCTTGATGGCGCCGACCGGAAAGAACACCGCCGCAATGGGTAAATATAGGACGACCACGATCAAAACCCCGCGCACGGCCCCCCACGCGAACCCCAGCCAGCGGTCCAGGAAGCCCAGATTCGAGCCGCGCACCCGCTCCGCGAGAGGGTGCGTGACCAGGAGGGCCACCACCAGGACCGCAATGAAAAGCGCCACGACCGTAACGCCATCGGCGATCAGCTGGTTCGCCAGGACGTTGCGGGCGTACTGCTCCACGTCGGTTCGGGTGAACAGGGTGTACGTCGCCACGGCCGCCGCTGCAACCGCCGCTACGGTCAAAAACTCGCGCACGAAGCCCCGCGCATACGCCAGAAGGGCGGATATAGCGATCACCGCGACGATGACCAGGTCGATGATGAGGGAACCGGCCATGGTCCTACGACGCCAGCAGGGATTGGGACAGGTAGACGGCCAAGACCACGGTCAGCACGGTGATCAGGCCGGCCAGGATGACGTCCGTGTTGGCCCCCGCCTTCTGGCGGGTTTCCGGGTGCTCGATGGCGTTGTGGTTGCGCAGGAAGCGGGCCGCCGCGATGACCATCAGGCCGGCGCCGCAGCCTACCAGGATCAGGCCCGCCAGGCGCATGCCGCCCTGGGTGGGGATTGCCTCGCGAGCCGCCAAGCCGGCGGAGCCCATGGCGAGGGACAATAGGATGTCGAAGCGCTCGAGCAGGAATCCCATCGCCATGACGGCGATGGCCGTGCGGATCCAGGCCAGGAACGTGCGCTCATTGGCCGCGTGGTCGGTGAAGTGCCGGATCATCCGCGCACCTTCCGCTCCCGCAGCGGTACCGGCGTGTCGGCATCGAGGCCACCGATCCGCGTCACCAGGTCGCTCAGGTGCCGGATCGCCACCACGTCGAGGCCGGCGTCGTCGGTCTCCCCGCGCGCCTGCGGCACCCAGGCCGACTTGAAGCCGAGCTTGGCGGCTTCCTTGAGGCGCAAGGCGGCGTGGGCGACGTTGCGCACGTCCCCCGACAGGCCGATCTCGCCGAAGAACACGGTCCCCGCCGGCACCGGCTCGCCCGTCAGCGACGACACCAGGGCGGCCGCGGCCGCGAGGTCGGCGCCGGGCTCCGAGATGCGCAGGCCGCCTGTCACGTTCAGGTACACGTCGCGGCCGGCCATGGCGACGCCACAGCGGGCCTCCAGCACCGCCAGCACCATGGCAAGTCGCGCCGAGTCCCAGCCCACCACGGCGCGCCGCGGCGTGGCGAGGGGCGAGGGCGCGACCAAGGCCTGGATCTCGACCAGCACCGGCCGCGTGCCCTCGACGCCGGCGAACACCGCCGTGCCGCTCGTGTCCGCCGCGTGGTCGGAGAGGAACAGCGCCGAGGGGTTGGGCTCCTCGCGCAGGCCCGCGGCGGTCATGGTGAAGACGCCGATCTCGTCGGCGGGGCCGAAGCGGTTCTTGGTGGCGCGCAGGATGCGGAACGTATGGCCGCGCTCGCCCTCGAAGGTGAGCACGGTGTCGACCATGTGCTCGAGCACGCGCGGCCCAGCGATGACGCCCTCCTTGGTGACGTGGCCGAGCAGCACCATCGCGGCGCCGCTGCGCTTGGCCTGGGCGACCAGCGCCTGGGCGCTGCCCCGCACCTGCGCCACCGAGCCCGGCGCCGAGTCGAGTCCGTCCACGAACATGGTCTGGATAGAATCGATCACCATCATCGCCGGCGGCTGTCCCGACTCGACGGTGGCGAGGATGTCGCTGACATTCGTCGCCGCGACGAGGCGCACGGGCGCGTCGCCGAGACCCAGCCGCTGCGCGCGGTGGCGCACCTGGTCGGCGGCCTCCTCGCCGGTCACGTAGGTGGTGGGGAGGCCCTTGCGCGCCAGGGCGCCGGCGACCTGCAGCAGCAGCGTGGACTTGCCGATGCCCGGCTCGCCGCCCACCAGGGTCGCCGATCCCGGCACCAGCCCGCCACCGGTGACCACGTCGAACTCGCGGATGCCGGCCTCCAGGCGGCGCAGCTGCGTCACGGCGCCCGACAGGGCCTCCGTCTTCAGCGCGCGTCCCTGCGCGGCCGAGGTGCTCTTCGGTGCCGCCTCGGGCACCACCTCCTCGACGATGGTGTTCCATGCGCCGCAGTCGTCGCACTTGCCCGACCACTTGCCGGAGACGGCGCCGCATGCCTGGCAGACGTAGCGCGAGCGCTTGCTCACCGCGTCACCTCCACCTTGATGGGGCCCTCGGCGCTGCCGTGGATGAACTGCTCGACGAACGGGTTGCCCGAGCGCTCGATCTGGCTCACCGGTCCCTGCCAGATGATACGCCCGCCGTGCAGCATGGCGATGCGGTCGCCGATCTTCTTGGCGCTCGCCATGTCGTGGGTGATGGAGACGGCGGTAGCGCCGAGGTCGCGCACGCGTGCCGCGATCAGGTCGTTGATGACGTCCGACATGATCGGGTCGAGCCCGGTGGTCGGCTCGTCGAAGAACAGGATTTCCGGGTGGGTGGCGATGGCGCGAGCGAGCCCGACGCGCTTCTTCATGCCGCCCGACAGCTCGGCCGGCCACAGCGTCGCCGTGTCGGGACCGAGGCCCACCTTGCCGAGGTTCTCGACGGCGATCGCGCGCGCCTGCGCGCGCGGCATGCCGCGGCCCTCGACGAGGCCGAAGGCGACGTTCTCCCACACGCGCAGGGAGTCGAACAGCGCGGCGCTCTGGAACAGCATGCCGAACTTGCGCAACAGCTCGTCGCGGGCGCGGCCGCGCACCTGGACGGCGTTGATGCCGTCCACCTCGATGGTGCCGGCGTCGGGAATCACCAGGCCGAGGATGCACTTGAGCAGCACCGACTTGCCGGTGCCCGAGCCGCCGATCACCACCACCGACTCGCCCCGCGCGACGTCGAGGTCGACGCCGTTGAGGACCTGCTTCCGGCCGAACGCCTTCTTGACGCCGCGCAGGCGGATCTTCGCGGTGCCGTGCGGCAGGATCTCGGGAGCGTCTTTCTCGAGGGCGCTCATGTCACTGCACGAAGAAGATCTCGGTCAGGATGTAGTCGGCCGACAGCAGCAGGATCGAGGCCGAAACCACGGCGTTGGTCGCCGCGGCCCCGACGCCCTGGGCGCCGCCACGGCTGTAGTAGCCGTGGTAGCAGCCCATCAGGGCGATGATGAAGCCGAACACGGCGGCCTTCACCAGGCCGGACACGACGTCCTGCACCTCGAGGAAGTCCAGCGTGCTGTTCAGGTACGAGTACGGCGTGAACCCCAGCTTGAGGGTGCCGACCATGTAGGCGCCGAACACGCCGATGGCGTCGGCCATCAGCACGAGGATCGGCAGGGTGACCGCGGCGGCCAGCAGGCGTGGCGCCACCAGGTAGCGGAACGGATTGGTGGACAGCGTCGTCAGCGCGTCGATCTGCTCGGTGACGCGCATGGTGCCGATCTCGGCGGCGATGGCGGCGCCGACGCGGCCCGCCATCATCAGGCCGGCGATCACCGGACCGAGTTCGCGGGTGATGCCGATGACGACGATGCTGGCGACGGCGCTCTCGGCGTTGAAACGCGCCGACCCAAGGAAGATCTGCAGCGCCAGAACCATGCCGGTGAACACCGCGGTGAGACCAACCACCGGCAGCGAGTAGTAGCCGATGCTCAGCATCTGGCGCACCAACAGCCGGCCGTAGAGCGGCGGCGTCAGGCTCGCGCCGACGCCTCTTGCCGCGAACAGGCTGAGTCGTCCCGCCACCCCAAAGAACGCCAGCGTGGTGCGCCCGATGGCAGCGAGGAAGCCGAGGATCGCGTCCATCTAGTTGCGCGAGCCGATGGCTTCGAGGTCTTCCGGGCTCAGCTTCGGCACGTCGGGCCGGTGCTCGCGCCGGTAGCGCCGTCCCAGCGAGGTGAGAATCTCATAGGGGATGGTGCCCGCAGCGGCGGCGACCTCGTCCAGCGAAACGCCGCCGCCGATCAGGCTCACGCTCACGCCGGGCTGGATGGCCGCTTCGGGAACGCTCGTCACGTCGAGGGTGATGAGGTCCATCGACACGCGCCCGACGATCGGCACGCGCGTGCCCGCCACGACCGCCACGCCGCGTCCGCTCAGCGAGCGCAGGTAGCCGTCAGCGTAGCCGGCAGCAACGGTCGCGATGCGGGAAGGCGCTGACACAGAGAAGGCGGCACCGTAGCCAACGGTATCGCTCGCGTCAACGCGCCGGACCTGGACGATTCTGCCCTGCAGGTGAACCGGTTGCGCCATCGGGTTGACCGCCGATGGCACCGGATTGCCGCCGTACAGGGCGATGCCCGGACGCACCAGATCGAGCGTGAAGGCCTCGCCGAGGAAGATGCCCGCCGAGTTGGCCAGGCTTTGCGGCGCCGACGGCAGCGCCGCGCTGCGTTTCAGGAACGTCACCAGCTGGCGGCGGTTCATCGTGTTGGCGGACTCCTCGGCGCAGGCGAGGTGACTCATCACCAGCCGCACGTCGCAGCCCGCGAGGAGGCTCTGGTCGAGGCCAAGGGTTTGCACTTCGCCTGCGCCGAGGCCGAGCCGGTTCATTCCGGTGTCGAGGTGCAGCACGCAGGGCAGCGGCTGGCCCGCGCCGCGCGCCAGCGCGCTCCATGCGGCGATCTGTCCGAGCGAGTTGAGCACCGGCAGCAGGCCGGATCGCCGCACTTCCTCGGCCTCCCGCCGGTCGGCGACGCCGTGCAGCACGGCGATCGAAGGGTCGGCGCCCAGGAGCTCGCGCAGCGCTACTCCCTCGTCCACCGTGGCAACGAAGAACGTGCCGCAACCGGCGGCGGCGAGCGTCGGCGCTACCTCGCGCACGCCCAGGCCGTATGCGTCCGCCTTCACCACGGCGGCGCACTCGGCGGGCGCGGCGCGCTCCGCCAGTTGGCGCCAATTGGCGACGACGGCGCCGAGGTCGATCGACAGGGTGGCGACGGTCAGGGCAGCTTCTCAAACACGAGGCGCAAGGCGACGCCCATTTCTCCGGGCAGGGAGTGGATATTGTAGTCGTCGGTGAAGAACACGTGGCCCCAGACGATGGCGCCGGTGCGCGCATCGCGCAGCGCGCTGTCGAAGCGGTAGATGTGGTCGCCGCTCACCTTGGCCATGAACACGTAGCGCGCGCCGAACTTCTCGCCGGCGTCCACGGCCGACGCCTCGGCGTGGAACTCCGCCGGCATCTCCGGCGGCTCGATGACCTTGATGGTCGAGTCGAGCGCCACCTGGTGGGCGACGAACGGCCACACCGCCTTGGCGGCGTCCACCGCCATGATGTCTTCCTCGTTGGCGGTCATCGGCAGGATGACGAGCGAGCGGTCGCTCGCCGCGCGGGGCGGGCTCGCCGCCGGCCGCGCGCCCTGGGCGATAGCCACAGGGGCCCACGCCACCAGCAAAGCCGCCGCGATCCAGGCTCGAACCATGGGAGGATGGTTCGGACAGCCGCGTGGCGAAGTCAAGGCGGCCTTCGGCCGGCCCCGGCCGGGCGGTCGATGGCTAGAACGGCTCCGGGCCGCGGCTGGAGCGGCCTTCGCGCTCGAGGTTCGAGAACGTCGTGAGCTCGGGCTGCCACTGCAGTTCGACCTTGCCGGTCGGGCCGTGGCGCTGCTTGCCGACGATGATCTCGGCGACGTTGTGCACCTTCTCCATCTGCTCCTGCCAGGTGGCGTGCTCGGGCGTGTCGAGGCGCGGCTCCTGGCGCTGCAGGTAGTACTCGTCGCGGTAGATGAACATCACGACGTCGGCGTCCTGCTCGATGGAGCCCGATTCACGCAGGTCCGAGAGCAGGGGCCGCTTGTCTTCGCGCTGTTCGGGCGCGCGGCTGAGCTGGGCGAGCGCCAGCACGGGCAAGTCGAGCTCCTTGGCCAAGGCCTTGAGCGACTGGGTGATCTCCGAGATCTCCTGCACGCGGTGGTCAGGGGAGGACTTTCCGCCCACCGGTCGAATGAGCTGGAGATAGTCGACCACCACCAGCCCGAGCCCGTGCTGGCGCTTCAGCCGGCGCGCTCGCGTGCGGAGAGCAGCGATGGAAAGCGCCGGCGTGTCGTCAATGAAGAAGGGGAGGCGACTAAGCTCATCGGACGCTGTTACCACCTTTACAAAATCGTCGTTGGAAAGCTGGCCGCGGCGCAATTTCTCCGAATCGATCCCTGTCGCTTCGGAAAGGATGCGCGTCGCGAGCTGCTCGGCCGACATTTCGAGCGAGAAGAAGCCGACGCCGGCGCCGCCCACCGCATCTTCGTCGCCGGCGGCGGCGCGCGCGGAGGTGCGGGCGGCATAAAAGGCGATGTTGGTGGCGAGCGAGGACTTGCCCATGGCGGGGCGGCCGGCAAGCACGACCAGGTCGGAGCGGTGCAGGCCGCCGAGCATCTTGTCGAGGTCGATCAGGCCCGTGGACACGCCGATCAGGCGCGGATCGGATTTGTAGGCGCTCTCGATCGCCTCCAGCGCGCCGTGCATCGACTCGCGGAAGGCCTTGAAGCCGCCTTCCGGCCGGCCCGCCTCGGCGAGGTGGAACAGCGACTGCTCGGCGGTTTCGATCTGCTGCACCGGCGGCTGGTCCACCTTGGCGTCGTAGGCGGTATTGACCATGCCCTCGCCGATGCCGATCAGCTGGCGGCGCAGGAAGCAGTCGTAGATGGCGCGGCCGTAATCCTCGGCGTTGATGATGCCGACGGCCGAGCCCGCCAGGCGTACCAGGTACGAGGCGCCGCCGACCTCGCTCAGCGCCTCGTCGCGCTCGAAATAAGTCTTCAGCGTCACCGGCGTGGCGCGCTGGCCGCGCTCGATGAGCGTCATGGCGTGTTCGTAGATCTTGCCGTGCACCGCCTCAAAGAAGTGCTCGGCGGTGAGGAACCCGGACACTTTCAGCGCCGCCTCGTTGTTGACGAGGATGGCGCCCAGCAAGGCCTGCTCGGCCTCGGTGTTGTGGGGCGCTTCGCGGAAACCAACGGCTTCCGCCGTTGCACCGCCCGTCGGCGCCTGGCCGAACAGGATCAAATTGGAGCGCCCCTTCTCCACGGTCATCGCAGCACCACGCACATTGGACGAATTGCTCGTGACATGCTGCCACGCATGCATGCGCCGTCACAATGCAGCGGGCATAACTTTCCTGCACAGGCTGTGGGTAGGTGGGACAACTTCGCGCGCTGTTGCGGCGCGGCGTGCCCGGCCAGCCCGCGCAGCTGTGGATCATGTCCGCGTGCGTTCGCCATCCGTTGACGGCGAACCCGCCGCTGTGGACGAGGATGGGTGAGGGTGCGCGACCCGAGCCGCCCGACGTTCTTTTGTGGGGTCAGCAACGCCCGAAGCCCGGGTCGCGCGCCATCAATGTCGTCAAACGACCTTGCCGGTCGGTAACGAACGTCACGCCGCAATCGTGATGACTGTCACAATAGGAAGACTCCCTAGGGTGGTGATTTGATTTGCAATTCCTCAGGACACTTGCGCGCGGCGCTTCGGGTCGGCGTTGCAGGTGTCGAAGCCGGCGCGCGTAGCCGCCAGCATGCGGCCGCGCATGACGAGGGGAACTAGTACCCGCTTTCGCGGGAGGCTGATTCATGATTCATCATAGGGATGTTTCCCGAAGCGAGAGAGGTTCGGCTACGGCCGAAAGAGCGCGCGGAGCTGGAGGCGCGGGTGCGGGCGCGAA
>VGER01000057.1 GCA_016869235.1 Alphaproteobacteria bacterium | reverse complement strand
GGCGATGGCCGGTGGGGCCGGAGCAGGCGCGGGCGCGGCGGCCGGGGGGGCTGGCAACGCAGCGAGCGGACCGGGAATGGCCGGCGCAGGCGCTTGGGGGGGTGTCGCAGCCGCGGCGGCCACCGGCGCGGGCGCTGCATCGGGTGTAGCCGCAGCGGCGGGCGCGGGCGTCGTGGGCGCAGGAGGCGCCTCCGCGAGAGTCTGTTGCTGCACCGGGGGCACGGGCGCGGTCGGACCGGGCGGCGCAACATCGGGAGCGGTGGGCGCCTCCGCGGTGCGGGCGGGAGCAGGCGCGGCAACCGGGGCGGGCCGCTTGACAATAACATCGCTCGGCGGCTCGGCAAGCCATCCGGCAACTGCCAGCGCTCCAGCGCCGACGCCGATCACGACCGTCGCGATCAATACTCCGCGCATCCGGTCCTTTGCTTTCCTTGTCCTATCCCCCGTACCCTACCGCAGGCCTGGGAATCCCTGCATGTTCGGGGCACAGAGGTTCGAGTCTACCCGATTTCGTGGTGGCGGCGGAAGCGTGGCAGCCCGACCGCAATGCGCCGCCTGTGATGGACGACACAGCGGCGGCGCCGCACTACATAGGAACGAATGACAGTGATCCGATCCGTTTGCGTCTTTTGTGGTTCGCGTGTGGGGGAGAACCCCGAATTCCGGGCGGCGGCGCGACGCCTGGGCGAGTTGTTGGCCACGCACAACCTGCGCCTCGTCTATGGCGGCGGCAGCATCGGCCTGATGGGCGTCCTGGCCGATGCCGTGCTCGCCAACGGTGGCGAGGTGCACGGCGTCATCCCCCGCTTCCTGGACCGCATCGAGGTCGGCCACCGGCGGGTGACCTCGCTCGACGTCGTGGAGAGCATGCACGAGCGCAAGGCCGCCATGTTCGAGATGGCGGACGCCTTCATCGTGCTGCCGGGAGGCCTCGGCACCCTGGACGAGACCATCGAGATCGTCACCTGGCGCCAGCTCGGCCTGCACGACAAGCCGATCATCGTCGTGGACCACAAAGGCTACTGGGAGCCCCTGCTCGCGCTGGTCGACCACACCGTGCGCGAAGGCTTCGCCGGCAAGTCGACGCGGGAGCTGTTCCACGTGGTGAGCGACGTGCGCTCCGTGCTGCCGGCGCTCAAGGTCGCGGCCGAGGACGCTTCCGGAAAGGCGGCGCCCGCAAAGGTGCTATAAGGCGCACCCGAAATCGACCCAAGCCGCGCCCGGCCGCGCGATCACCGGAGTTCCATGGCCCGCATCAAAGTCGACAGGCCCGTCGTCGAGATCGACGGAGACGAGATGACGCGCATCATCTGGCAGATGATCCGCGACAAGCTGATCCTACCCTACGTCGACTTCGAGCTGCTCTACTTCGACCTCGGCATCCAGCACCGCGACGCCACCGACGACCGCGTCACGGTGGACGCGGCGCACGCCATCCAGAAGCACGGCGTCGGCGTCAAATGCGCCACCATCACGCCCGACGAGGCGCGGGTGAAGGAGTTCGGGCTGAAGCGGATGTACCCCTCGCCCAACGGCACCATCCGCAACATTCTCGGCGGCACGGTGTTCCGGGAGCCGATCGTGTGCAAGAACGTGCCGCGCCTGGTGCCGGGCTGGACGCAGCCGATCGTCATTGGCCGCCACGCCTATGGCGACCAGTACCGCGCCACCGACTTCGTCGTGCCGGGCGCGGGGCGGCTCACCTTCATCTTCCAGCCGGCCGACGGCTCGCCCGCGACGACGCGCGAGGTGTTCCAGTTCCCGGGCGCCGGCGTGGCGCTCGGCATGTACAACCTCGACGACTCGATCCGGGGCTTCGCACGCGCCTGCCTCAACTACGGCCTGACGCGCGGCTGGCCGGTGTACCTGTCGACCAAGAACACCATCCTCAAGGCCTACGACGGCCGCTTCAAGGACCTCTTCCAGGAGGTGTTCGACAAGGAGTTCGCTGCGCGCTTCCAGCACGCCGGCATCCCCTACGAGCACCGCCTGATCGACGACATGGTGGCGCAGGCGCTGAAGCTGCCGGGCGGCTTCGTGTGGGCGTGCAAGAACTACGACGGCGACGTGCAGTCCGACACGGTGGCGCAGGGTTTCGGCTCGCTCGGCCTGATGACCTCGGTGCTGATGACGCCGGACGGCGCCACGGTCGAGGCGGAGGCGGCGCACGGCACGGTGACGCGCCACTACCGCCAGCACCAGCAGGGCAAGGAGACCTCGACCAACCCGATCGCCTCGATCTTCGCCTGGACGCGCGGGCTGGCCCATCGCGCCAAGCTCGACGCCAACGCGGCGCTGGACCGCTTCGCGACCACGCTCGAGCAGGTGTGCATCGCCACGGTCGAGTCGGGCAAGATGACCAAGGACCTGGCGGTGCTGGTAGGCCCCGCGCAGCCGTGGCTGACCACGACCAAGTTCCTCAACGCCATCGACGCGAACCTGCGCCAGGCCATGCGTTAGCCGGCCGGGCCGGCCGCCTGGCGCCCCCGGGCGGCTGGCACTGGCCTTGCAGTTACTTCGTCACAACCGTCGGGAATCCGTAGTCTCCCCGGCTTGTCGCCGTGGGGCGTGCGGGCGGACAATCCCCGCTCGGTTCAGCATTGTGGGAGCAAACCGCACATGAGCAATCCGAAGGACCAGTCCGACCGCGTACGGCAGCGCGCCTACGAGCTGTGGGAGCGCGAAGGCCGCCCGGACACGGCCGCGACGCCGAGCATTGGCGGCAGGTCGAGGCAGAGATCAACGCGGCCGCCGGAGCCTCCTCGCCGACCGTGACGGCGAAGGCGGCACCCGCCGCGGCAGCGCCGGCTCCGGGCAGCGACGGCATCAAGCGCCCGTCGAGCCTGCGCGGCCGCAAGGCGGCACCGGCGCCCTCGCCCGCCCCGCGCTGACCACGCGTTAGGCGGCGACTGCCCGCGGAACGTCCAGCCGCCACACCCCTGGTGCGAGCGCCGCACCCCCGCGCGGCGCTCGCCGAGCATCTGCGCCGGCTCGGTCTGAGGCCCGGCGCCATCGCCATGGTGCATGCCTCGGTGCGCGCGATCGGGCCGGTGTTCGGCGGGCCCGACGAGATCCACCGCGCCGTCGAGGACGCCGTCGCGCCGGGCGGCACGGTGATGATGTACGTCGGCTGCCAGGACGGCTTCGACGAAGTCGGCCGCAACGTCTACACGCCGGAGCAAGAGGCGGACATCCTCGCCCACCAGCCGGCGTTCGATCCGCACGCGGCACGCGCCAGCCGTGACTTTGGCATCCTCGCCGAGTTCTTCCGCAGCACGCCCGGCACGCTGTGCAGTGGAGCGGTGGACGGCCGCGTCGCGGCGCGCGGCGCGCGGCGCGCGGGCCGCGTGGCTGGTCGCCGGCCATGCGATCGACTACGACGTGGGCCGCGGCACGCCGTTCGACGAGCTCGTGCAGGCGGGCGGCCAAGTGGTGCTGCTCGGCGCCAGCCACGACGAAGGTGACGCTGCTCCACTACGCCGAGCACGTCGCCGACATCCCCGGCCGCCGAGTCGTCCGCTTCCAGGTGCCGCTGCTGCGCGACGGCCGCCGCACCTGGGTAACGTGCGAGCAGTACGACACTTCGGGCGCCGTCGTGCATCCCCACTGGCCGGCCGACTTCTTCGCCCGCATCGTCGGCGACTTCATCGCCACGCACGAGGGTGGCCCAGCCTGCAAGCGCGGCCAGGTGGGGTACGCCGAATCGTTCCGCCTCGACGCCAAGGCCCTGGTGGACCACGCCGTGCCGCTGATGGAGCGGCAGGCAAGACAAACGAAGCCGGTGCTCTGACCCACCCTTCGACAAGGTCGGCGAAGAGCTTATTGCGACTCAGCCTTCCTGATGGGCGCGGCCTTGACCGGGCGGTAGTGCTCGTAGACCTGCGCCAGGCGGGCGTTGAAGTCGGCGACCTCCTCGGGGTCGCGGGCGTTGAAGACGCGGCCGAGGAAGCGCGCCGGGAAGTTGGTGCGCGCGTCCACCACCACCAGCGACAGGTCCGGACGGCCGGCCGCGAGCTCCTCCTCCGAGATCACGTCGAGCTCGGGCCAGGGACCCTGCGGCGGACGGCCCATGCGCTCGCCCAGCTGCGGGTAAGTGATGGTCTTGCCCGAGCGCGCGCGCGACAACAGGACCCCGCGCAGGATCTCGAAGACCCGACTGCGGCCGTCGCCGGCGGTGAATTGGTCGGAGTACTTCACGCCGGGCGTCTTATCACGCGGCCTGGGCCGTGCGCGCGATGGCCTGCTCGACGGCGGCGAGCGCGGCTTCCGCCTGCGCGCCTTCGGGACCGCCGCCCTGGGCCATGTCGGGACGGCCGCCGCCGCCCTTGCCGCCCAGCGCGGCGACGCCGAGCTTGACGAGGTCGACGGCGTTGAAGCGGCCGACGAGGTCGGGGGTGACGCCGACAACGAGGGACGCCTTGCCCTCGTTGACGGCGACCACGGCATAGATGCCGGAGCCGTTCTTCTTGAGTTCGTCCACCATCCCCTTGAGCTCGCCGGGCTGGGCGCCGTCGACGTTGCGGCTGGCGAAGCGGACGCCATTCACGTCCTTCACCGTGGAACCAGCGCCGGCGCCACCGCCGGTGGCGAGCTTCTTGCGCAGATCGGCGATCTCGCGCTCGAGGCGCTTGCGCTCGTCGAGCAGCGAGGTGACGCGCGCCGGCAGCTCGGAGGGCTGCGCCTTCAGCGCCGCGGCGGCGTCCTTCAGGGTGCCCTCCTGCTCGGCGGCGTATTCGGCCGCGGCCGCGCCGGTGAGCGCCTCGATGCGGCGCACGCCGGCGGCGACGCCCGCCTCGGAGACGATCTTGAAGTAGCCGATGTCGCCGGTGCGGCGCACGTGCGTGCCGCCGCACAGCTCCGTGGAGAAATGCTTGTCGTCGCCCTTTTGGTCTTCGCGCGCTCCGAGCGCGAGCCCCATGGAGACGACTCGCACCTCGTCGCCATACTTCTCGCCGAACAGCGCCATGGCGCCATTCTTGACCGCCTCGGCGGGCGGCATGAGCAGGGTCTGCACCTCGACGTTGCGGCGCGTCTGCTCGTTCACCTGGGCCTCGATCCTGGCGAGGTCCTCGGCACTGATCGGCACCGGCTGGCTGAAGTCGAAGCGCAGGCGGTCGGGCGCGACCAGCGAGCCCTTCTGGGTCACGTGCGGGCCGAGGGTGCGGCGCAACGCCGCGTGCAGCAGGTGCGTGGCCGAGTGGTTGGCGCGCAGCCTGGTCCGCACGCTGGAGTCGATCTTCAGCTCGACGACCTGGCCGACCTTGAGCGTGCCCTTGGTGACGGTGCCCTCGTGCACGTGCAGGTCGGTGACCTTCTTCTGGGTGTCCTTGACGGCGACCTGGGTGCCCGCGGCGGTCATCATGCCGCAGTCGCCCTTCTGGCCGCCCGACTCGCCGTAGAACGGCGTCTGGTTGACGATCACCTGGACCTCGGCGCGCTCGCCGGCCGACGGCACCTCTTTGCCGTCCTGCAGGATGGCGAGCACCTTCGCCTCGGCGAGGTCGCTCTCATAGCCGAGGAACTCGGTGGCGCCGAGGCGCTGGCGCAGATCGAACCACACGGCTTCGGTAGCCTGCTCGCCGGAGCCCGCCCAAGCCGCGCGGGCGGCCTGGCGCTGCTTGTCCATGGCGGCATCGAAGCCGGCGGTGTCGACCTTGCCGCCACGCGGCCGCAGCGCGTCCTGGGTCAGGTCCAACGGGAAGCCATAGGTGTCGTAGAGCTTGAAGGCGGCCTCGCCGGGCAGGTCGGCGTCTTTGGGCAGCTTGCCCAGCGCCTCTTCGAGGAAGGCGAGGCCGCGCGCCAGCGTCTCGCGGAAGCGCATCTCCTCGAGCTTCAGGGTCTCGGTCATCAGCGGCTGGGCGCGGATGAGCTCGGGGTACTGGGCGCCCATGGCGGAGACCAGCGCCGGGACTAGCCGGTGCATGAGCGGCTCGGGCACGCCCATGAGGTGGGCGTGGCGCATGGCGCGGCGCATGATGCGGCGCAGCACGTAGCCGCGGCCCTCGTTGGAGGGCATCACGCCGTCGGCCATGAGGAAGCAGGTCGAGCGCAGGTGGTCGGCGACGACGCGGTGGCTGACCTTGTGGGGGCCGTCGGGCGCCTGCTTGGACACTTCCGCGGAGGCCAGAATCAGGCCGCGCAGCAGGTCGGTGTCGTAGTTGTCGTGCTTGCCCTGCATGACCGCCGAGATGCGCTCGAGCCCCATGCCGGTGTCGATCGAGGGGCGCGGCAGCGGCTTGCGCTCGCCGCCGGCGAACTGCTCGTACTGCATGAAGACGAGGTTCCAGATCTCGACGAAGCGGTCGCCGTCGGCGTCCTCGGAGCCGGGCGGTCCGCCTTTGATGTGCGGGCCGTGATCGAAGAAAATCTCGGTGCAGGGACCGCACGGGCCGACGTCGCCCATCGACCAGAAGTTGTCGGTGCCGGCGATACGGATGATCTTGTCGTCGGAATACCCGGCGATCTTCTTCCACAGCCTGGCCGCCTCGTCGTCGTCGACGTAGACGGTGACCAGCATGCGCTCCTTGGCGATGCCGCAGTCCTTATGCAGGAGCGTCCACGCCGACAGGATCGCCTCCTCCTTGAAGTAGTCGCCGAAGGAGAAGTTGCCGAGCATCTCGAAGAACGTGTGGTGGCGCGCGGTGTAGCCGACGTTCTCGAGATCATTGTGCTTGCCGCCGGCGCGCACGCACTTCTGCGAGGAGGCGGCGCGCGTGTAGGCGCGCTTCTCGACGCCGGTGAAGACGTTCTTGAACTGCACCATGCCGGCGTTGGTGAACAGCAGCGTCGGGTCCTGGTGCGGCACCAGCGCCGAGGAAGGCACGACCTCGTGGCCGCGGCCCTTGTAGAAGTCGAGGAACCTGGCGCGGATTTCGCTGGCGCTCAGCATGGGAGACTGACCTAACTACCTGATTTTGTTGAAAACTCGAAGCGCAGAGCCGGTGCTGCGGCCGCAACCGCACTGCATCCGGCACCGCATTTTCACCGCATCGGAGCCGCAGCCAGACGGCGCTACGCCGCGGTCACTCACCGCAATTACGGGCGATTTACGTCGCGCCGCCAGCACCGGGCGAGCGTAACGACGCGCGCGATTGGCCGGGCGATCGAAGAGACGAACGTGCGAGCGGTGTGCGCGGCGAACCTGCATGTGCGTCGGCGACCATTCGACTCGAAAAGCGACACCCTTGGGACATAGCATCGCTCGCGCTGCCGCCAAGAGCTGAGACACACACACATTCGCGTGGTCTCACCACTGGTGTACGCAGCGGCGTGCAAGAAATGCCCCGCGGCGCGCTAGCTCCAGGGGCCGCCCACCGAAATGCAATGAGCCCCCTCGCCCACGCGCCGCGGACCACCCTCCCCGGCCTTGAGTATAGCGTCCGGGCATTGGCCCGGAAATCTGCCGCGCGGATGCGACCGACGCGCACGAAGCGCGGCACACGCCGCAGATTCCCTCGCGCTTACGCTTGGCGCTTGACTCCCGCTGCTGGTCTTGCGCGCTCCAGGCGAGGCGCTCAGGCCCTGCTTTTGCGTCCGGCGGGCGCCTCGTCGTCATCCGATTCCGCCGAGTCGTCGGCGTCGCGGGCGGCGGCGATGAGGCCGGGCGTCGCAGCCTTGGCGCGCAGCTTGGTCTCGATGTCGGCGGCGACTTCGGCGTTCTGCTCAAGGAACTGCTTGGCGTTCTCGCGGCCCTGGCCGATGCGCTGGGAGTTGTAGGAGAACCACGAACCCGACTTCTCGATGATTCCGGTCTTTAGGCCGATGTCGACCAGCTCGCCGGACTTGGAGATGCCGTGACCGTACATGATGTCGAACTCGACGACCTTGAACGGCGGCGCGACCTTGTTCTTGACGACCTTCACCCGGGTCTGGTTGCCGACCACCTCGTCCTTGTCCTTGATGGCGCCAATGCGGCGGATTTCCAAGCGTACCGAGGCATAGAACTTGAGCGCGTTGCCGCCCGTGGTGGTCTCGGGGTTGCCGAACATGACGCCGATCTTCATGCGGATCTGGTTGATGAAGATGACCATGCAGTTCGAGCGCGAGATCGACGCGGTGAGCTTGCGCAGCGCCTGGCTCATCAGGCGGGCCTGGAGGCCCATGTGGCTGTCGCCCATCTCGCCTTCGAGCTCGGCCTTGGGCACCAGCGCTGCGACCGAGTCCACCACCACCACGTCGATGGCGCCGGAGCGCACCAGGGTGTCGGTTATCTCGAGGGCCTGCTCGCCGGTGTCGGGCTGGGAGATGAGGAGCTCGCCGGTGTCGACGCCCAGCGCCTTGGCGTAGACGGCGTCGAGCGCGTGCTCGGCGTCGACGAAGGCGCACACGCCGCCGGCCTTTTGGGCGTTGGCGATGGTGTGCAGCGCCAGCGTGGTCTTGCCCGAGGCCTCGGGCCCGTAGATCTCGACGACGCGGCCGCGCGGCAAGCCGCCGACGCCGAGCGCCATGTCGAGACCGAGCGAGCCGGTGGAGATGGTGGCGACGTTCTCGACCGCGAGCTGGCGCTGGCCGAGCTTCATCACCGAGCCCTTGCCGAAGGCGCGGTCGATCTGACCGAGGGCGGCTTCCAACGCTTTCTTCTTGTCCACGGTATCGCCCTCGACGACGCGCAGTGCCGGCTCGGCCATCTGTTCCCCTCCACTTACATCATGTGCGCGCCAGAGGCGCGACCAACATGTGCGCGTCAAAGGCGCGACGCATGCGCGCTTGCCGCGCGACGCGCCCGATCGGACCAGCCGGGCGCCACTCTGGTGGGGCCGACGAGACGGGCAGCCACGCGCGCCACGCCTTCCCTTTGCGGCCAGAGTACATGGTTTGTTCTCGTTGGCAAGGGGGTAGCTAAGGCGTTGCGGGGGCTAGGGTATTTAGCCTGTGTTCGGGTGATGCTCATTGGGGATCTTGGCGCATGTATCCCCTTCCCCTAAGGACTTGCAGCGGCAGGTCCCCGAGGCCTCGCCGTATTCCCAGCCCCACCCTCACCCCGAGTCTCTATTCCCGCCCACGGCGGGACGCACCGCGACACGGCGAGACGCTTAGCTCACTCGCGCGCGCGTTCTTCGGGTGTCGAGACTCCGGTCATGCAATCGATCCGCGGCAAGGACGCGATCTATGTGGTGCAGCGGGCCATGCGTAGCCCCGCCTACACCGCCGCCGCGGTGCCGATCTCGACCGCCGAGTTCCAGGACTGGCTGACGTTCCTGGAGAAGATCTGGGTGTGCGACGCGCGCGAGGCGGCGCGGCGCTGTCCGGCGACGCCGCCGGTGATGTGATGGGGCGCCACCGGCGCCCTCAATCCGCGGGTCAGGCAAAGGCGCGCGCCGGTAGGCGCGGCGCGGATCCCGGCCGCTTGCGTGGCGATCGGTGTCGCGGAATGTGACCAGCACCGTCTGCCCGCATGGCGGCCGGTTGTGGGCCGGCGGCGCCACCAGGGTCAGCGCCCTCTGCCAGCCCCCGTAGCCGCCGGGAGCGGGCAACGCATGCGCAAAGATCTCCGGCGCGTCACACCCCGCGGCCACCGCGCCGGCCCACCGACGTCGCGGCCGCACGCTCGGCCGGGGCGTGCAGGCGCGGGATGCGGTAGAGAACCATGTCGCCGCGGTAGACCGGCGCCTTCTCGAGCGGGTCGGCATCGCTGCGCATGCCGCCCAGGCGCTCGGCGATGCGCCGGCTGGGCTCATGGTTGTCGAACACCGGGAAATAGAGGCAGCGCGCATCGCCCGCGCTGAACGCCCAGCTGGCCATGGCCGCCAACGCCTCGCCGCCGAAGCCCTGGCCCTGCATGGAGTCGCGGATCCACAGGCCGGCGGTGGGCTCGCATTCGGCGAGGAAATGCAGGCCGCCCATGCCGATCAGCTCGGAGCGCTCGCGGCGGCGGATCACCAGCGCCAGGCCGCTGCCGGCCGCCATCATGTCGAGCCAGTCCTGCCAGATGCCGGACAGGCCGGAGCGCGTCGGCCAGGCGTCCCAGTTGATGAAGCGGTACACCGCCGGCGTGATGGGCGCCGCCACCTCGGCCACGTCGTCGCGGGAGAACGCCCGCAACGACAGGCGCGCAGAGGTGATGTGGGTCTCGTCGAGGGCCAGGAGGTGCGCCATCGCACGCGGCTACAAAAAGGGATACTCCCTTGGACTCTGCGGCCCGCACCGGGGTGGCGGTATCGGTAGAACACCTGAGTTGCGTGTGATTCCCGAACGGGCTGTGCAGTCGTGAAGGAGGGTCGGGCGTGAACGAAGGTCGGGCGTGAACTACCGACACCGCTATCACGCGGGCGGCTTCCACGATGTGCTGAAGCACACCGTGCTGGCGCTGCTCATCGAGGCGCTCAAACGCAAGGACACTCCCTTTTGCGCTTTGGACACGCACGCCGGCATCGGCCTGTACGACCTGCGCGACGAGGCAGCCGAGAAGACGGGCGAGGCGGCCGACGGCGTGCTGCGCCTGGCCGGCCAGGTGCTGCCGTTCGAGCTGGGGCCGTACTGGGCGGCGGTGAAGAGCGTGAACCAGAGAGTGAAGGCGGGCGCGCTGCGGTGGTATCCGGGCTCGCCGCGGCTCTTACGCGCGCTGATGCGGGAGGGCGACCGGCTGCTGCTCGCCGAGCTGCACCCCGAGGACGCCGCCACCCTACGCGCCGAGTTCGCCGGCGAGCCGGGCGTGACGGTGCGCGAGATGGACGGCTACACGGCGCTCAAGGCGCTGCTGCCGCCCGAGGAGCGGCGCGGCGTGGTGCTGATCGACCCGCCGTTCGAGGCCAAGGACGAGTTCGTACAACTGCAGCGCGGATTGGCCGACGCGTGGCGGCGCTGGCCGACCGGCGTGTACGCCATCTGGTATCCGATCAAGGGCTGCGCGCCGGTGGACGCGTTCCACGCGTTCCTCAAGCAGCACGCGCCGGCCGAGACCTTCGCCGCCGAGCTGCGCATCCACGACGGCTATTCGGAGGCTCATCTCAACGGCTGCGGCATGGCGGTGGTGAACCCGCCGTGGAAGGTGGACGAGCAGGTGGCGAACGTGCTGCCGTTCCTGCACCGCACCCTCGCCCGCAGCGGCGGCGGCAGCGAGCTCAATTGGCTGGTGCGGGAAAAGGACCGGGCCTAGTACCCGCTTTCGCGGGAGGCTGATTCATGATTCATCATAGGGATGTTTCCCGAAGTGGACTGCCTGCACTTGGTGGTCCAGGCGCAACGTTAGTCCCAAGCGCCCGCTGAGGCCAAGCTGGCCGGCAGGCGCAGCGGAGCGGAGCCGAACGGCCAGCTTGGGAGGACCGCTTCCGGCGCCGGCGGCCGGTAGCCGAGCGCGCTGTGGGGCCGGACCTTGTTGTAGTGCTCGCGCCACTGCCCCGTGATGATGCGGACCTCCTCCAGCGTGTAGAAGATTTCGCCGTTGAGCAGCTCGTCGCGCAGCCGCGCGTTGAACGACTCGATGTAGCCGTTCTCCCAGGGACTGCCCGGCTCGATGAACAGCGTGCGCACGCCGACCCGCGCCAGCCAGTGCCGGATCGCTTTGGC
>VGER01000056.1 GCA_016869235.1 Alphaproteobacteria bacterium | reverse complement strand
GAGCCGTCCTCACACGGCTCTTGGGGATCGAACGCCGCGCGAATTTGCTTCATTGGCCGGGGTTAACCCCGGCCAATGAAGGCCGAAAGCTCACCCTGCGCCCAGTCGAGTTTTTGGGGAACCGTCAGGCAGCAGCAACTCGCCGTTCTTCCCCAGCTGGAAGCTCGGGTTCCAGGCGACTTCCCACAAATGTCCGTCCGGGTCGGCGAAGTAGCCGGCGTAGCCGCCCCAGTTCGCTTCCGCCGCGGGGCGCATGGCGCGGCCGCCCGCCTTAACGGCGAGCTTCATGATCTGGTCGACTTCTTCCTTGGTGCGCGTGTTGTAGGCGAGCGTCACGCCGCGGAAGCCGCCGCCGCCGGGCGGCACGGTGGCGTCCTCGGCGAGCGCGTCGTGGTTGAACAGCGCCAGCGCCATGCAGCCCATCGGGATGAAGACGATGCCTTCCTGACTCGCCGGCGACGGCTTGAAGCCGAGACCGTCGACGTAGAACTTGCGCGCCTTCTTCAGGTCCGCAACGCCCAGGGTGATGATGCTGATGCGCTGGTCCATCGTTGTTCTTCTTCTCCAGGAGGTCAGATCGGCGCGGTGGCGTCTTGCAACCACGCGGCGGTCGCCGGGTCCACCAGCGGCGTGATCGTCGTGCGCACGCGCGCGTGGTAGGTGTTCAACCACTGGCGTTCGTCGGCGGTGAGCAGGCTCGCCTCGACCAGCGCGCGGTCGATCGGCGCCAGGGTCAGCGTCTCGAAGCCGAGGATGTTCTTCTCGCCGCCCGCCGGCTTGCCGGGCTCGGTGACCACCACCAGGTTCTCGATGCGGATGCCGTAGGCGCCCGCCTTGTAGTAGCCGGGCTCGTTGGACACGATCATGCCGGGCAGCAGCGGCTGGCTGTCGGCGCGCACCGAGATGCCCTGCGGGCCTTCGTGCACGCCGAGGTAGCTGCCGACGCCATGCCCCGTTCCATGGTCGTAGTCGAGGCCCGCCTGCCACAGCGCGAAGCGCGCCAGCACGTCGAGCTGCGGTCCGCCGGTGCCTTCGGGGAAGCGCGCCATGGCGAGCGCGATGTGGCCCTTGAGCACGCGGGTGAAGCGCTCGCGCATTTCCTGGGTCGGCGTGCCGATGGCGACGGCGCGGGTGACGTCGGTGGTGCCGTCGAGATACTGGCCGCCGGAGTCCACCAGGTACATCGAGTTGTTCTCGATGCGCCGCTGGGTGTCCGGCATGGCGCGGTAGTGCACCACGGCGCCGTTCGGACCGGCGCCGGAGATGGTGTCGAACGACAGGCCGCGGAAGTTCTCCCCCTCGGCGCGGAAGCCGGCGAGCTTGTCGGAGGCCGCGATCTCGTCGAGACCGCCCTTGGGCGCCTCGACCGCGAGCCAGGCAAAGAACTTTGCCAGCGCGGCGCCATCGCGCACGTGGGCCGCGCGCACGCCGGCGATCTCGGCGGCGTTCTTGCGTGCCTTGGGCAGCTGCACCGGGTCCTTGGCGCGGACGATGTTGGCCTTCGCCGCGGTGAGGCGATCGAACACCCACGAGTTGGTGGCGGCCGGGTCGGCCTGGACCTTTTTGCCGACGAGCGAGTCGAGGCCGTGGGCGAACTCGGAGATGTCGTGGATGCGGACACCGGTCCCGAGATGCGCGCGCGTCTCGGCGCTGACCTTGCGGCCGTCCACGTACCAGTCGACCGCCGCATTGGCGCGCAGGATGGCGAACGACAGCGGCAGCGGCGTGTTGGGCACGTCCTTGCCACGCACGTTCAGCAGCCACGCGATGGAGTCGGTGGCGGTGAGCACGACGGCGTCGATGCCGTCCTTCTCCAAGACGGCTGCGATGCGTGCGCGCTTCTCGGCGTGGCCTTCACCTGCGAACGCAATTGGGTGCGGAACGATTGGCGCGAGCGGCGAGGGCGGCTGGCCGGCCCACACGGCGTCGATCGGATTCGAGTCCATCGCGACCAGCTCGCCGCCAGCCTTGGCGGTGGCGGCGCGGAAGGCCTCCAGACGGCGCTCGGTAAAGTGCCACGGGTCGTAGCCGAGCTTGCCGCCCCTCGGGAGGTTCGCCGCGATCCAATCGGTCGCCGGTTCCTCGGTGACGTGGCGATAGGTGAACAGCGATCCGTCGACCTGCTCGCGCACCTGCAGGGTGTAGCGGCCGTCGACCAGGATGGTCGCCTTGGCGGCGAGCACCACCGCCATGCCGGCCGAGCCGGTGAAGCCGGTGAGCCAGGTCAGGCGCTGGTTGCGCAGCGCGACGTACTCGCCGAGGTATTCGTCGGCGTGCGGCACCAGCATGCCGGCGAGGCCGCGCTTGGCCAGCTCGGCGCGCAGCGAGGCGACGCGGGCGGGGATCTGCTTGCGGTCGGACAGCTCGCGCCGGAAGCGGGTGCGGGCTTCTTCTACGTACGCCTTCAAGCCGGGGCGCTCGTCGGCCTTTGCCGCGGGCGCAACCAGCTTGACCGCGTCGTCGGTGAAGTCGGGGCCCCAGCCGGGCTCCGGGGCAGCCGCGACGCCATCGAGCGCCGCGCGAATTACCGGGTCGGTCACGGAGCCTTTGCGAACGGTGTCCATGAGGGGAGTATATGCGCTTGCGCCGGGTGCGGAACAACGGGAGGGCGGCTATGTCGTGGGTTTGGTTGACCATCGCAGGGTTGATGGAGATTGCCTGGGCGGTAGGGCTCAAGCATCCCGCCACCATGAGCAAGCCACTTACGGCCACCGCTGTCGTCGCCGCCATGCTGGCCAGCCTGTGGTTTCTGTGGCTGGCGATGCGCACCATCCCGCTCGGCACCGCCTATACGGTGTGGGGCGCGATCGGCAACGTCGGCGTGGTCGCCTTCGGCATCTTCCTGTTCGGCGAATCGGCGACTCCCGCGCGTCTCGGCTTCGTCGCCCTCATCATGATCGGCGTCATCGGTCTCTACTGGGTGACCGAATGAGGTTTGTGCTCAACATCGACGTGCCCGACGTGGCGGCCGGCATCCGGTTCTATTCGGACGCGCTCGGCCTGCGGGTGGGGCGGAAGTTCGATGCGACGTTTGTGGAGCTGCTCGGCGGAGCGGTGCCGATTTATCTGCTGCAGAAATCGGCAGGCACCGAGCCGTTCGACCATGCGCCGGCGGTGCGTAGCTACGACCCGCACTGGACGCCGGTGCATTTCGACGTCGTGGTGGAGGACGTCGAAGCCGCCGCGCGGCGGGCGCAGACCGCCGGTGCGCGCCGCGAGGGCAAGATCACAGAGGAGCCGTACGGGAGGCTGGCGCTGATGCGCGATCCGTTCGGGAATGGCTTCTGCCTGCTGCAGTTCAACAAGCAAGGGTACGACGCGCTGCTGGCGCCGTAAGCCAGGCTCCGGGCCGGAAACAAAAGGGTTGCAACTCTGGGATTACAGTGTAAGCTTACGGTGTAAGCTGAGATTGCGACCTTGGAGAGACCCCGATGAACGCGATTGCCCTGAGCTCCGCCCCTTCTTCTCCGACGGTGGTGTCGAGCGCCCGCACCGAGGCCGGCCGGATGCAGGCCCTCGTGTACACGCAGTACGGACCGCCGGAGGTGGTGGCCCTTGCAGAGGTGCCCAAGCCCACGCCGCGCGACCATGAAGTCCTGATCCGGGTGCGCGCGACGACTGTGTCGACCGCCGATTGGCGTGCGCGCACGCTCGCGATGCCGCCGGGGTTCGGCTTGATGGGCCGGCTGTTCTTCGGCGTGTTCGGACCGCGCAAGAAGGTGCTGGGAACCGAACTAGCGGGCGAGATCGAGTCGATCGGCAAGGCGGTGACGCGCTTCCAGGTCGGCGACTGGGTGGTTGCGTTCACCGACGTCGGCTTCGGCGCGCACGCGCAGTACTGCGTGATGCCGGAGACCGGCGCGATCGTGCGCAAGCCGGCCCGGCTGTCGGTGGAGCAAGCGGCTGCCATGTCGTTCGGGGCCACCACCGCGTTGCACTTCCTGCGCAAGGGCAAGATCGCGCGCGGCGACAAGGTCCTGGTGGTGGGTGCATCGGGCGCGGTCGGGTCCGCCGCGGTGCAGCTCGCCCGCCATTTCGGCGCGGACGTGACGGGGGTGTGCCGCTCCGCGAACGTCGAGCTGGTACGCTCACTCGGCGCACACCGAGTCATCGACTACACGCAAGAAGACTTCACGCAGAATGGCGAGACGTACGACATCATCCTCGACGCCACCGGATCGGCACCGCTGTCGCGCTGCGAGCGCTCGCTGAAGCCGGGTGGCCGGCTGCTGATCATCCTTTCCGCGTCGCTGGCCCAGTCGATCGGCCTGGCGTGGCCGGCCAAGGGCAGCGGCAAGAAGGCGATCGCCGGCGTTGCTTCGGTCACGGCGGGGGACATGGAGTTCCTGGCGGGGATCGCCGAGGCGGGTGCGTTCGTCCCCGTCGTGGACTGCGTCTACCCGTGGGAGCGCGCGGCCGAGGCTCACGCGCGGGTGGAAACCGGACGCAAGCGCGGTAGCGTGGTCCTCACGCTGGGGGCGTAGGCGTGACCGAGCGTTCCACCGCGACGTCCCGGCGCAACGGCGGCAAGCGCCAGCCCCTGACGCGCGAGCGCGTGCTGGCAGTGGCCGCGGGACTCGCTGACGCGATCGGCATCGACGCGCTGTCGATGCGCCGCCTGGGCGAGGAGCTCGGGGTCGAGGCGATGTCGCTCTACAAGCACGTCGCCAACAAGGACGCGATCCTCGACAGCATCGTGGACATCGTGTTCGCCGAGGTGGAGTTGCCGGCGCCGGCGCCGGCGTGGCGCGTGCCGATCCGTGCCTGGGCAATGTCGAAGCGTGCGGTGTTGCTCCGCCATCGTTGGGCGCTGGGGGTGCTCGAGTCCCGCATGAATCCCGGAGCGGCGACGTTGCGCCAGCACGATGCCGTCCTCGGCGCGTTCCGTGCCGGCGGCCTGACGGTGGCGCAGTCCGGCCACGCGTTCGCCTGCGTGGACAGCTACCTCTATGGTTTCGTGCTGACCGAGCTGAACCTGCCGTTCCGCACCTCGGAGGAGGCCCAGGCGATGGCAGCGACGATGCTGCAGGCGATGCCGGCCGGCGCGTTCCCACACCTCACCAAGTTCGCAAGGGAGCATGTGTTCCGGCCCGGGTACTCCTACAGCGCGGAGTTCGAGGTTGGTCTCGACCTAATTCTCGACGGGCTGGAGCGGATGCAAGGGGCAACGCGGTAGCGCGGCGGCCTTCGCGTCAGGCTTTGGCGACGAAGGAGTCGATGACCTTCTTGGTGCCGGCTTTGTCGAAGGCGATCTCGAGGCGGTTGCCGTCGACGGCGCGGACGCGGCCGTAGCCGAACTTTTGGTGGAACACGCGTTCGCCGGTGCGGAAGCCGCCGGCGTTGGTGCGGTGGGCGGGGGCGATGTGCTGCACCTCGACGACGCGGCCGTCGATCACCAGGCCGCCGGAGGTGACGCCCGAACGCGGGTTCGAGGAGCCCGGGCTGCGCACGGAGCCGCTGCGCGCGGGCTGCCAGGAGCCGCGCGGCGGGCGTTGCTGGCCGTATTCGAATGCGGGCGAGTCTTCGTCGGCACCCGCGCTGCCGCGGCCGCGGTACAGGCCGGGGGCGGACTGGATTTCGATGTGCTCCTTGGGGAGCTCGTCGATGAAGCGGCTGGGCAGCGTCGAGCGCCACTGGTTGTAGACGCGACGGCTGGCGGCGAACGTGATGCACAGGCGGCGGCGCGCGCGGGTGATCGCAACGTGGGCGAGGCGGCGTTCTTCTTCGAGCGCGCCTTCGCCGCCCTGTTCGAGCGCGCGCGGGTGGGGGATGAGTTCCTCCTCCCAGCCGGGCAGGTAGACGATGTCGAACTCCAGGCCCTTGGCGCCGTGCAGCGTCATCAGGCTGACCTTCTCCTCGTTGGTCACCTCGTCGTTCTCCATGACGAGGCTGACGTGCTCGAGGAACTGGCCGACGTTCTCGAAGCCTTCGACGGCGCGCACGAGTTCCTTCAGGTTCTCGAGGCGGCCGGGGGCGTCGGGCGACTTGTCGTCCTGCAGCATCTGCGTGTAGCCCGACTCGTCGAGCACGATGCCGACCACGTCGGCGTGCGGCATGTCGGTGAGCATCCGGCGCCAGCGGTCCATCGACTCGAGCAGGTTGGTCAGCGCCTTGCGCGCCTGCGGCTTCACCTCGTCAGTGGTGACGATCTCGGCGGCGGCGGAGGTGAGCGAAATCGATTTGGCACGGCCGATGCGGCGCAGCGCCTGCTCCGTGGTCTCGCCGATGCCGCGGCGCGGGACGTTGAGGATGCGCTCGAACGCGAGATCGTCGTCGGGCTGGGCGATGACGCGCAGATACGCGATGGCGTCGCGGATTTCCTTGTGCTCGTAGAACCGCAGGCCGCCGACCACGCGGTAGGGCAGGCCGAGGGTAAGGAGGCGTTCTTCGAATTCGCGGGTCTGGAAGCTCGCGCGCACCAGGATGGCGAAGGCGCCGAGTTTCTCGCCGCTCTTGTGCGAGCCTTCGATCTCCTCGCAGACGAGCCGCGCTTCTTCTTCGGCGTCCCACGCGCCGCGCACCAGGACCTTTTCGCCGCCGGGGCGGTCGGTCCATAGCGTTTTGCCCAATCGGCCCTGGTTCTTGGCGATCAAACCGGAAGCGGCGGCGAGGATGCTGGGGGTGGAGCGGTAGTTCTGCTCTAGGCGGATGATGCGTGCGCCGGGGAAGTCTTTCTCGAAGCGCAGGATGTTGCCGACCTCGGCGCCGCGCCACGAGTAGATCGACTGGTCGTCGTCGCCGACGCAGCACAGGTTCTTGTGCAGCTGGGCGAGCAGGCGCAGCCACAGGTACTGGCTGACGTTGGTGTCCTGGTACTCGTCCACCAGGATGTAGCGGAAGCGGTGCTGCCCGCGCGCCGCGACATCCTTGTTGGTCTGCAAGAGCACGAGGATGTGCAACAGCAGGTCGCCGAAGTCGGCGGCGTTGAGATGCTTCAGTCGCTCCTGATAGAGGCGGTACAGGCCCTGGCCCTTGCCGTGGGCATAGTCCCCGTGCTGGTCGCTGACCTTGTCGGGCGTGAGGCCGCGGTCCTTCCACTCGTTGATGGTCGCGGCCAGCATGCGCGCCGGCCAGCGCTTCTCGTCGATGCCTGCCGCCTGGATCAGCTGCTTGAGCAGCCGTACCTGGTCGTCCTGGTCGAGGATGGTGAAGTTCTGCTTCAGGCCCACCAGCTCGGCGTGCTGACGCAGCATGCGCGCCCCGATGGAATGGAACGTGCCGATCCACATGCCCTCGACGGGGCGGGCGATCAGGCCCTCGACGCGGCTCTTCATCTCGCGCGCCGCCTTGTTGGTGAAGGTCACCGCGAGGATCTCGCCCGGCCGCGCATAGCCGCGGAACAGCAGGTGGGCGAGGCGGGTGGTGAGCACGCGCGTCTTGCCGGTGCCGGCGCCGGCCAGCACCAGCACGGGGCCTTCGATGGCTTCGACCGCCTCGCGCTGGGCGGCGTTCAGCTTGTCCAGGTACGGCGGCGGCGAGGGCGGCTGGTCGGGGCGAACGGCGCCAACCTCGGCCTCGGCTTCGGTCAGCTCGAACGGATCCGACGGTGGGGCGGCGACCATCCTTGCCCTATATAGCACCGCACGGAGGCGAGACGATGCCTGAGGAAATCGACGTCGAGGTGGCGGCTCGAGGCGCGGCGCGCGGCCTTACGGTCTCGCATAGTGCCTTTCCGCTCGATACCAGCTACAAGCACGCTGACATCCACTGGGGAGCGACTCTTCCAGTGATCGAGAAGCTGGTCGAAACCAGTCGCGTGGTTCGCGCCAATTCCGCGCGGGCGGGGAGTGCGCACTGATGGAAATCGTCAATTTCACGCCTGGGGCGGCGATACTCGGTGGCGCCTTAATCGGCCTGGCCGGGGCGATGCTGCTGCTGCTCAACGGGCGCATCGCGGGCGTCGCCGGCATCCTGTCGCGCCTGCTGCCGCCGCAGCCGGGCGATGCCGCCTGGCGAGTCTACTTCCTGGCCGGCCTGGTCATCGGCGCGGTGATCTGGCGCCTCCTCTCGGGGCAGACCTCCGCGGACATCGTCTTCGCGACGAGCTGGCCGGCGCTGGTGCTGGGCGGCCTCTTGGTCGGCGCCGGGACGCGCATCGGCAACGGCTGCACCTCCGGCCACGGCGTGTGCGGCATCGGCCGCCTGTCGCCACGCTCGATCGGCGCGACGCTGACCTTCATGGCCACCGGCGTCGCGACCGTCTACGTCACCCGCCATCTGATTGGAGGCTGACGTGCGCAACCTGATTGCAGGCGTGAGCGGCATCGTCTTCGGCGTCGGCCTCGGCGTCTCCCAGATGGTGAACCCCGACAAGGTGCTCGACTTCCTCGACCTGTTAGGCACCTGGGACCCGAGCCTGATGTTCGTCATGGGCGCCGCCGTGGTCGTCTACCTGATCGCGTGGCGCATTGCCCTGGCGCGCCAGGTGCCGCTGCTCGACTCGCGCTTCCATTGGCCCGCGCCGGCCGACCTGTGGGACGGCCGTCTGTTCGGTGGGGCCGCCGTGTTCGGCGTCGGCTGGGGCCTGGTCGGCTTCTGCCCCGGCCCGGCGATCTCCTCGCTCGCGTTCCTCCTGCCGCAGTCCGTGGTGTTCGTGCTGGCGATGATGGCCGGCTCCTACACGGCCGGACTGTCGCGGCCGGGCCATCTCGCCCTCGAGGAGCCGGAGCCCGTCATCCGCTGAGAAGCAAGGCGCGGTGCCGCGGCGCTTGACTTCGGCGGCTTATGAAAGTATGTACTTGCATACAATGCCTGCCTCGGCCGCCAGGAAGAAGCCTGTTCGCGATGCCGCCGCCACCCGCGCGCGCATCCTCCAAGCCGCCGCCGAGGTGTTCGCCGAGTCCGGCTACGCCGCCAGCACCACGCGCGCCATCGCCGAGCGGGCCGGCGTCAACGAGGTGACGTTGTTCCGCCACTTCGGCGCCAAGGCCGACCTGCTGGTGCAGGCGATGGCCAACGCGGCGAGCGCGTTCGTGCCCGCCGCCATCCGTTTCACCGGCGACCTCGAGGCCGACCTGGCGCGGCTGGTGCGCGGCTACCAAGAATTTGCCCGCACGAGCGCGCGCTTCGTCGCCACCGTGCTGTCCGACGTGCCGCGCTTCCCCGAGCTCAAGCCCGCCGCCGAGGTGCCGCGCCGGGTCCTGGCAGCGGCGGCACAGGTGATCCTTCAGTACCAAGAGGCGGGAGTGCTGGTGCGCGAGCATCCGCTCGCCGTCGCCGGCCCGTTGCTGGCGCCGATCCTGTTGCTCGCCATCGCGCGCCAGGTGGCGCCGGAGGTGGCCGGCATCGACATCGACCCGATCCAGCACGTGCGCCGCTTCCTCAGCGGCCACGCCGTGCCGAAGCGGCGAGGCAAGGCCGCGTAGCGTTCGTACCGCGTAGTTCGCCTGGTTCCGCGTCTGCTGCTCAGGAGGCGACCATGGAGTGGATCGATCAGGCCTGGAGTTGGGTACGCGCCGTCACACTCGCGGTGCTCGGCTATTTTGCGCCCGACCCGCCGGCGACCAACGCGTTCCCCGGCTACGTCGAGGCGGAGTACACGCGCATCGCGGCGCCGGCGCCGGGAACCGTGGTGGCGCTGGCGGTGGCGCGTGGCGATGCCGTGAAGGCTGGCGCGCTCATCGCGCAACTCGACGCGACGCTCGAGCTGGCGGTGGTCGCCGAAGCCCGCGCCCGTCTCGCGCAGGCGCAAGCGCAGCTCGCCGACCTCGGCAAGGGCCGCCGCACGCCGGAGATCGATGCGCTGCAGGCGCAGCGCACCCAGGCCGAGGCGGCCTTCAAGCTCAGCGAGGCGGAGTTCCGCCGCCAGTCCCAGCTCGCCGCCGGTGGCATCGTCACGGTGGGGCGTCTCGACGAGACGCGCGCCGCCTACGAGCGCGACCGCGCCCGCATCGCCGAGCTCGACGCCCAGATCGAGGCCGCCCAGCTCGGTGGCCGCGACGACCAGGTGCGCGCGGCGCAGGCGCTGGTGAACGCCCTGCGCGCCGTGCAGGAGCAGGCGGAGTTCCGCCTCTCGCAGCGCACCCTGACCGCGCCGATGGAGGCGCGCGTGGTGGACACGCTCTATGCGCTGGGCGAGTTCGTTCCCGGCGCCGCGCCCATCGTCACCCTGCTGCCGCCCGGCAAGATGAAGCTGCGCTTCTTCGTGCCCGAGCCCGCGCTTTCCGGCGTGCGCATCGGCGAGAGCGTCGGCGTTGCCTGCGACGGCTGTCCTGCGGGCCTGGCGGCGCGGGTGACCTTCATCGCGCCGCAAGCGGAATACACGCCGCCGGTGATCTTCAGCCGCGAGAACCGCGCCAAGCTGGTCTTCCTCGTCGAGGCGGCGCCGGACCAGAAGTCTGCGCAGGATTGGGGCGGCCTGCACCCGGGCCTGCCCGTCGAGGTGTCGCTGGGGAGGACCGCGCCATGACCGCCGCCGCCACGACCGATCTCGCCATCTCGGTGCGCGGCCTCAACAAGCACCTCGGCGCGCTGCATGCGGTGCGCGACGTCTCCATCGACGTGCGCCGCGGCCAGATCTGCGGGTTCCTCGGCCCCAACGGCAGCGGCAAGACCACCACCATCCGCATGCTGTGCGGACTGATGAAGCCGGACTCGGGCGAGGGCGCCTGCCTGGGCCTCGACATCCTGCGCCAGTCGGCGGCCATCAAGCGCGAGGTCGGCTACATGACCCAGCGCTTCAGCTTCTACGAGGACATGAGCATTCGCGAGAACCTGCGCTTCGTCGCCCGCATGTACGGCGTGCCGCGGCCGCGCAAGGTGGTGAACGAGACGCTCGAGCGCCTCGGCCTCACCCGGCGGCAGAAGCAGCTCGCCGGAACGCTCTCGGGCGGCTGGAAGCAGCGCATGGCGCTCGCCGCCTGCATCCTGCACAACCCGCAGCTCTTGCTGCTCGACGAGCCCACCGCCGGCGTCGACCCCAAGGCGCGGCGCGAGTTCTGGGACCAGATTCACATCCTCGCCACCGAAGGCCTGACGGTGCTGGTCAGCACCCACTACATGGACGAGGCGGAGCGCTGCAACGTCATCGCCTACCTCGACACCGGCCGCATGCTCGCCCGCGGCTCGGTCGCCGACATCGTCCGCAGCTCCGGTCTCACCACCTGGCACGTGGACGCGCCCGATCCGGTGCGGCTTGCCGCCGAGCTGCGCAAGCAGCCCGGCGTCGCCATGGTCGCCGCCTTCGGCAACACGTTGCATGTGAGCGGCCCGGACACCGCCGCGCTTGGCCAGGCCATCGCGCCGCTCCGCTTCCAGCCCGGCCTCGAATGGCGCGAATCCGAGCCGAGCCTGGAGGACGCGTTCATCGCGCTCATGGAGCGCAACCGCGCCCAGGGAGCGGCCGCGGCATGAACCGCTCGACCTTCCTGAAACGCTTCGGCGCGATCCTCGCCAAGGAATTCATGCAGATGCGCCGCGACCGGCTGACGTTCGCGATGATGATCGGCGTGCCCATCATGCAGCTGATCCTGTTCGGCTACGCCATCAACCAGGATCCGCGCGGCCTGCCCGCCGCGGTGGTGGCGGCGGAATCGACGCCGTTCAGCCGCTCGCTGCTCGCCTCCCTCGACCACACCGGCTACTTCGACATCGACCCCGCGCTGCACACAGCAGCCCAGGCGCGCGACCGGCTGGCACGCGGCGAGGTGATGTTCGTCGTCACCATCCCGTCCGACTTCACCCGCGCGGTGGAGCGCGGCGAGCGTCCGGCGCTGCTGGTCGAGGCCGACGCCACCGACCCGGGCGCCACCGGCGGCGCGCTGGCGGCGCTGGTGCAGGCCGCCG
>VGER01000055.1 GCA_016869235.1 Alphaproteobacteria bacterium | reverse complement strand
GATGTCGGCTCATCACATCCTGGGGCTGGAGCAGGTCCCAAGGGTTCGGCTGTTCGCCGATTAAAGTGGTACGTGAGCTGGGTTTAGAACGTCGTGAGACAGTTCGGTCCCTATCTGCCGTGGGTGTAGGAGAATTGCGAGGGCCTGTCCCTAGTACGAGAGGACCGGGATGGACACACCTCTGGTGGACCGGTTGTGGCGCCAGCCGCACTGCCGGGTAGCTACGTGTGGAAGAGATAACCGCTGAACGCATCTAAGCGGGAAACTCGCCTCAAAACCAGTTCTCCCCATGAGAGCCGTGGCAGACCACCACGTTGATAGGCCGGGTGTGGAAGCGCCGTAAGGCGCGTAGCTTACCGGTACTAATCGCTCGATTGACTTCTTTCGTTTCCGCCGTACGTAGCGATCAATCCGACCCGGATGATCTCTGCGTGACGACGATGTCTCTCGCAAAGATCGTGTTACCCAGAATTCGTGGCGCGCGCCGACCGCGGCGCGTCACGCACGAGACGGCTCTCCGGGCTTTGCCGGCCTGGTGGTCATAGCGAGGGTTCTGCACCCGATCCCATTCCGAACTCGGACGTGAAACCCCTCTGCGCCGATGGTACTGCACTACGGAAGTGCGGAAGAGTAGGTCGCTGCCAGGCCTGCTAAACCCGGAGAGCCGACTTGCAGTCGAACGTGCAGGACCTAGATTCACGATGTGCGCGCGCGAGCGCGATCGGAGCACCGAGTTCCCACAGACACCGGTTATCGCGGGGTGGAGCAGTCCGGTAGCTCGTCAGGCTCATAACCTGAAGGTCACAGGTTCAAATCCTGTCCCCGCAACCAAAAGGCCCGTAAGTCCAAAGACTTACGGGCCTTCGTTTTTGGTCGGGCCGTTACCCGGCCCTCCATGGAATCACTGTGGAATCAATAGGGAGCGCAATTCTGCTATTGGCCGCGCGCCACCGCGAAGTGGGTCACCCGATCCGCCCTCTGTTTGGGCCGGGGAGCCGCCCGGCAGCGCTCCCTGCTTCTCGACAGCGTAGACAAACTTGGGCAACCGGTTCGGGCTCGATCGTGATGCACTGCTGGCGCGACATCCTTCCGGTGGCGGTATGCGATGCACCAGGGCCCGATGGCGCCCTCAGTTACCGCGCTTCATGCGGTCCAGGATGCGTTGATTGGGCGTTGCTGCAGAGCTGAGCTCCCGCTGGCCGTTAGTAGTAGGGTCGCGTGAGCTCTTCGTCGTAGTGGGGAACGTCCGACGCGGGGTCTGCCCAAGCCGGCGGGTGACACGAAAACCGAAGGGCAGGCCGATCGAAATCCACCACGATCCGTAGGCACTCCTTCCTATCCGAAGCCCGGGAATGCCCCAGCTCATGTGGACTGCCTGCACTTGGTGGTCCAAGCCCAGAGTTAGGCTTGGACCACTTTCGACAGGGCAGACCACACACGTCCTTGCCGGTCTTGGCGAGCCGCCGGTGCGTTCGCACCGGCGGCTCTTGTCGCGATCGTAACAGGCTGTCGGCTGGGGCGTTACATCCCGCCGGCGGCGCCGCCGCGCATGGTACGCACCATGTCCGGCGTGGTGGCGGCCGTCACTTGGCCCCACGTGGCGGTCACGTACGTCGTAATGGCCGCGATCTGGCGATCGTTCAGCACGTCCGCGAACGGCGGCATGCCATGTTCGGTCATGCCGACCAGGATCTGGCTGATGACGGCGCCCGCCGCCTTCACGAAATCGTTGCCAGCGAGCTTGGGCCCATCGCCGCCCTGGCCGTTGGCGCCATGGCAGCCACCGCACTCCTTCGCGTACAGGGGCTGGCCTTCGCTCCGCAGCGCGGCCGCGTCCTGCGCCACCTGGATGTACGTCTCGGCGTTCGCGTTCACCGGAGCCTGCTCGCGCGGCACGGCGGCGCTCAGTGCGACGGCGCCTGCGGTCGCAAGAAGAATGGTAAGCGGAAGTTTCATTGCCCGATCCTCGCCCAAAGTCTTGGGGAAATTTTCTTGGGTTTACATGACCCTCCGCGGGTGGGCGGGGGCCGACAGGAACCTAATATTTTAGTCTCCCGACGGGACGCAAGGTAGACCCCAGAGGGGGGGGTTCCGTCAATCGGCGGTGTAGACCGACAGATGGGCGGAGAAGGAGGCGTTAGATGGTCGCAGAGTCGTTGCTTTCCATTGGCGGCAACGCTCGTTTGCATCCCGCCGGGCGCTATGCGAGCATCGCCCGCCGCGCTACCCGTAGGTGTGTGAACCGAGTGCTATGAAGCAGGCTGCTCCCGCTGCCGCTGCTCCCGAGGTCTTGTCTTCCGGCGCTTCCGATTCCCGACTTGCCGGCGTCGTCGAACGGCTCGGACAAGCGCGCCGCCGCACGGCGTACGGGGCCTTCGTGACCGTCGCGACCATCGGCGTGCTGGTCGCGCTGGCGCTGTTCTGCCTGCTCGAGTTGATGCAGGGCCTGCTCGGCGATCTGGCGCCGTGGCTGGCGTTCGCCAATCTGCCCGTTCCTGCATGGCTCGCGGCGTGGCGCCCGGCCCCGGTGCCGCAGCACCTCATGCTGGCGGTGGATGTCGCCATCCTCGCCATGATCGCCGCTCCGCTCGTCGCGATGGCGCGCCGTCCCGAGATCGATCGCATGGCGCGCGCCGCCGATCGCCACTTCCATATGAACGAGAGCGTCAGCACGGCGCTCGAAGTCGCCGGTGCACCCGATCGCTTCGCCTACACCGGCGTGGTCGGCGAGGCGCTGGTGAAGAGCGTGCACGACCGCACCGACAAGGTTGACGCGGCTGACCTCGTGCCGGTGCGCCTGCCGCGCGCGGCGATCGGCGTGCCGGTGTTGATCGCCGTCGCCGCGCTGCTCACCGTCGCGCCGCCGCCGCCGCTTCTGCAGGAAGCGTTCGCCGCCCTGCGCCCGCCGCCCGAAGTCGGCGGTTTTACCGAGGCGGATCGCCACGACGCGGCGGTCACGCTGCAGGCGATTGCCGCCATCCTCAAGCAGGATGGCGAGGATCGTGCCGACCCGCAGCTGCAGCAGATCGCGCACGACCTCGAGCAGCTCGGCCAGCAGTTCGCCAACAATCCGGGCATGGGCGCCGGCGAGCTTGCCGCGGGGCTCGAGCGTCTCATGGCGCTTGCCACCGAAGCCTACCGGCGCGTCGGCGAGGACCCGAATTCGCCAAAGAATTTCGGCCGTTTGATCGGCGAGACCTTCAACCAGGTCACCGCCAAGGCCGCCCGGACCATCGCGCCGGGCGCGCGCGCCATGCAGCAGCAAGACGGCTGGAACCGTCCGGACAATCCCTTCACCGGCCTGATGACGACGCGCGACGAGTACAATGGCCCCGGTCGCAACGACGCGGCCGACATGGTGCCGCCGGCGGGCGTGCTCGGCGATCCGGGTGACGGCCGTTTCGGCGCGGAAGGCGACGGCATCGTCGATGCCCTTGGCGATCGTCCGCCCGGGTCCGATGACGTGTACGGCCCCGATGGCCCGGGCGGCGGCGGTGGACCGCTCGGCGAGATGGTGGGCGGCGCCGACATGGCGGGCCCCGGCGACTTCGCCGGCAAGGGCACCCAGGCGCTGTTCGGCGAGTACATGGCTCGCCTTGGTCTCGCCGCCGAGTACGAGATGATGCTGAAGAACGCCGCGGGCGGCGGTGGTCGCCGTACCCGCTTCAACCTGCCGCCGCAGATGGGCGGTGACAACCCCGGCCTCGGCGGCGCGCCCGCTGCCACCGGTGGCTGGGTCGCCAAGCAAGAGCATGAAGTCACTCGCACGCCGCTGCCGGCGACGGCGCGCGATATCGTCAGCCGCTACTTCCAGGCATTGATGGTGGAGCGCGGGAAGTGAGCTTGCTGGCCCCTGGCTGGCTCGTCCTGGGGGCGCTGATCGGACTTGTGCTGGTTATGCACATGCGCCGGCGGCGCCAGCTGGACGTGCCCAGCATCGTGCTCTGGCGCGTGCTGGAGAACAAGGTCGCGCCGCGGCGTTCGCTGCGCCGCCCGCCGGCCAGTCTTCTCATGTTTCTGCAGGTCGCGGTCGTTGCGCTCGTTGCGCTGGCGCTCGCCCAGCCGTTCCTGGGCGGCGGGCGCAGCGACGCCCAGCACACGATCTACGTGGTGGACGCCTCGGCGAGCATGCGCGCCACCGACGTCTCGCCGACCCGCTTCGACGCCGCCATCGCCCGCCTGACCGCGCTCACCGAGCGCGACACCACCGGCACCGGCGCGCGCGTCTCCGTCGTTTCCGCCGGTCCCGCGGCGCGCGTCGAGGTGGCGCGCCAAGCCGACTTCTCCGGCGTTGCTCCCATCTTGCGCACGTTGCGCGCCTCTGATGGCGCCGCCGACTGGAAGGGCGCCGCCGCGCTGTTGCCGTCGCTGCTGAGCGCCGGCGAGGCCGCCGAGATCGTCCTTGTCACCGACGGCGGCGACACTGTCGCGGCGGCGATTGCCGCTGCGGCCGGCGACGTGCCGGTGCGCCGTGCCCTGATCCGCGGCACCGACACCACCAATGTCGGGTTGAGCGCGCGTTTCGCGCCGGTGAATGCTGAGACCGGCGAGTGGACCGTCACCGGCACCGTCCGCTTCAGCGGCCCGTCGCCGGAGAGCGTGACGGTGGAGGCGTTGTTCCAGCCGACCGGGGTCAACACCTTCGTCGAGCTCGCCACCACGGAAGTGACGCGCTCGGCCGAGTCGAATGATGCGCCGCTCAACATGAGCCTCGCGCTGCCGGGCACCGGTGTGGTGCTGCTGCGCCTGCCGAACGACGCCGGGCCGCACGATAACGCCGTGCACTTCGCTGTGCGCCGCGATCCGGTCAAGGCGCGGGTCCTCTACCTCGGCCGGCCGTCCATCCCGCTGCTCGCCGCGCTGCAGGCGATCAACTACGTCGAGGTCGTTGCCGCCGACGCGCTGCCCGGCGATGACAACACCTTCGACCTAGTGGTCGTCGACGGCGTCACCCTGCAGCGCCGTCCCGCCACCAACGTGCTGTGGGTCGGCGCCGGCCGCCTGCAGTCGGCGCCGCCCGGCGTGCCGCTGCGCGCGCCGTACGTGACCGGCTGGGAGGTCGACCATCCGCTTGCCGACCAGGTCGACTGGTCCGCCCTGGAGCCGAGCTTGGGCTTCCGGGTGCCGCGCCTGCCCGGCGGCATGGTGCTGGCCGAGTCGGGCGGCGCGCCGCTCGTCCAGGCGCGGACTACGCCGAACGGCCGTGAGGTCCAGCTCGCCTTCGTCCTTGAGGACGCCGGCTGGGCCGATCGCTCCGCCTTCCCGGTGTTCGTCGCCAATCTCGTGCGCTGGCTCGGCATCGACCTCGGCGCCGTCTCGGCGCCGTATTGCCAAGTGGGCGGCGTCTGCCCGCTGCCGGCGCGTCTGTTGTCCGCGCGCATCGTCGCGCCCGACGGCGCCGAGAGCGTGCTCGCCGTGCCGCCGTCCGGCGTCGACTTCCTGGTCCCCGGCATGGAGCGCGGCTTCGCGCCCGATCGCGCCGGTGTATGGCGCCTCGTCACCTCCGCCGGCACGCAGGTTCTGACCGTGGCGTCGGCGGGCGTCGCCGAGTCCGCGCTGGCCGCGTTCGAGGACACTGTCACCAATCCGGTGAACGAAGGGGCGACGCCGCGCCTGTGGTGGTGGCTGCTCGCCGCCGCTCTGCTCGGCATCCTCGTCGAGACGTGGATTGCCGGCCGCGGCACCGAGCAGTTCCTGCGCCCCGAGGCGTTGCGCTCCGAGCGCGCGCTGGCCGGCCGGCGGCGCACGCTGTTGGCCTTGCGCCTTGCCGGCATCCTGGTCCTGGTCGGCGCGCTCGCCGGCCTGCCCCTGCTGCTGCGCCAGCCGGCCGAGGAAGTCGTGCTGGTGCTCGGCACCGATTTCGGCCCCACCAACCGCAACGTCGATCGCGATCGCCTGCTTGCCGAGGTCGGCACCCGCGTCGCCGCCGCCGGTGCCGATGCGCATGCCGGCGTCGTCGTGGCAGGCGCGCCGGCGCGCGTGGCGCTCGACATCGGCGCCGACGCCGATTGGCGCGACGAGCCGTTTCGCACCGTCGCCACCGGCGCCGACCTCGAGGCGGCGGCACGTCTCGCCGCCGCCATGCTGCCGGCGGATCGCCGCGGCCGCATCGTCCTCGCCACCGAAGGCAACGAGACCGTCGGCGAGATCGCCCGCGCGCTGCCGCAGCTGCGCTCGCGCAACATCGCCGTCGACGTCAAGCCGCTCACCGAGCTGCCGCCCGGCGAGGTGATGGTGGAATCGGTGAATGCGCCGGCGCGCGTCTATCGCGGCGACACCTTCCTGCTCGATGCGGTGATCTACGCCCAGGCGCCGGTGCGCGCCACCTTCACCATCCAGCGCCAGGGCGAGACGGTGCTGCAGAACGAGGTCGAGCTGCTCGCCGGCCGCAACCGCGTCGAGACCGCCGTCTCGGCGGGCGAGGCCGGCACCATCCTGCTCGAGGTCGCGGTGGATGCGCCGCGCGACACCTTCGCCGAGAACAACAAGAACGGCGCCATCGTCACCGTCACCACCAATCCGAACGTCCTCGTCATCACCCAGGACCTCACGGTCGGCGAGTACTTCACCCGCGCCGTCGCCGTGCAGGGCCTGACCGCGACGGTCATCACGCCGCCGCAGGCGCCGAAGAAGATCGACGACTGGATACGGTACGACAGCGTCGTGATGATGAATGTGCCGGCGCTCGCGCTCGCCACGGAGCAGCAGGAGCAGATCGAGCAGCTCGTCTCGGTGCACGGCAAGGGACTCTTCATCCTGGGCGGCGAGAACTCGTTCGGTCCGGGCGGCTACTACGGCACGCCGTTCGAGCGACTGTCGCCGCTGTCGTCGCGCATCCCTCACGAGGCACCCAAGGTGGCGCTGGTGTTCGTGCTCGACCGCTCCGGCTCGATGATCGCGGCCGCCGACGAGACCGGCCGGCTGACGCGCCTCGACGTCGCCAAGGAAGCGACCCTCACCGCGGTCGGCCTGCTCAACGACGACGCGCGCGTCGGCATCGTCGTCTTCGACGGCGAGGGCTACGTGCTGCTGCCGCTGCAGGAGAGAAAAGACGCGGCGGCCGTCGATCGCGCCCTCGGCCCCCTGGTGCCGGGCGGCGGCACCTTCATCTTCCCGGGCCTCGAGCTCGCCGTCGCCATGGTCGAGCGCGTCGATGCCTCGGCCAAGCACATCGTGGTGATGACCGACGGCCTGTCGCAGGAGGCGAATTTCGCCAACCTGATCGCGCGCGCCAGGGCTGCCAACATCTCGATCTCGGCCATCGCCATCTCGACGGGGGCCGACCCCCGCCAGCCGCAGGCGATCGCCGAGGCGGGCGGCGGCGCCTTCTATCACACCGAGGACATGCGGGCGCTGCCGTCGATCCTCAGCCAAGAGACGCTGATGCTGTCGAGCTCGCCGGTGAAGCAGGTGGTCGTGCCGGTGAATTGGAACGACGGCACCGCCGAGTTCCTCGCCGGGCTGCCGGACAAGCTGCCGCCGGTGCACGTCTACGTCCGCACCACGGCGCAGCCGCAGGCCAATCTGCACCTCACCGTCACCGATGAGAAGGGCGAGATCGAGCCGCTCATGGCGAGCTGGCGCTACGGCAACGGACGCGTGCTGTCGCTCGCCACGCATGGCGCCGGCGCCGGCACCGAGGAATGGATCCAGATGGCGGAGTATCCGCTGCTGTGGTCGCAGGCCATCCGCCATTTCCTGCCCGACGCCAAGGGCCCGGGCGTGCACGTGAACACGCACCGCCTCGGCGACGTCGTCGAGGTCACCGCGGATCTCGTCGCCACCAACGGCACGCCGATCGTCGGCCGCACCGTCACCGCCACCGCGCCCGATGGCGCCGCCATCACCCTGCGCGAGATCGGCGCCGGCCGCTACGAAGGCACCTTCACCGCCCGCACCACTGGCGCGTGGAAGGTCGAGGTCAAGGCGGGCGAACTGGCGGGCGAGGCACAGACCTACATCGCCTACCCGGCGCGCTACGATTTCGCGCGCTCCGACTTCGACAAGCTGCGCGCACTGGCCGGCATGAGCGGCGGCCGCCTGTTGCCGGCCGACGAGTCGGTGTTCAATGACGCCATGCAGTGGGACACCGCGCCTGGCTGGCGCCTGTGGGCCGTCTTGGCGCTCTTGCTGTTCTTGGGAGACCTGACCATCCGCTACGCGCCGACGCTGTTCGGCCTGATCAAGACGCGGGATCGGCGCCTCGCAGCGGCCGCCGCCGCCGCGTAGACGACGCCGGCGGCGCGGGCCACCGGCGAATTGTGACAACGACGAGTCGGCCAGCTGTGCCTGGCCGCAGGGAGACTTCGGGGGAGTGAGGGAGCAAATGGCGACTATGCAAGGCAAGGCCGGTTCTGCCGGCGACATTGACACCGTTGCGCTCGAGCGGCTGCTCGAGCAGCTGCGCAAGGCGCGCGACGAGATGGCACGCTCGGTCGTCGGCCAGAAGGACGTCGTCGAGCAGCTCCTGATCGCGCTCATCTGTGGCGGCCACGTGCTGCTCGAAGGCTCGCCGGGTGTCGGCAAGACGCTGCTGGTGCGCACGCTCGGCGCCGTCGCCGGCCTGTCGTTCGCGCGCGTGCAGTTCACGCCCGACCTGATGCCGGCGGACATCACCGGCTCGCTCGCGCTGATCCCGGACGAGACCGGCCGCACCAAGCTGCAGTTCCAGGCCGGCCCGATCTTCACCCAGGTGCTGCTCACCGACGAGATCAACCGCGCCACGCCGAAGACCCAGTCGGCGCTCCTCGAAGCGATGGGCGAGCACACCGTCACCGCCGCCGGCCGCTCGATGGAGCTGCCCAAGCCGTTCTTCGTGCTGGCGACGCAGAACCCGATCGAGCTGGAAGGCACCTACCGCCTGCCGGAAGCGCAGATCGACCGCTTCCTGTTCAAGAGCCTGGTGAACTACCCGAGCGAGAACGACCTCGTCGGCATTCTCGATCTCACCACCGGCGCCGCTCTGCCGGTGCCCAAGCAGGTGCTGTCGGCCAACGACATCCTCGCGCTGCAGCGCCTGGTGCGTCAGGTGCCGGTCGCCGCGCACGTCACGCGCGCCGTCGCTCGTTTCGCCATCGTCACCCAGCCCGACCGCAACGACGGCCCGGCCGAGGTGGTGAAGTACCTGCGCTTCGGCATCAGCCCGCGCGGCGCCCAGGCGCTCATCCTGGCCGCCAAGGGTCATGCGCTGCTCGCCGGGCGCTACAACGTCAGCTTCGACGACCTCAAGGCGATCCTGGCGCCGACGCTGCGCCACCGCTGCCAGCTCAACTACGAGGGCGAGGCCGAGGGCATCAACCGCGATACGCTCCTGAACCGTCTGCTCGACGCCGAGTCGAAGAAGGCCGCGTAAGCCGGTGAGCTACGCTCCGGCGCCAACGCTCCTCACGCGCCTGACCCGCTCCAAGCTCGTGCCCCGCTGGGCAGGAGCCTCGGTCGGCGTCGGCGAGCGGCGCTCCAAGCAGAAGGGCGCCGGCATGGAGTTCGCGGATCACCGCGAATACCAGCCGGGCGACGACTTCCGCTATCTCGACGTGCACGTGCACGCGCGTCTCGGCAAGCGCTACATCAAGCAGTACGACGTCTACCGGGCGCTGCCGGTCTACATCATCGTCGACAGCAGCCGGTCGATGGCCTACGGCGGCAAGTTCCAGTTCGCGATGGGGGTCGCGTCCGCGCTCGGCTTCATCGGCCTGGCCGGCGGCGACCGCGTCGAGATCGCGGTGGGCACCGGTAACAAGGTGACCTGGTCGCCGCGCTTCCAGGGCGTCATGCGCGGCGAATCGATGTTCCGCTGGCTCAACGACCAGAAGCCGTCGGGCCGGGGCGAGTTCGCCGGTGCCCTGCGCAGCGCCATCCGTCACCTGACCGACAAGGGCCTGCTGATCGTGCTCAGCGACTGGTGGGGCGTGAACTTCGAGGACGAGGTCAGCCTGCTCGGCGCCACCGGCCAGGAGATCTGGGGCCTGCACGTCGCGTCGCCGGAGGAGATCGACCCTGCCAAGCTCGGCGACGGCGAGGTGCGCCTCACCGACGTCGAGACCGGACAGGAAGTCGAGATTGCCCTCGATTCCGGCACCCAGGCCCGCTATCGCAAGGCGTTCGGCGCCTGGCGCGAGCAGATCGCCGAGACCTTCGCCCACGTGCAGGGCCGCTACATCCTGATGCCGACCGACCAGCCGACCGACCGGCTCTACCTCACCGACTGGCGCGCTCTCGGCATGATCGGCTGAGCGCGCGCCGCTAGCCGCGCCGCGGCGGCTCGGCCGTCCGGCCGCTGCCAAGCGCGGCCGCCGCCGAGGTGAGCAGGATGCGCACGAAGTCGTGCTGCGACTGCGCGCCGGTCTTGCGGAACATGTGCTGCAGGTGGGTGCGCACCGTTTCGGCGCCCACGCCGAGCGCCGCCGCAATCGACGGCACCCGTTCGCCGAGCAACATGCGGCTCGCCACCGCGCGCTCGCCACGCGTCAGCCCGAACATCTCGGCAAGCGCCTCGATGGATGGACGGCCGTTGCCGAAGATCACTGCGGCGACCGGCCCCTTGGCCGCGGCGCCGGCCGTCAGGGCCACCACGGTCAGTGTCAGGGCGGGGCGCCCGGCGCCGGTAAGGACCGCGCTCGCCGCCGGTGCCGCACGGCTCAAGACGGCGTTCAGGGCGCGCTCGAGCCTGGACTGGTCGCTGTAGTTGCGGGCCGCCAGGCGATCGCCGCGCTGCGTCACCGCGCCCTTGCCGTTGATCACCCCCAACGCGGCGGGATTGAGATGCGCGACGCTGCCCTCGCGATCGAGCAGCGCGATGCCGTGCGACCAGGCGTCGAGGAGCGGCAGCTCGGCCGGGACCGCTGCGCCCGCCGGCCGCACCGATTGCGACAGCCGCACGGCATGCAACCAATAGCCGGCAAGCTCCCGGAACGGCGCCAACAGCGCGGGGTCGAACGGCGGCATGCCTTTGCCCCGCGCGACCGTGAACGCGAAGAAGCCGCCGCGCCCCTTCGGCAGTACGGCGGCGAGCAGGTGATCGATGCGCGGCGCGGCGTAGTCGGTCACGAACTCCTCGCGCATCCACTCCTTGTTGCGCGAGATGTGCGAGTACGCCGCGACCAGTGGCGTGCCGTCGGTCGGGCAGGCGCGCCGGCCGGGATCTATCCGGCCGTAGTAGTCCTCGTAACTCTTTGCCGATTCCGGCGACTGTCCGAAGCGTGCCAGTGAGTGCGCCGCTTCATCGCCGTCCGGATAGAACAGGATGGTCGCTATCGGCGCGCCGAATGCGCCGGCGATGCGCGCGGCAATGTCGGACCAGGCGGAGCTGCGCTCCAGCAGCAGCGCGTCATACACGTCGCGCACCACGTCGGCCAGACGCGCGCGCACGTCAATGCGGGAAGGCGAATTGCCCGCGTGGTCCTTTGCCAGCTTCGACATTCGTGCGCGAGCTCACCTAATCGGGTGACACGACAGACCTTTGATGGGTTTCCTCAGCCGATAGGATAGCTCCTCAGCCTGAGGGGCTCGCCAAAACTTTTCCGGCACGACGTTATGGGGCCGTGGCGTTTCGGCCACTGCGGTTGGGGTTCCGGGCGGTCCCTCTCGCTTGTTCTTGGGAGGTACGAGAAATGAACAATGTTTGGAAGGTAACGACCTCGGCGGCGGCGCTGTGCGCCGCAGTCGGCATATCGGGCACTGCGGTTGCCAACGACGACGTGAAGCGTCTCTCGGCTGACCCGGCCAACGTTGTGATGCCGAGCATCACCTACAACGGCTGGAACTACTCCACCCTCAACCAGATCACCCAGGCCAACGTCAAGAACCTGACGGTCGCCTGGACCTGGCAGATCGGCATCCTCGACCAGCACGAGGCTTCGCCGCTGGTCATCGGCG
>VGER01000054.1 GCA_016869235.1 Alphaproteobacteria bacterium | reverse complement strand
CCCACAGCGCGCTCGGCTACCGGCCGCCGGCGCCGGAAGCGGTCCTCCCAAGCTGGCCGTTCGGCTCCGCTCCGCTGCGCCTGCCGGCCAGCTTGGCCTCAGCGGGCGCTTGGGACTAACATTGCGCCTGGACCACCAAGTGCAGGCAGTCCAATCGTCGCCGCGTTCCTGCGCGAGCGCTTTCCGCGCCCTTTCCTGCGCTTGCCGTCGGCGGCGCACCGTGAATTTGTGCTGGAACTGCCCGGACGCGGCATTCAAGGTGGCGCCGTCCACGACGCGCTGGTCGCAGCCACCGCCGGACACCTCGGCGCAACGTTGGTGACCTGCGATCAACGGGCGGCAAATACCTACGACCGCTACAGAATAAGGACCGAACTTCTGTAGCGCGATTGTCTTTCCGGCCGTTTGGCCGCATCTAAGGCATCATGAAGTTCCTCGATCAGGCCAAGGTGTCGATCAAGGCCGGCAAGGGCGGTCCGGGCGCCAAGAGCTTCCGGCGCGAGAAGAACCTCGAGTTCGGCGGCCCGCACGGCGGCAACGGGGGCAAGGGCGGCGACGTGTGGGTCGAGGCCGCAGCGGGGCTGAACACCCTGATCGACTACCGCTACCAGCAGCACTTCAAGGCGCAGAACGGCGCGCCTGGGGGCGCCTATCTGCGCTCGGGCGCCAATGGCGCCCACCTGGTGCTGGCGGTGCCGCCGGGCACCGAGATCATCGACGACGCCACCGACGAGCTGCTGGCGGAGCTGAAGGAGCCCGGCGAGCGCGCGCTGCTAGCGCGCGGCGGCGACGGCGGCATGGGCAACGCGCACTACAAGTCGTCCACCAACCGCGCGCCGCGCAAGACGACGCCGGGCTTCCCCGGCGAGGAGCGCGAGATCCGCCTGCGCCTGAAGCTGATCGCCGACGCGGGGCTGGTGGGCCTGCCGAACGCCGGCAAGTCGACGTTCCTCGCCGCCGTCTCGCGCGCCAAGCCGAAGGTCGCCGACTATCCGTTCACCACGCTGCACCCGCACCTTGGCGTCGTGTGCGCGGGCGAGCGCGAGTTCGTGCTCGCCGACCTGCCCGGACTCATCGAGGGCGCGCACGAAGGCGTTGGCCTCGGCGACCGGTTCCTCGGCCACGTCGAGCGTTGCCGCGTGCTGCTGCACCTGGTGGACGCGACCCAAGACAACGTCGCCGCCGCCTGGCGCACGGTGCGCAAGGAGCTGGAGGCGTACGGCGCCGGAAGCCAGCATCCCTTGGCGGAGAAGCCCGAGATCGTCGCGTTGTCCAAGATCGACGCGCTGACCGACGCCGAGGTGAAGAAGAAGGCGACGGCGCTCAAGCGCGCAGCGAAGTGCGAGGTGCTGGCGCTGTCGGCGGTGAGCGGCGACGGCGTGGCGGACGCGCTGCACCGCATCTTCGCCATCGTGCGGCCCGATCCCAAGGACAAGGAGTCGGGCGCCGGCGAAGAAGCATGGTCACCGTGAGCCGGACCGACACCCCCACCCCACCCTCCCCCGCAAGCGGGGGAGGGAAGAAGGCCGCGCTCGCCAAGGCCAAGCGCGTCGTCGTCAAGATCGGCTCGTCCCTGCTGGTCGAAGGCGCCAGCGGCGCGTTGCGGCGCGCGTGGCTGGCGGCGCTGGCCGAGGACGTGGCGCGCCTGCAGCAGCGCGGCCAGGAGGTGGTGATCGTCTCCTCAGGGGCGATCGCGCTCGGCCGCCGCGCGCTCGGGCTGCCGCCGGGCGCGTTGCGCCTGGAGGAGAAGCAGGCGGCAGCCTCGGCAGGGCAGATCCGCCTCGCCCACGCCTACCAGGACGCACTGGCGAAGTTCGGCATCGGCGCGGCGCAGGTGCTGCTGACCGGCGACGACACCGAGTCGCGGCGGCGCTACCTGAACGCCAAGAGCACGCTCATGACACTGCTCGGCTTGCAGGCCGTGCCGGTGATCAACGAGAACGACACGGTGGCGACCGAGGAGATCCGCTACGGCGACAACGATCGCCTGGCGGCGCGCGTGGCACAGATGGTGTCGGCCGACTGCCTGGTGCTGCTGTCCGACATCGACGGCCTGTACGACGCCGACCCGAGCACCCAACCGGCCGCCAAGCTCATTCCGGAGGTGCGCGAGATCACCGCCGCCATCGAGGCGATGGCGGGGGCGACCAAGAGCGCCGACATGGGCACCGGCGGCATGATCACCAAGCTCGCCGCAGCGAAGATCGCCATGAACGCAGGCTGCGCCATGGCGCTGGCGGACGGCCGCAAGGAGGGGCCGCTCGCCGCCATCGAGGCGGGCTCGCGCTGCACGTGGTTCCTTCCCAACGCCAGCCCGCGCACGGCGCGCAAGAACTGGATCGCCGCGGGGCTCAAGCCCTCGGGCACCCTGGTGCTGGACGCGGGCGCGGTCGGCGCCATGGCCAGGGGCAAGAGCCTGCTGCCGGCCGGGGTCAAGGCGGTGAAGGGCGACTTCCAGCGCGGCGACGCGGTGATCCTGGCCGCCCCCGACGGGACCGAGATCGGCCGCGGACTGTCGGCCTACTCCGCCGCCGATGCGCGCAAGATCATCGGCCACAAGAGTGGTGAAATCGAGGGACTGCTGGGCTACCGTGGCCGCGACGAGATGGTCCACCGCGACGACCTCGTCATCACCGCAGAACTGGTTGCACCCGAGGTAGGCGGATGACGCCCGCGCCGGCGCTGAAAGAGCAGTCGCAGGATTTCCACGCGCTGATGCGCGAGCTGGGCATGCGCGCCCGCGCCGCGGCGGGGCCGCTGTCGCGCGCCACCACGGCGGCGAAGAACCGCGCGCTCGAGCTCGCCGCCGCCAAGGTGCTCGAGAACGCGCCGGCGATCCTGCGCGCCAACGCGCTCGACCTGGCCGAAGCGCGCGGCGCCGCGCTTTCGGCGGCGATGACCGACCGCCTGATGCTCGACCAGAAGCGCATCGACGCCATCGCCAAGGGCCTGCGCGAGGTCGCCGCGCTGCCCGACCCGGTCGGCAAGGTGATGGCCGAATGGACGCGCCCGAACGGCATGCGCATCCAGCGCGTGTGCGTGCCGCTCGGCGTGGTCGGCGTCATCTACGAGTCGCGGCCGAACGTGACAGCCGACGCCGCCGCCTTGTGCCTGAAGGCCGGCAACCCGGTGATCCTGCGCGGCGGCTCGGAGAGCCTGCATTCCTCGACGGCGCTGTACGAGTGCCTGCGCGCCGCGCCGCGCGAGGCCGGACTGCCCGACGGCGCCATCCAGCTGGTGCCGACGCGCGACCGCGCCGCGGTGGGCGAGATGCTCACCATGGTCGAGTTCATCGACGTGGTGGTGCCGCGCGGCGGGCGCTCGCTGGTGGATCGGGTCCAGCGCGAGAGCCGCGTGCCGGTGTTCGCGCACCTCGAAGGCATCTGCCACACCTATGTGCACGCCGGCGCCGACATCGACATGGCGCGCAAGGTGACGCTGAACGCCAAGATGCGGCGCACCGGCATCTGCGGCGCCACCGAGACGCTACTGGTGGACCGCGCGGTGGCGAAGACGCACCTGCCGCCCATCCTCGACGACCTCGCCAAGGCGGGATGCGAGCTGCGCGGCGACGGCGCGACCCAGGCGATGGACAAGCGCGTGGTGCCGGCCACCGAGCAGGACTGGCGCACCGAGTACCTCGACGCGATTCTCTCGGTGCGGGTGGTGGACGGGCTCGACCAGGCGATCGAGCACGTCAACACCTACGGCTCGCACCACACCGACTGCATCGTCACCAAGGACGCCGCCGCGGCCGAGCGGTTCCTGACCGAAGTGGACTCGGCCATCGTGCTGCACAACGCCTCGACCCAGTTCGCCGACGGCGGCGAGTTCGGCATGGGCGCCGAGATCGGCATCTCGACCGGAAGGCTGCACGCCCGCGGCCCGGTCGGCGTCGAGCAGCTCACGACTTATAAGTACGTCGTGCGCGGCAGCGGCCAGCTGCGGCCGTAGGCGCTTCCCCGCTCCTTGACCGAATCCAAGGACCTGCCTGCCACGGCGCCCGGGCGCGTCGGCCTTCTGGGCGGCTCGTTCAACCCCGCCCATTCCGGGCACGTGCACATCAGCCAGCTGGCGCTGGACATCCTCGGGCTCGACGCCGTGTGGTGGCTGGTGTCGCCGCAGAACCCGCTGAAGCCGGAGAGCGCCATGGCGCCGCTGGCCGAGCGCCTCGCCGGGGCCCGCGCCAAGGCGGCCGAGGAGCCGCGCGTGTGGGCGAGCGACATCGAGCGCGTCCTCGGCACGCGCTATTCCGTCGACACCCTGGCGGCGCTGGTCGAGCGCTACCCGGGCACCCGCTGGGTATGGATTATCGGCGCCGACAACCTATCTGAATTGCACCGCTGGAAGGACTGGACACGCATCTTCGAGCTGGTGCCGGTTGCGGTGTTCGACCGGCCTTCCTATTCTTTTCATGCGCTCCAGGGCGTGGCGGCCAAGCGCTTCCAGCAGCACCGCGTCAGCCGCGCCGAGGCCAGCACGCTAGCGGACAGAGAGCCGCCGACATGGACGTTCCTGTGGAGCGCATTCGACCCGGCGTCGGCAACGGCGATCCGGGAGAGCAAGCAACCCTAGAGATGGAGCCGAAGATCGCCGCCCCGAAGAAGACCCGCACTACCAAGAAGCCGAGCAGCCAGACCCGCGCGCGCACCAAGGCCAAGCCAAGCAAAGCCGCCAAGACGGCCAAGGCAGCGTCCAAGAAGACCAGGACTCCGCGCGTCGCACCGGCGGCGCGCTTGCCGCGCGGCGCCAAGTCCAGCCAGCCCAGCAGAGCGAAGACCAGCAGCAAGGTGACGGAGAAGTCCGCGGCGCTGCTCAAGCTCGCGCTGCGCTCGCTCGACGACGACAAGGCTTTGGACGTCGCGACCATCCTGCTCGCCGGCAAGACGACCATCGCCGACCACATGGTGGTGGCGTCGGGCCGCTCGCAGCGCCAGGTCGGCGCCATGGCCCAGCATCTGGCCGAGCGCATGAAGGCGGCGGGCTATCGCGGCGTGCAGATCGAGGGCATGCCCCAGTGCGACTGGGTGCTGGTGGACGCGGGCGACGTCATCGTCCACCTGTTCCGCCCCGAGGTGCGCACCTTCTACAACCTCGAGAAGATGTGGGCGGCGGAGTTTGACGAAAGCGCCGCGGACAGCCCCCCAGCGGCCGAGCGCGCAGTGGTCTGAGGCCGCGCGGCGTCCGCCGGACGCTGTCCTAGTCGACATCGTCATGGGTGGCCTGAACGGGCTGGAGCTATGTCGGGAGATCCGGATGCGGCCGCCGCTGAAGCACACGGCGATCATTGCCGTCACCCAGCTCTCGGATGCAGAGTACTGGCGCAGCCGACTGGCAGAAGCCGGCGCCATCGGACTGGTTTCCAAGCCGATGAACGCCAATTCCATTGTCGAGATCGAGCGCCTTTTGTCCCGGTGCGACCCGGCCTAGCCGGTTCCGACGCCACCCTGTATTTCGCACGGATCGATACCACGCCATGAGCCAGTCCTTGCGCCGCCGCCCGGTCGTGTTGTGCGTCCTCGATGGCTGGGGCCATCGCGAGGACCCGCGCGACAACGCCGTGGCCATCGCCAAGACCCCGGTCTACGACCGCCTGATCCGCACCAGCCCGACGAGCTTCCTCGCCACCTCGGCCGAGGAGGTCGGGCTGCCCGCCGGGCAGATGGGCAACTCGGAAGTCGGCCACATGAACCTCGGCGCCGGCCGCACAGTGATGCAGGTGCTGCCGCGCATAGACGTCGAATCGGGCCGCGGCTATCACGACGTGCCGGGCCTGAAGAAGCTGATCGCGGCCCTCAAGGCGAGCCGCGGCACCTGCCATGTGATGGGGCTGCTGTCGCCGGGCGGCGTGCACTCGCACATGCAGCACTTCGCGCCGATGGTGAAGACCATCGCCGCGCAGGGCGTGTCGGTGGCGCTGCACCTGTTCCTGGACGGGCGCGACACGCCGCCGAAGAGCGCGCTCGAGTACCTCGGCCAGTTCGAGCAGCAACTGCGCGGGGTCGGCGGTGTCCGATACGCCACCGTGTCGGGACGCTTCTACACCATGGACCGCGACAAGCGCTGGGACCGCGTCGCCCAGGGCTACGCGGCCTTGGTTGCCGGCCGCGGCGTCATCGCCGCCGACGCCCACGTCGTTCCGTTCGCGCGCTCGCCGCGCGGCGCGATCGAGAACGCTTACGCGCGCGGCGAGACCGACGAGTTCGTCGAGCCGACGGTGATCGCCGGCTACGGTGGCATGAACGACGGCGACGGCGCGCTGATGCTGAACTTCCGCGCCGACCGCGTGCGCGAGATCCTGGGCGCGCTGGTCGAGGCGAACTTCACCGGCTTCGCCCGTGACAAGGTGGTGCGGTTCGCGGCCGTTGCCGGCATGACTGACTACTCGGACGCGCTGTCGGAGAAGCTCATCACACTGTTCCCGCAGCAGCGCCTGACCAACACGCTGGGCGAGATCATCAGCCGCGCCGGCGGCCGTCAGCTGCGCATCGCCGAGACGGAGAAGTACGCGCACGTCACGTTCTTCTTCAACGGCGGCGAGGAGACGGTGTTCGTCGGCGAAGACCGCATCCTGGTGCCGTCGCCGAAGGTGCCTACCTATGACCAGAAGCCGGAGATGTCGGCACAGGAGGTGACCGACCGCCTCGTCGAGGCGATCCAATCCGGCACCTACGACTTCATATTGGTGAACTACGCTAACGCCGACATGGTCGGCCATTCCGGCATCCTGGCCGCCGCGGTGCGCGCAATCGAAACCATCGACGCTTGCCTCGGGCGCCTGGAAGCGGCGATCGTGCAGGCGAACGGCGTGTTGTTCATCACCGCCGACCATGGCAACGCCGAGATGATGAGGGACGAGACGACCGGCCAGCCGCACACGGCGCACACGACTTTTCCGGTGCCGGCGATCCTGGTCAACGCGCCGGGCGTGCAGTCGATGCGCAACGGACGCCTCGCCGACATCGCCCCGACGCTGCTACCGTTCCTAGGCCTGACCCAGCCGCGCGACATGGACGGCCGCTGCCTGGTGCAGTTCGCCGAGGACGCGAAGCGCTCCGCCGCTGCTCGCTGAAGCGCGCTCTCCGGACGGCTAAGCGCGCCGACCTTGGCCCAGCTCCGGCCGCCGTCGCGGCTGGCGGAGATCGACTGTGCGCCGGTGCGGCCGTTCACCGTGATGGCATAGAGCACCGCCGCAGCGACCGGGTGTACGGCGAGGTGGAGAATGACCTCGTCGCCGAGGTCGCCGACGCGCCGCCACGTCAGGTCCGCTTCCGAATTCGCACGCAGCAGTCCCTCTCCCACGACGAAGGCGAGGAAGCGGTCGGCGGCGCGGGAAACGGCGCGGCGAGCTGCGCGATTCTCGACGATCTCGCCGGTGCGCCCACCACCGCCGACGCAAGCAGGCAAGACAAGGGGCACGACAAGGGCCATGGCAGCCGCGAGCCGCCTCCCGCAACGATCGCGCAGGTTGTGAGGAAACCCGCGACGATGGGACTCGATTCGCGCCGTGGCCTGCGGCGTGGGTAGCCCTCCGCTCGCTCAACCCCCCGAGCCTGCCGAGGAGAACGTCAGGCTGGGCGAGCCCGGGCGAGCGCGCGGATCAAGCTTGGTTCGGTTAGAATCCGGTCATGCGGTACGCACTGGCGCTTGCCGCCGCGATCGCGGCGCTGACGGGAGCGAGCCTGGCGCAGAACATCCCCGCGTCGGGCCCGCTGCAGCAGCTGCAGGAGCTCGAGCGCGCGCTCGAGCAAGGCCGCCAGCGCCAGCAGGAGCTCACCCGCCAAGCGGCGCGGCTGGCACAAGAACTCGGCACGCTGCGCGCCCGACTGGTCATCGCCGCCGAGGCGGTGCAGCTGCAGGAGGCGCGCATCACCGCCATCAGCGAGCGGCTCGATACGCTGCGGCTGGACGAGCTGACGCGCTCGGAGGCGCTGGTGCGCGAGCACCGCGACCTCGCCCAGGTGCTGGCAAGCCTCGCCCGGCTGTCGCGCCAGCCGCCGGCGACCATGGTCGCAGGCGAAGGCGCCGCGATCGACTTGGTGCGATCCTCGCTCTTGCTTGCAGCGGTAGTGCCGGGCCTGCAGGAGCGCGCGCGCGACGCGGTCAACGACCTTGCCGCGGTGCGCGATTTGCGCCGCGCCATCGCGGACGAGCAGGCCGGCCTTGCCGACGCCCATGCTCAGCTCGAGACGGAACGGCGGCGCCTCGCTACGCTCCTGGAACAGAAGGCGGCCGAGCAGCGCAGCACGCAGACCCTCGCCAACACCGAGCGCGACCGCATCGCGCGGATGGCGGCGGAGGCGCAGGACCTGCGCGAGCTGTTGGGGCGCCTCGACGCGGAGCCTGGGCTTGACCTTGGCCCGCCCGAGGGCACCCACCCGTTCGCCGAGGCGCGTGGGCGCCTGCCGCTGCCGGCTCGCGGCAAAGTGATCCGCACCTGGGGGGAGATCGATGCCCTTGGATTCCCCGCCCGCGGGCTGACCGTCGAGATCGTCGCCGACGCGCAGGTGGTAGCTCCCTACGACGGTAGGATCGTGTTTGCCGACGCGTTCCGCTCGTACGGCCAGCTATTGATCATCAGCCACGGCGGGGGCTACCATACCTTAATAGCCGGGCTATATCGTATCGACGGCCAAGTAGGCCAATGGCTGCTGGCCGGCGAGCCTGTGGGCCAAACAAGCCACGGTGAGAACGGCAGATCCACGCTTTATGTAGAGCTTCGCCGCAATGGCGAGCCGATCAACCCATTGCCGTGGTTGGCGGCACGATAGGCCAGAGGACGCAGGCTAGGACAGGCCCCAAGGTCGGACAAGACAAGGAATCACCCGCATGATCAGGACGAGCGTTGTACGGGCAGGGTTGGCGGCTGGCTTGGCGTGCATGTTGTCGAGCGCGGTCCCCGTTCAGGCGGCCGAAACCACCGCCTACCAGCAGCTCAACCTGTTCGGCAACGTGTTCGAGTTGGTGCGCGCGCGCTACGCCGAGCCGGTGGACGAGCAGCGCCTGATCTACTCCGCCATCAATGGCATGCTGGCGGCCCTCGACCCGCACTCCGCCTTCATGGCCGCCCAGGAATACCGCGACATGCAGCAGCGGACCTCGGGCGAGTTCGGCGGTCTCGGCCTCGAAGTGCGCATGGAAGAAGGCCTGGTGCGCGTATCGCGCCCGATGGAAGACTCGCCGGCGCTGCGCGCGGGTGTGAAGGCCAACGACCTCATCACCCATCTCGACGGCTCGCCGGTGCTCGGCCTGACCCTGAACGAAGCGGTCGAGAAGATGCGCGGCCGCGTCAACACGCCGATCGACCTCACCATCCAGCGTGAAGGAGTCGCGCAGCCGGTGGTGGTGCGCGTCATCCGCGACATCATCCGCCAGCCCTCGGTGAGCTACCGCCTCGAGGGTAACGCCGCCTACATCCGCATCAGCTCGTTCTCGGAGCAGACAGAATCGGGCGTGCGCCGCGCCATGACCGAGCTGCGCGACCAGCTTGGCGACAAGTTTGAGGGCGTCATCCTCGACGTGCGCAACAACCCGGGCGGCCTTTTGGAGCAGTCGGTTGCGGTCGTCGACGCGTTCCTCGAGCGCGGCGAAGTCGTTTCCACGCGCGGCCGCGAGCAGGGCAATGTGCAGCGCTACACGGCGCGCCGTGGCGACCTCGCCGAGGGACGTCCGATCATCGTGCTGACCAACAACGGCTCCGCGTCGGCCTCTGAGATCGTTGCCGGCGCGCTGCAGGACCACAAGCGCGCCATCGTGCTGGGCACGACCACCTTCGGTAAGGGCTCGGTGCAGACAATCATGCCGATGGGCGACCAGGGCGCCATGCGCCTGACCACGTCGCGCTACTACACGCCGTCGGGCAAGTCGATCCAGGGCACCGGCGTGGTGCCGGACGTCGTCGTCGAGCAGGCGCGCATCCAGCCGCTGCGCACCGCCACCGGCGCCGCGCCGACCGCGGCACCGCCACCGGCCGCCGGCCCGGGCGCCACGACACCGCCGGATTACCAGTTGGCGCGCGCCATCGACCTTCTGCACTCGCTCGCGGTGTACCAGAAGGCGCCGGTTGTGAACTGACCGGCCGCGTGGCTTAGGCGACAGCGCAATTTCCTTGGGTTTGAAGTCAAAATGATCACGTCTCGGATTCGGTCGGGGCGCATGCGCGCCAGCGTCGCCGGCATCGTCGCAGCCGCCACCCTGGGTCTGCTCACCGCCGACACTCTGGCCGCGGATGCGCGCACCTACACGCAGCTGAACCTGTTCGGCGACGCGTACGACCGGGTTCGCCGCGCCTACGTGGAGCCGGTGGCCGACGAGTTCCTGATCCGCTCGGCGATCAACGGGCTGTTGGCCGCGCTCGACCCTGACTCGGTGTTCCTGACGCCGAAGGACTATCAGGACCTCTTGGCCAACAAGGTGCGCGTCTACGACGGCCTTGGCCTGGAGATCACCATGTCGGAAGGCGTCGCCGCCGTGGTGGCGCCGGTGGACGGCGGCCCGGCCGCGGTCGCCGGCCTGCGCACCGGCGACCTGATCGTCGACATCAACGGCACGCCGGTCTACGGCATGAACCTGACCGAGACCATCCAGGCGCTGCAGGGCCAGCCCGGCACCACCGCCGATCTGGTGATCGTGCGCCAGGGCTCGGATCCGTTCCGCCTGGCGCTGAAGCGCGAAGCCGTTGGGGAGCCGCAAGTGACCATGCGCACGCGCGGCAACGAGGGCTACGTGCGCATTCCCTACTTCACGCCGAACGTGCTCGCCCAGGTGACCAAGTCAGTCAACGACTTGTCGGCTCGTCTTGGCGACAACCTCGAGGGCATCATCCTCGACCTGCGCAACACGCCGGGCGGCTCGCACGAAGCGGCGCTCCAGGTCGCCGACGCGTTCCTGACCGAAGGCCCGATGATGGGCATCAAGGGCCGCGCCGAAGGCGACTCGAAGACCTTCAACGCCACGCCGGGTGACATCCTCAACGGCCGGCCGATGGTCGTGCTGATCGACGGCGGCACCGCCGGCGCGGCGGAAATCGTCGCCGGCGCGCTCAAGGACCGCGGCCGCGCCATTGCGCTTGGCACCACGACGTTCAAGCGCGGCTCGGCGCAGTCGATGGTGCAGATGGGCGACTTCGGCTACGTGCAGCTAACCACGGGCTATTACGTCACGCCGAAGGGCGCGTCGATCCAGAACGACGGCATCGTGCCCGAAACGGTGGTGGAGCCCGCGCGCGTCATCCTGCCGGAAGACCGCTTCCCGCGCCGCACCGAGGCGACGCTGCGCGGCGCCCTTGACATCCCGGCCGGCGGCCGGCAAGCGGTCGCCACCGAGGGAGCGGAGGTTGATTACCAGCTCGCGCGCGCGTTCGACCTGTTGCACGCCCTTGCGCTGGTCCGTCAAATCGCCGCGAACTAAGCCGCAGCCGACCGCGGTACCGCTGCTTCGCGACGCGTCGCCCTTGTGTGACGCGCCGCGTTTGCGTTCTTGTAGGGCCGCATGAAACTGAAGCTGCCGTTCGGCCGCAAGAAGAAGGCTGAGGCGGAGGCCGAAGCCGAGGACGACGACGTCGCTCTCGACGAGGACGAGTCGGGCGGCGACGACGAGGCGGACGACACCGGGTCGAGCGCGGAAGACGAAGACGCCCCCGCCGACGACGATGACGCCGGTGCGGACGACGACGGGCTCGAGGCTGCCGCGGACGACGACTCCGGCGGTGGTGACGACGATGCCGACCCGGACGAGAGCGCGGACGACGGGGACGAAGACGACGACGTGTCTTCCGCCGGCACCGACGACGACCATCCGGACATCAGCAAGTTCTTCGGCGGCGGCGGTGATGCCGCCGAGGACGTGGGTGACGACGGCGCCGCGGAAATCGGCGTAACCGAAGACGACTACGAGGACGACGAGGATCGCCGACCGCTGTGGCGCAACCCGATCCTGTGGGCCTCGCTGAGCCTGTTGCTGGTGGTGGGCGTCGCCTTGGGCTCGACCGCGGTGAGCTTCGACCGCGCAGCCTTCGAGGCGGCGAACGCGCCACCGACCGTAGTC
>VGER01000053.1 GCA_016869235.1 Alphaproteobacteria bacterium | reverse complement strand
GACCGTGCGCGGGCAAATGCCTGCGGCCGCAGCTGCGGCCTTCGGCGTCTGCCCGCTCAACACCAACTGCGCCACTCGCTCTCGACCAAGCGGCGTCAGCCGGGCATTCTTGTGGACGTTCATCCGGTTCCCCCGAAGGACCTGAAGCTTCGACAACCTCAGCTTCCTCGGTCGGAGCAGGATGGACAACCTACTGAAAGCTCACAGCTAGAGCCGCGGGAAGTCGAGCATGCGGCCGAGGCGCACCGCCCACGGCCACTTCCAGATCTCCCAGACGCGCGCCGAGCCGTCCACCGAGAAGAAGATGAGGCCAGCGCGGCCTTCGAGGCCGTCGAACGGCGGCATGCCGAAATCCGGGAAGCGGCTGTCGTGAGAGTTGTCGCGGTTGTCGCCCATCAAGAAGTAGCGGCCTTCGGGGATAGTGAACACCTCGGTGGTGTCTCGCGGCATCACCCCGCGATCCAGCGTCAGGTAGGACGTCCCGTTGGGCAGCGTCTCGCGATAGACGATGTGGTCGCGCGCCACGGCTTTCTCGTCGGGCTTGAGCGTCGCCGGATCGACGCGCTCACGGCGTACGACCTCGTCGTTGATGTAGAGCTCGCCGCCGCGCATCTGGATGCGGTCCCCCGGCAGGCCGATGAGGCGCTTCACGTAGTCGGCGCCGTCGCGGTCGTCGTGGCTGCGCCGGAAGACGATGACGTCGCCGCGCTCGGGCTGGCTGCCGAAGATGCGGCCCTCGAACACCGGCGGCCCGACCGGCAGCGAGTAGCGCGAGTAGCCGTACGGCCACTTGGAGATGAAGAAGTAGTCGCCGACCAAGAGCGTCGGCAACATCGATTCCGAAGGCACGCTGAACGGCTCGAAGGCCAAGGTGCGGACCACCAGGGCGATGCCGACGGCGTAGAGAAGCGTGCGGATCGTCTCGCCGGCGCCGCCGGAGTCCTTTGTTCTTCTTGCCATGAGGCCCTTCTCGAGGCGGCTAAGCGGCCGGGACGGATGTGATCATGACGATGGCCTGCGCCAACGGCGGCTCATCGGTGAGCGTGATGTCGATGCGCGCCTGGTGGCCGGCGGGAGTGATCTCGCGCAGGCGGGCGAGCGCGCCGCCGGTGAGCTGCATGGTCGGCCGCCCGGAGGTCAGGTTGATGACCCCCATGTCGCGCCAGAACACGCCGCGGCGGATGCCGGTGCCGAGCGCCTTGGAGCAGGCTTCCTTGGCGGCGAAGCGCTTGGCGTAGGACGCGGCGCGGTCGGGCTTGGCCTCGGAGCGGGCGCGCTCGACGGGCGTGAAGACGCGATCCAGGAAGCGCGCGCCGTAGCGCTCGAGCGTGCGCTCGATGCGGCGGATGTCGACGAGATCCGAACCCAGGCCGATCATCATAGGCGCTTGGCGTCTCAGCGCACCGCGGACTTGCTGGGCGCCGCATGGGCCGCCGAACCCTGGCCGCGGCCGCGATCCATGGCGGCGCGCATGCTCCGGATGGCGGCCTCGAAGCCGACGAAGATCGCCTCGGCGACGATGGCATGGCCGATGTTGAGCTCGACGATCTCGGGGATGCGCGCCACCGGGCCGACGTTGGTTACGATGAGGCCATGGCCGGCGTGCACCTCGAGGCCGAGCCTGGCGGCGTGGGTGGACGCCTCTTCGAGTCGCTTCAGCTCCTTGGCGCGCGTGCGCCCCATCGGCGTGACTCCATCGGGGGCGTTGCAGTACTCGCCGGTGTGGAACTCGAGCGCCGGCGCGCCGACTTCCTTGGTCGCGTCGACCTGCACCGGGTCGGGATCGATGAACAGCGCCACCTGGATGCCGGCGCCGTTCAGCTTGGCGATGCGCGGGCTCAAGGCCGCACGCGCCGAGACGACGTCGAGCCCGCCCTCGGTGGTGAGCTCGGCACGGCGCTCCGGCACGATGCACACCGCGTGCGGGCGCACCGCGAGGGCGATGCCGACCATCTCGTCGGTCGCCGCCATCTCCATGTTGAGCGGCAGCGGCACCTCGGCCTTCAGCCGCTTGATGTCGCGGTCGGTGATGTGGCGGCGATCCTCGCGCAGGTGCGCGGTGATGGAGTCGCCGCCGCCCCGGGCGATGAGGTGGGCGGCGCGCACGGTGTCCGGCTCGGTGCCGCCGCGCGCGTTGCGCACGGTGGCGACGTGGTCGATGTTCACGCCGAGGCGGAGGTGGCTGGGCACGGACGGGCCTGTGGCCTGGGCTAGGGGCGAAAAGAAGGCGGCACCCTAGCGGCCCGAGGCGAGGCGCGCAATTCTGGGGAAGGTGTATCGCGGCCGGCCGGGGCGGGCGGCCGGAGCGAGCCACCGTCGCCCCTCCCCGGCCGCGCCGCCACGCCGAGCGGCGCCTAGAAGCGGTTGAGCTCGTCCAGGGTGAACGGCTTGGGCGGCCGCTTGCCGAGGATCAGCTCGAGCACGTCGTTCATCGTCGCCGGGTCGTTGTCGAAGCCACCGTGGCTCTTGCTCTCGGAGCGCGTCTCGGGCGCGGCGTAGACGTGCTCGAGGTTGCGGTGGGCGACGCCGCGATTGTGCTTCTGCATGCCGAGCAGCGGCATCTCCTTGGCGCGCTCGCAGACGCGCGACACCAGGTAGAGCAGCGACTTACGGTAGATGCGCGCCACGTGGTCGTCCTGCTCGTCGTGGTCGGTGAGGCTGTAGACCGTCATGCGCGACAGCGAGGTCGGCCGGCTGCCGGCCAGGCGCGGCGCGAAGTTGGCCTCGTAGAAGTCCACCGTGCAGGCGGGCGCCATCAGGATGCAGCTGTCGACGATGTAGCCGCCGGGGACGTGGCGATCGAGCGAGGCGAGCAGGTTGCCGAGCAGGATGGCGCCGGTGGAATGGCCGACGAGGTGCAGGCGGATCGGCGCACCGGCGAGCTTGGCCATCAGCAGGCGCACCGCCTCGTCGCCGCCCGCGCCGGCGTCGAACGCGATGGTGGCGTCGCGCTTCATCTCGTCCCACAGCGCGGTGCCGATGCCGCGCGAACCTTTTTCGATGAGCAGGTCGGAGAAGTCGGTGAAGCCGCCGACGCGGCTCTCGCTCTTCTCCCCCTCGCGCAGGACCAGGTCCTTCAGCTCCTCGCACAGGCCGTTGTCGTAGACGAAGCTGTAGGGGTAGATGCCGTTGCGCTTGAACGGCTCCTTGTAGGCGGCAACGCGCTTGACCGCGGCGGGGACGCTGTTGAGGCCGCCGTGGGCGTAGATCATCACGTGCTGGTAGTTGCCCGACTCGACGATGCGGCCGGCGGTATTGGCGACGTCGTCGGCGCTGGAGAAGTAGTCGCCGCGCTCGACGAACTTGCCGTCGTCGACGTGGACGTAGTTGCCCATGATCTCGTGGCGCGGCGGCAGCGGGATGGCCGCCACCGGCAGCGCCGAGTCGCGCATCACCACAGCGTGCGGGACGCGCCCGAACAGCGACGGGATCGACAGGGCGAGGCGCACCGCCCAGCCGTCCATGACGTTGTCGAACCAGTCCTCGTAGGTCCACAGGGCGAGGCCGCCCTTGCCCCACTTCTTGCCCCACGAGTTCTGGATCCAGAAGCCGTCGGCGTCGTAGCCGACGACGGCGAAGGCATGGCCGCCGGCGCCCTTGGGCGGCTTGGCCGGGTCGTAGGCGATGCGCGGCTTGGCGGCGGTGACGTTGGTCCAGCCGTCGTGGGTGTTGGCGGAAACCACCAGGGCGCCGGCCTCGTTGATGGCGGCGTGGTAGTCGCTGATCTGCGGCGCGCGGCGGAAGTAGGCGCCGAGCGTGGTGTTGCGCGCGTCCTTGGCGCGCTCGACCGTGTAGCCGCCGAGCAGGTCGTCCTCGACGAACGGCCACAGCTTCTCGGCGCACACGCCCATGTTCTTCCAGCCCTTGATGGCGCCGCGCACGGTCTAGCCGAGGTCCTCCTCGCCGGGGAACTCATCGTTGCGCTTGGCGTTCTCGTAGAGCATGCGCGCGCTGACCGGCGGCAGGCCGCGGCGCGCCAGCATGGCGTTGATCACCGCGGCGAGTGCGAAGCCGGTGCAGGCGTTCTCGCTGCGCTGGTCGAGGATGCGGAGGCCTTTGGGCGGCGGCATCTTCGGCGCGAGCTCGATCAGCGGCGCCTGGTACATCTTGTCGCGAATGTCGGGGAAGTCGGAGCGGACGATCACCCGCCGTTCGGCCCCGGCGGCGCGCAGGGTTGCGGGCTTGCGCGCAGCAGCGCGCGGCTTCGCGGGGCCGGACTTGGCGCGCAGCTTAGCGGTGCGCCCATTGGCGGCGCGGCCTTTCTTCGGGATGCGTTGCATGTGTGCCTCCACGGGCAAAGCCCCACGCGCGCCGTCCGCTCGCGCCCAGGGCCGCAGGGAACTGCGGCGCTAATTCCTAGGCCCGCAAGGCAAGCGCGGGTGTGTGGGTTTTCACACACGCCGCGGGCCGCCGCGGCGGCGCCTGGGGATCACCCCCTGAGCCGCTCCACGCTCGCAATCGCCGGGTCGATGCGCAGCGCGGCGATGATGTTGGTGAGGTGTTTCAAGTCGCGCACTTCGACGTCGACGCGCATCTCGAAGAACTCGGGGTTGCGGTCGGTGATGGTCAGGTTGGAGATGTTGCCGTTGTTGCGCGCGATGACCGAACAGAGCGTCGCCAGGCTGCCCGGCACGTTGGCGAGCACGGTGCGGATGCGGGCGGTGTGAATCTCCTGCGCCTTGGCGGCCGCCTCCCAGGAGACGTCGATCCAGCGCTCGGGGCTTTCGGCGAACGCCTCCAGGCTCTCGCAGTCGATGGTGTGGATGGTGATGCCCTTGCCCGCCGAGACGATGCCGACGATGCGGTCGCCCGGCAGCGGATGGCAGCAGGTGCCGAAGTGCACCGCCATGCCGGGGATGAGGCCGCGGATCGGGATGGCCTGGTCGCCCGCCTTGCCGGGCCCCTTGCGCAGCGCCTTGCCGCCCGAATCCACCTTCGGCTCGGCCTTGCCGTCCGGCTTCGCCTCAGCAGCCTTGTCGTCGCCGGCGGCGGCTTCGGCGGCGGCCGCCGCTTTCCTGGCTTCCTTGGCGCGCGCGGCCTCGCCGGGCAGCACCGCCTCGACCACGGCGCGGGCGGCGAGATGACCATCGCCCACCGCGACGTAGAGGTCCTCGACCGACTTCTGCCGCAGGGTCTTCAGCGCCACGGCGACGGCGTCGTCCTTGATCTCCTCGTGGCCGACCTCGGCGAAGGCGGAGCGCACCATCGCCTTGCCGAGGCGCTCGTACTCGCCGCGCTCCTGCTTGGCACGGAAGCGGCGGATGGCGGCGCGGGCGCGGCCCGTGACGACGAAGCTCTCCCATGAGGGCGACGGCGTCTGCGCCTCGGAGCGGATGATCTCGACCTGGTCGCCGTTCTTCAGGCGCGTGCGCAGCGGCACGATGCGGCCGTTGACCTTGGCGCCGACGGTGGTGTCGCCGATGTCGGTGTGCACCGCGTAGGCGAAGTCCACCGGCGTCGCGCCCCTAGGCAAGGCGATGAGGCGGCCGCCGGGCGAGAAGCAGAACACCTGATCCTGGAACATCTCGAGCTTGGTGTTCTCGAGGAACTCCTCGGGCGAGGAGTGGTCGAGGATCTCCAGCAGCTCGCGCACCCAGCGGTACTGGGTGCCGTCCACGGCGTCGACGCTCTGCTTGTAGGTCCAGTGCGCGGCGACGCCGAACTCGGCCTCGCGGTGCATGTCCTTGGAGCGGATCTGCACCTCGATGCGGTGCTTCTCCGGTCCGATCACCGTCGTATGAATCGAGCGGTAGCCGTTGGGCTTGGGCGTCGAGATGTAGTCCTTGAAGCGCGCCGGCACCATCTGGAAGGCGCCGTGCACCACGCCGAGGGCGCGGTAGCACTCCTCGCGCGTGGCGACGATGATGCGGAAGGCGACGATGTCGGACAGCTGCTCGAAGCTGATGGCGTCTCGCTGCATCTTCTGGAAGATCGACCACGGGCGCTTCTCGCGTCCCTGCACGTCGGCGTCGATGCCGGCCTCGTACAAGGTGTGGCGCAACTGAGCGGTGATGCGGCCCAAGACGTCGCCCGAGCTCTTGCGCAGGTAGCGCAGGCGCTGCAGCACCGACTCGCGCGCGTCCGGGTTGACCTGGGCGAAGGCGAGGTCCTCGAGTTGCTCCTTGAGGTCCTGCATGCCGATGCGCTCGGCGAGCGGCGCGTAGATGTCCATCGTCTCCTGGGCGATGCGCCGGCGCTTCTCGGGGTCCTTGTGGGCGGCGAGCGTCTGCATGTTGTGGAGACGATCGGCGAGCTTCACCAGGAGCACGCGGATGTCGTTGGACATCGCCAGGAACAGCTTGCGCCAGTTCTCGGCCTGGGGCTTGGCGCCCTCGGGCATCTCGAGCTGGCTGAGCTTGGTGACGCCGTCGACGAGCTTCGCCACCTCGGCGCCGAAGTCGCGCTCGACGTCGTCGAGGGTGGCGAGGGTGTCCTCCACCACGTCGTGCAGCAGCGCCGTGGCGATGGAGGCGCCGTCGAGCTTCATGTCGGCGAGGATGCCGGCGACCTCGACCGGATGGGCGAAGTAGGGATCGCCCGAGCTGCGCAGCTGGCTGCCGTGCGCCTTCATGGAGAACTGGTAGGCGCGGCGGACGAGCGACACCGCGCCCGGGTCATAGGACCGGACGCGATCGACCAGCTCTGTCTGCAGGTTGCCCATCGGGTTGCGATGGGATTCTAGCGAGTCTTTGTCCCGGCGCCCGCCTCCGCTTGCAACACCCGGGCGCCGGGCCCCTGGGGCGTCGTGGGCCCTCCCCCGCTGACGCGGGAGAGGGAGAAGAGCATTACGGCTGGTTGTCCTCGGGCGAAGGTGCGTCGCCGGCCTGGTTGGAGAGAGCGTCCTCGTTCTCGGCGTCCTCGCCGGGCCCGAAGATCTCCATATTATCGGCCTCTTCCATCGCCTCGGCGGGCGCCGGCTCGCCCCACTCCTTGCCGGCCATGAGGAGTGCCATGTTGTCCTCCTCGGGCTGGTCCACCTCGACGTGCTTCTGCAGGCCGCGGATGAGCAGCGTGCGCAGCTCGTTGAGGTCGGCGCCTTCGGCGATCTCGCGCAGGGCCACCACAGGGTTCTTGTCGTTGTCGCGCTCAACCTTGAGCGGCTCGCCGGTCGAGATGGCCCGCGCGCGGCGGGCGGCCAGCATGACGAGCTCGAAGCGGTTGGGAACGCGGACGACGCAGTCCTCGACGGTTACCCGTGCCATATGCGCGAAATCTCCTGTGGTCTTGCGCGCGCCAGGAGCGCGACGGAAGTGGCGCCCCTCGGCGGGCGCGGCTGGCCGGTTACTTAATTGGGTCTGCGGCCAAAGGCAAGGATTTGCAGCGGAAAGGCGCAGGATTCCTCGGTTTCCGTCCGCCGCTTCAATTGAGCCCCGGGAGCACGAGGCCGCCGCCCTGCCCCGCGCGGGGCGCGACCGGCGCGGGTTGCTGGGGCACCGGAGCGGCGACCACGCCGTCCTGCTGCGCCTTGGCAATGGCGCCGGTGCCGGCGGCGGTGGCGAAGGCATCGAAGGTGGGGCCGGTGAACGTCGCCTCGGCGGTCCAGATCGTCGGCCCCGCCGGCACCATGAACGACGCCGCGTAGGCGGCGGTCGGCGTTTCGGTGGTGTACGGCACCTGGCGCTGGCGCTCGACGCGGATGGTCTGCGGATGGCCGTTGATGCGCATGGTCTGCAGCTCGGTGTCGGTGACGGTGCGGTAGCCGCGCGTGGTGACGACGCGCTCGCTGGTAGTCCACAGGATGAGCGCGCCGTCGAGTCCGCGCGTGCGCAGCTCGCTGGCAACCTCCTGGTTGGTGGGCGTGCCGCGCGTCGGCGGGAACACCTCGAGGCCGGTGACCGCCGCCAGCCCCGATTCGCGCAACACCGCCGCCATCGCCTGCTCCGCCAGCTGGCGCTTGGCGAGGCCGAGCGTCGGCGCCATCACCAGCACGGTGCGCGCGGCGAGCGGCCGGGCGCGGTAGGCCGGATCGACGAAGCTCGTGTAGTTGAGGGCGAAAATTTCCGCGCCGCAGCCCGCGAGCAGCAGGCCGAAGCAGGCGGCGATCCAGCCACGCACACGCATGACGACTCCCTGCGGCGGAGTATATCGCAGCCCACTAACCCGCCGGCGAATTCGATACACGAGGTTGACGGAGAGCGGCGGCGGCGAACGCAGCGTCGCCGGCGAAACTTGCCGCACCGAACGGAGCCATTGCGCCGGCAACCCGCGCGAGCACTGCTTCGTAGGTGCCGCGCAACACGGCGCGCGGTCGCGCGACTTCCGCCAACACAACGTGGCGACCGGTGCCGTCGATCTGGACGATGAATCGCATCGCGTCCACTTCGACGGAAAGCACCCCGCGAGGGGTGATGATGGCCGGATTCGCCAGCAAAGCCCGCAGCGCCAGCAGGAGCCAGCGAGGATCCTGCAAATCGGTCCCCGCACCGATTGACATGCAGAACGCGCCCCAGCGGATCAGGCTGAGAATGGGTCGCTCGAGGGCGGCGCCCTGTTCCGTGAGGCGATAGCGAACCGCCTTCGAGCGCGCCTGGTGTTCGCTGCGCACCACCAAGCCTGCTGCCTCAAGCTCGTTCAGGGGGCCGGGCAAGGTACGCCGAAGCGGCGTTTCGACCCGGACATCTATCTCGGCGACGAGCGCCAGATAGTGAGCGTCCGTACCATCTTCGCGGGGAGCCTTCGCGAGCTGGCGACGCTTTACAAGCCCATCGAATTGCAACTGCCGCGCATTCTTGCGCGCTGCGACGTGGGTTGGGGAACGCGCGATCCCTTCTTCGCGCTCGAGCACGGGCGGCGCACCGCGGCTGCGCTTCGCGCCCAACTTACCGTCTTCGAAGGCGCCGGCCACTTCCTGCCGGAGGAACGGCCTGAGGACCTCGCGCAGGACTTGCGGCAGTTCCTCCAAAGCGGAGCCCCCGCCTTCGCAAGCAAGTAAGCACTGCGCGTCAGCGGGCCCGGAAGGGGCGACAGCGGAACAGTCGTCGCTACTGCGGCGGCGGGGGCAGCGGGCGGTTGGTCGTCGCCGTCGTGGTCCCGGGCGCGCCGGGGGGCGGCGGTGGCGGCGGCACAATGCCGTCGCGCTGCATCTGCTCCACGACCGCGGTGGCCGCGGTGGCGGCGAGATCGGTGAAGCTGTTCTGAAACGAAGTCGAGCGTGCCGCGCCCTCGGCGCGCCACGCCTTGGTGGCGGCCGGCGTCATCAGCTCGGCGACGTAGTTCCGCTCCGGCAGGCGCACGTTGTACTGCTGCGGGACGGTGGTGCGCACCTCGACCTCGCGCCAACGGCCGCCGACGAAAAACCAATCGGTGGTGGTGACGGGCACGTTGTGCGTGCCGGTCCGCGTCTGCACCGACTCCTCGGTGGGCTCGAACACCAGAGCGTAGTCGAGGCCGCGCGCGCGCAGCTCGTCGGCGACCTCGGTCTCGTTCGGGACGCCGCGCGTGGGCGGGAATACGTCCATGCCGAGCACCGGCTCGATGCCGCACACGCGCAGCGCGCCGGCCATCGCCGTCTCGACGGCGCGGCGCGACTCGATGCTCATCTTGGGCGCGGCGACGAGGACGGCGCGCGGCACCGGCCGGGTGGTGCCGCGATAGGCCGGATCCACGTAGCTGGAGAAGCGCGCGAACATGGTCTGCGGCGGCACGTGGGGGCCGCACGCCACGAGCAGGCCGAGCGCGACGGCGCCGGCTACCCGAACCGAATTCTTCATGCGACGAGATGTGTGGCGCGCACCCGTGACGTTCAAGCCCGCGCGGCCGGAATAATGGGATAGATCAGCCGACCGGCAGGGCGCGGGCGTTGGGCGGTAGCGCGGCGATCAGCTCCTCCACCGTGCGGCCCGTCGTCGGGTGGACCCAGCCGGGCGCCACCTCGGCGAGCGGATGCAGCACGAACGCGCGCGCGTGCATGCGCGGATGCGGCAGCACGAGCTCGGATCCCGCACCATGCACGCGGTCGCCGTAGGCGAGCAGGTCGAGGTCGACCGTGCGCGGCGTGTTCTTCCGGTCGGCGACGCGCTCGCGGCCCAGCGCCTGCTCGACGTCGAGCAGCGCGGCAAGCAGCTCTTCCGGCGATAGCGTCGTTTCGACCAGCGCCACGCCGTTGGTGTACCAGGGCTGGTCCGAGACCGGCTCGGGCGGGCTGGTGTACCAGCGCGAGCGGCGCACCACGCGCACGCCGCGGCGCGCCAGCTGGTCGAGGGCGGTGGCGAGCGTCGCGCTCGGCGGGCCGAAACGGCTCGGTAGGTTGGCGCCCAATCCGATGAGGATCATCGCGGCGGCAAGGTAGCAGGTACGGAGTTGTGCGTAGCCGTTCGCGCGGATGTTCGCGGAGGCGGCCGGCCGTACCCTGGCGCCGGCTTGCCTTGTCCCGGAGGAGGCGCCATAACCGTGGAAATGCTGGCGGGAGGCGCCGCCGCCGCGCTGCCGCTGCAAGAGGACTTCGCCGCCGTCGTCGCCGCGCCCCTGGAAAGGGTATTCGCGTTCCTCGACGACCACCGCCGCCTGTCGGGCCACATGAGCAAGCGCTCGTGGATGATGGCGGGCAGCACGATGTCCATCGAGGCCGACGCGCTTGGCGCTCGCGCGGTTGGCTCGCACATCCGCCTCGGCGGGCGCGTGCTTGGCATGCGGCTGTTCGTCGACGAGGTGGTCACGGAATACCTGCCGCCGCACCGCAAGGAGTGGCGGACCATCGGCGAGCCCCGCCTCCTGGTGATCGGCCCCTATCGCATGAGCTTCGACGTGTCGCCGCTGGCGTCGGCGACGCTGGTGCGCGTGTCCATCGACTATGCGCGCCCCCATGGATGGCTCGCGCGCGTCGCCAGCGCTCTCCTCGGACGCACATATGCGCGCTGGTGCGTGCGCCAGATGGTGCGGGACACGATCGCCGCGTTTGGCGAACCGCAGACCGGCGACGCCGCCTAGCGGTTGACGCCCGCGCCGCCACGTGCGAGGGCGTGCCCATGCCCGCGCGGCTCCCGTCACAACCACCGCACGAGCCGCCGCGCGACTGCCCGCTGTGCCCGCGCCTGGTGGCGACGCGCCTCGCCCTGCGCGCCGAGGAGCCCGGCTGGCACAACGCGCCGGTGCCGGCGTTCGGGTTGCTGACGGCGCAGCTGCTGATCGTGGGACTGGCGCCGGGACGCAACGGCGCCAACCGCACCGGCCGGCCGTTCACCGGCGACGGCGCCGGCGAGCTTTTGTATCCCAAGCTGCTTGAGCACGGCTTCGCGCGCGGCACCTACCGCGCCGACCCGCACGACGGCCTGGAGCTGGTGGACTGCCGCATCTCCAACGCCGCGCGCTGCCTGCCGCCGGAGAACAAGCCGACGCCGAAGGAGGTCGCGACCTGCAGCGGCACGTACCTGGTGCGCGAGATCGCCGCGATGCCGAACCTGGTGACGATCCTGGCGCTCGGCCGCATCGCCCACGACGCGGTGGCGCGCACGCTCGGCTGCAAGCCGCCGCCGGCGTTCGCGCACGGCGCATCCCACGCGATTGGAGCGCACACGCTGGTCAACAGCTACCACTGCTCGCGCTACAACCTGAACACCGGCCGGCTGACGCCGGCGATGTTCGACGCGGCGATGGAGCGGGTGAAAGACCAGCTGCGCACAGAAGCCTCGTCCTGAGCACAGGGAGGGGCCTACCCCTTGCGCAGCAGACGCTGCTTCTCGCGGTCCCAGTCGCGCGAGGCCTCGGTGGCGCGCTTGTCGTGCTGCTTCTTGCCGCGCGCGAGGCCGAGCTCGACCTTACAGATGCCGCGCTCGTTGAAGTACATCGACAGCGGCACGATGGTCATGCCCTTCTCGGCCACCGCGCCGGTGAGCTTGTCGATCTGGCGGCGGTGTAGCAGGAGCTTGCGCTGGCGTTTCGGCTGGTGGCCGAAGCGCGCCGCCGGCGCGTACTCCGAGATGTGCGCATTGATCAGGTGGAACGATCCGTCTTTGTCCGCCTCGGCGAACGCCTCGCCGATGGAGGCCTTGCCCTGGCGCAGGGACTTCACCTCGCTGCCGGTCAGCATGATGCCGGCCTCGAGCTTGTCCTCGATGAAGTAGTCGTGGCGGGCTTTGCGGTTCTGCGCGACGAGCACCCGGCTGTCGTCAGAATTCTTGGCCATGGGTGCTAGGTCCTGTACCCATAAAAGGGATTCCCTTTAAGGGCCGGCTGTGATTCAAGCTTCCAAACTGTGGGAGCTTGACGATGGCGCGCTTCGATCTCAGCGACGGGGAGTGGGCGTTGATCGCTCCGCTGCTTCCCAACAAGCCGCGCGGAGTGCCGCGTGTC